>CALDUB010000362.1 GCA_937923465.1 uncultured Saprospiraceae bacterium
ATAATCCAACTTCTGTTGATAATGTTTTATTGAATCCTGGAGACACAATAGAAGTGTTTTCTTATAAAATATTTGCGGAAGATTCCTATGTTGATATTATTGGTGCGGTAAGAGAGCCAGGTGAATATCAATGGGATGAGACTTTAACCTTGCAGGATGTTTTGAGTCTATCGGGTGGTGTAAAACTTGCAGCTGCAAAAAACAGAGTAGAAGTTTTTCGTCTAGTTGTCGAAGATAATCAACCAACAAAAACAATAGTAGCTACTCTTGAAATTGATAAGGACCTTAACGTTATTAAAGGGGACGGTCAATTTTCTCTGGCACCTTATGATATTATTGCCGTTCGTTACATACCAGGATTTAACAAGCAAGAAATGGTAAGTATTCAAGGTGAAGCTAATTATGTTGGAACCTACCCTATCATTGAGGAAAACGAACGTATTTCAGATTTAGTTAAGCGCGCAGGAGGTCTTAATAGAGCAGCTTTTCCACCTGCTGCTACTTTATTTCGTTCAGAAGGTAATGTTGGTTATGTAGTTATCGACTTGAAAGATATTTTGAAAAATCCTAGTTCTCGCTTTAACATTACTCTGAAAAAAGGAGATATTCTTTACATTCCAAAAGCGCAAGAACTCGTAACAATAGAAGGGGCAACACGTGCGCGTGACCTTTATCTGGATGAAGTAATTGCAGATGGTAAAATTTCTGTCCCTTTCTTAGAGTCTAAGAATGCGCGTGAATATGTAAATGAATATGCTGCTGGTTTTGCGGATAATGCAAGAAAAGGAAAGATATCTGTACAACATCCCAATGGACAGATTGAAAATACTCTTAATCTAGGTCTAGTGAAAATTTATCCTAAGATACGAGAAGGTTCGACTATTATTGTCCCATTTAAAAAGGAGAAGAAAAAGAAAGAAGAAAAAGAGCCAATTGATTGGGGGAAAGTTGTGGCAAATACAATTGCACAAGCTACAGCAGTGATAACTTTAGTTGTCTTATTACAAAGGATAGAGTAAGTAGAAAATCTACTAATCAGGAAAAACAAAAAGCCTGTACTCTCGTACAGGCTTTTTAAAATCTTACAAATTTTTAACCAAAACTTACATTAGAAAATTTGCAAAGTTTGTGCCAATAATGAATTAAGGTTAATAATATTTGATATTTTTATACTTAAGTTAAGACACTATTGATATATCTCTTATTAGACTCTCTTTTAAATTATTCTTCTAAAAGAAAATCTAATAAAATAGCCGCGCAGGTGCTATCGTCTGATAAACTAGGCGTACTTGCTACATTTCTTTTTCCATTAAAAGACTCACAAAAACCGTACTTTCCAGCTAGTTCTAGACTATCACTTTTTACTTTTTGAGCGATAGTAGTCATTTCAAACCGTTTTAACCCCTGATATAGTAACCAGTTTTGATAAATAGAGACTGCTCCTCGTTGTTTTTTACCTAATTGAATATTTTCCGCAGTTACATCATAAGTTGGACACAAGTACATGGGATTTTCGTTAGTTCCACTGAAAAATTCATCCTTTATGTTTCTTAGAATATTCTCGGCTTGGTCAATATCGGGAACATCTGTCATGATTGGCAACATACCAGATAGCGTATCTCCTGGTATGAATCTTTTATTTACCAAATCATACGCATTATAAATTCCCTGCTCCTCATCCCATAATTTCTCATTCATAGAATAAACAGTCAGCTCATTCCATAAAACAAAGTCCGTCACATCTTCTTTTAGAATGCGCCCAATCTCAATCATAGCTTCATTTGACCAAGATAGGATTGCGTTGAAAAATGGGTCTTGTACGCGGACAGGACACTTCTTCTCAATTTTTGCCTCATCGAAATCATTTTCCTGAAATAGAGAAATCAAATTCAGATACCTTTCATAATCATACTGTCTACTCTCCTCTCCTTTCAGTTCTTTCGTTACGTTATCTATCTCAATAGTCATTTTGTCCAAGACAGAATCCCAAAGAGGCGAACCCTCTGTTCCCGCCTCGTATGGATGAATAAGTGCAATCAAACCTTCTTCTTCGGAGTTTCGATTTGTGTATAGATAGTTATGAAAGTCGTGTATTTTGGGATACATTTCCCGTAAAAAGGACAGTGCTTCTTCTTTTTTTTCTGCTAATTCATACATTTTTAACAGTACAAAGCCAAAAATGGGTGCTTGAGTTACACCAGAAGTAAAAACCGTATCAGGAGAAAATTCATGGTTTTCAACCTTCCAAAAATCTTTAACTAAGGGGCTATCTACTTCGCTTTTCTTTCCGAAAATAATATTGGGAAGCATTCCATTTTTCCATTGACCTGCAAAGAGTGAACGAATTTCATTAGCTGCTACAGTCCAATCAATACGTGCTAAACCAATAGCGCGAATGCCCACATGATGATTTAAGTGAATATCCGAAGAGTCTGTTAAATGCTCTTGTAAGATTTCCCGTGCTTTGTGAATAAGTTTAATTTTGTTCATAGTGTTTCTCAGGATTATAAATTCAATAAAACGTGTCGAACATTCATAGAATGTTCGACACGTTTACTGCTAAAAAATAAAATGGGGGATAATTATTTTTTAGTTTTCCTTACTTTTTACTTGTCATAGCTGGACGTACTTCCACCTTACTAGGCAGTGTACGTGGGTTCATTTTCAATAAATCAACAGTCATTTGTCCTAAATCTTCAGGCTGAATTTTCCAAGCATCTGCATCATCAGGAGTATTACCATTGAAGTGTGTCGAGACAGAACCAGGCATAATCGTCGTTACTTTTACACCATATTGGCGCAAATCTAACATAATTGCTTGGCTAAATCCTACTAATCCAAATTTACTGGCATTATAAGCTGCACCTTTTGCAAAAAAGTTCGTTCCTGCCAGACTTGCGATAGTGATAATATAACCTTTCGCCTTTTTAATCGCCTCTGTAGCTGCCTTTACGCTATAAAAAACACCCGTAAGGTTGGTATCAATAGTAGAATTCCATTGCTCTACCGTTAGGTCTTCAATACTTGCAAAATGACCAACACCAGCATTAGCAATAAGTATATCCAAGGCACCAAATGCTTTAATTGTCGTTGCTACCACAGCATTTTGGCTTTCCATCGAGCGTACATCTGCTGCTACACCTATAACGCGTCCTTTACCCAACTTATTCAGTTCAGCAGCGGCTTCATCTGCCGCTTCTTGACTACGACTTGTAATAGCGACGTTCATGCCTTCATGTAGCATCGAAACTGCAATTCCGTAACCTATCCCTTTTGTTCCACCCGTGATTAGAGCTGTTTTATTTTTTAAATTTTCCATGCGGGGAAAACGATTTTAAGCATGAAAAAGTTGAACGATTTTACAGAATTTCTAAAACTAATTCTGGCGGTCTTCCAATTGCAGCTTTATCGCCGTTAATAACTATAGGGCGCTCTATCAATTTGGGATTGTCAACTAATAAATTTAGCCAAGCCTCTTCATCAAATTCCTGTCCTTTGAAGTTCTCTCTAAATAGCTTCTCATTTTTACGGACGAGGTTTTCTGCTGAGATGTTTAGTTTTTGTAAAATCTCCTGTAATTCTGCTTTGGTTGGTGGCGTATCCAAGTAACGAATGACTTCGGGGCTTTTCCCTTTTTCTTCTAATAAAGCCAAAGTCTGACGGCTTTTGCCGCAGCGTGGATTGTGGTATATTTTCATTTAATGGTGTATTTTAAAACGATTAAAAATTATTTTGACAGGCTATTCAAAATATTATTTAGGCCAACTCAACCTTTCTCTATGCCTCAAAATGACCTTTACACCATACTTCTCGCGTAGTCG
The DNA here is from genome assembly GCA_937923465.1 of uncultured Saprospiraceae bacterium. Classification (GTDB taxonomy): domain Bacteria; phylum Bacteroidota; class Bacteroidia; order Chitinophagales; family Saprospiraceae; genus JAHDCG01. Next base: position 3,822 of record CALDUB010000362.1, read on the forward strand.
TTTTGCTGTAGCTTCCGCAGAATAAACAGAACGGTGTTGACCACCAGTGCAGCCATAACTTATCATTAAAGAGTCAAAATTGCGCTCTAAATAGTTTTCGACAGCCTCATCCGTTATTTTATAGCAATTTTGTAAGAATGCATCAATGGTACTTTCTGCTCTTAAAAATTCAATAACGGGTTTGTCCAGTCCTGTTTGTTTTTTGTAAGGCTGATAACGACCTGGATTGTGCAGAAAGCGGCAATCGAAATCAAAACCTCCCCCATTACCTGAAGGGTCAGGTGGAATTCCGCCTTTTTTATAGCTAAAACTTTGGACAGTCACGACGAGATTTTTCTCTTCGGATGCTGATTTGTCAAAGGGTCTGAATTGGTCAGATTTTGCTAAGGCTAAAAGAACGCGTTTTAGTTCTGGTAACTCAATTTCAGGGCTTTTTTTAGAGAAAATCCACTCAATATTTTTCAAGGCAAAAGGAATACTTTTAAGGAAGTGTTCTTTGCGTTCAATTAATCCTCTCAGACCATAAGCACCCAAGACTTGTATGTGTCTAATGAGAACGAAAGCGTAGTAATATTTCTTAAATTGAGGTGTGTTAATTGTAGTCAACTTCTCAGCAACCGAAATGTAGTAATCTAATAACTCTTCTCTAATTTTGTGCGGTATGTTTGCCTTAGCCTGAAAAAGTAAACTAGCCAAGTCATACTGTAATACACCTTGCCTACCTCCTTGATAATCAATGAAATAAGGTTCGTTTTCTTCTACTATAATATTGCGACTCTGGAAGTCGCGAAAGAGAAAATAATCACTTTTTTCTGCTGAAAGATATGTAGTTAACTCAGTAAAATCCTCCTCTAGAGCTTGTTCATCATAAGGAATATTGGTAGGTTTGAGAAAGTAATATTTGAAATAATTACAATCCCACAGCATAGAAGTTTTATCAAATGTAGCTCGTGGATAAGCTGCCGAATAATCAAATTTTTCACCACCCTTGATTTGTAAATATGCTAGCTTTTCGAGTGATTTTTTATACAAAAAAATCAAGTTTTTATCAAAACTTTCGCCATTTTCAGGGAGTAGTTCATAGAGGCTTTTTGCGCCGACATCCTCTTGCAAATAATGCAGTTTATCATCTGCAATAATGAATAACTTCGGTACATTTAAGTCTAGATTATTAAAATGCTTTGTATAAGAAAAAAAGGCTTCATTTTCTTCCTTATTGTCTCCAAAAGTTCCAATAGCAGATTGATTTTTGCTGGACAAACGATAGTAACGGCGAGAAGAACCAGAAGGTGGAATAGCCACCACATCCGTTACTTTTTCCTTGAAATGTTTCTCAAATAAATTAGATAATTTGTCTACTGTATTTTCCATGCGCCAAAGGACGCAATTTGTTGGGATTATACTTAAAAAATAGCACTGAAAATTATCAATTTTTTTGTTTTAGAACAACAATATGTCTACATTGCTCGTCTTGTTAGTAAAAGTGATTTAATAAATTGAGCCTTAAAGCTACTTCACCAATCGTAATTTTTATTGCCACATATCTTCAAGAGCTTTCTCATCCACTATTGTAATCTTACTTCCTTTGATTTCAATGAGTTTTTCTTCTTTAAAATCTGAGAGCATTCTAATAACAGTCTCTTTTGCCGTGCCTACCATATTTGCTAAATCATCTCTTAAAATAGCGATAGTAAATTTTCCGTCTTCCCCTTCTTTTTCGTAACGATTTCTTAAATGAATTAGAGCATTTGCTACGCGTTTGCGTACCGAATTATAGGCTAAACCAATGAGTTGTTCTTCGGTATTTAATAGGTCACTAGCTAATAATTTGAGGAAATGTCCCGCAACATCTCGGTCATTATAGACGAGAGAATAAAAATCTTCTTTAGGAACAATACTAATTTCTGCATCTGACATAGCTACCGCAGATTCTGGATAATTACTCCCTTTTAGTAAAGTTAGATAACCAAACAATTCTCCTGGGCCTATGAGGGCAACTATCAATTCACGACCCTCTTCATTTGTTCTGAAAATCTTTATTTTGCCCGATTTGATATAGTAAACATACCGTGGCAATTCTCCTTCGTTAAAAATTTTATCTTTCTTGCGGTAATGTCGAATCTCTCTGTCATTCGACAGTTCATTGAGTTTTCGAAAACCACTTACCTCATTAATAAAAGTTTTTAAACCATTAGCGTCAGGAGTATTCACGTCAATTATATCGAGTTGTGCTGCTTTGTTAAGACGTAATTCAACTGCATTTAATAAATCTACATCATCAAATGGTTTTGTCAAATAATCATCTGCACCTAACTGCATGCCGCGCCTAAAGTCTTGCTTTTCAGCCTTTGCAGATAGAAATATGAAGGGAATAGAGTTTGTTTTGGGATTTTTACTTAAGATTCGTAATACCCCATAACCGTCTAATTCAGGCATCATAATATCACAAATCACGAGGTCAAATTGTGATTCTAAAGCTTTTTGCACGCCGTTTTTTCCATTCTCGGCGGTAGCTACTTCATAACCAGAAAGTTCTAGAATTTCAGCTGTGTTTTCTCGGACATCAAGATTGTCTTCTATTAGGAGTATTTTTTTCATTTGTATGGTAGGTTAGTTTAGCACGGTCTATGAATAAATCTGACAATTAATGGGGTACAATCATTCAAGACTTTCATTAGTAAAGCGTCGGGACAGGCTTTTTTCATTTTTGCTTCGTTATAAATTTTGGTCCTCCGACAAATCACGAGATTTGTCAAAGAACGTAAATTTTTACCGTAAACACGGGGCTACGCGAAAAATTTATGCCTCGCTAAAACAAAAAATAGCCTCTTCAAAATGTCAATCTACTTCTGTTACACGGTATTAGCTTGTATTTTTAAAGGAATCGTAACCACGAATGTTGTTCCTTTTTTTTCTTCACTTTCAAAAGTAATATTTCCTCCCATAATTTTGACATATTGCTTGACTATATTTAGACCCAATCCTGTACCTTGAATGTTAGACACATTTGTTGCACGAAAGAAACGGTCAAACAAGAACTCTTGGTCTTTTTTCGGAATACCAATACCATTATCTTGTACCATTATAAGAAAGTGAGTGGGATTTATTTCCGTTTGAAAGTTAATAATTCCGTCGTTTGTTGAGTACTTGACGGCATTACTTAAGAGATTAATGATAATATTTTTTAATAGTCGAGAGTCTAAATTTGCTTGCGACTTATCTCCTATATGTGAGTAATTAATTTTTTGGTCTTCTTTTTTGAAGCCCGTTAAATCATTAATAATTTTCTCTGCAAAGTATCTCACATTCAGAGGCACTGGATTAAACTCTAGTTTGCCTTCTTCTAGTCTACTCAAAGATAAAAAGTCATTCAGAATATCAGTTACCGTCTTGATATTTGACTGTATGCGTTCGATATGTTTTTGACGTTTTTCAGAGGTACTATCATTTGTGTCATTATATTTTCCAATCAAGGAGGCAGATAAGCCTATCGCAGATAAAGGTGTTCTAAACTCATGAGAAGCCATAGAAATAAACCTACTTTTTAAATCGCTGAGCTCTTTTTCCTTTTTCAAGGACTCCTTTATTTTAACTTCATTACTGACCAAAAGAGCTTGAGCACTTTTCCTTTCTCTTACCTCTTTGAGCAATTTATTAACGGTATCAGCTAACTCTTCTGTACGGTCATGTACACGTTGCTCTAGTTCCTTGTTGAGCTCTTTTAGTTTTTTCTCTACTTTTTTCTGCTCAGTCAAATCATGAACAATACCAGTAAAAAAAGTACCCTCTTCGACTATAACTCTACTCGTATTTAAACGAAATGGAAAGGTTTCTCCATTCTTTTTTAGACCTTCAATCTCTTGTGCTATTCCAATTGTTTTTTCCGTCTCTTTGTGGTAATAATTATGAATATAAGCATCGTATTTTTCTCCGTACTGGAGTGGCATCATCATGCTTACATGTTGCCCAGTCATTTCTTCTGGTTCATAATCGAAGAGACGAGCAGCAGCTTTATTTACCGATTGGATTATTCCTTCGGAGTTAATCGTTACTATTCCATCTGATGCCGTCTCGATAATAGAGAATAGATAATTTTGACTACGAACGAGTTCTTTTCGTGCTGCGACTTCATTACTTACATCAAAGCTAATGATTACAAATCCTTGCAGTTTTTTATCTTCTGTACGAAAGGCATTTACACGAGTATCTAAGTAAATCCGTTTATTCGTAACGTTATTAAAAGTGCATAAATCAGTAAAAATAACTTTTCGATTTACCAGTTTAGATAAAATATTTCTTAGTTCAATATCTGTCCCTTGACTATATAAATCTTTTAGAGTTAAATCATTATAGTCTGCTGTTTTTCTCATACCCCGCAGCTGCAAGGCTTTAGGATTCATAAATACAATCTTCTCATCGGTCGTGATGAAAATTATCTCATTACGTGATGATTCAACGAGAATTTCGGCATTGATGAGCTTAAATAATTCTTCTTTGGTCATTGGTGAACTTTGGAAATTTCCTTTAGGTTATTTATTACAAACTCCCTTATTAGAAATGCGATTAAAACCTCAATTCTAAAGTCTACTGTATCCTTTGTGTTGTTAGGAGTGGTATAAATTACCACTCCTAACAACACAAACTAAATAGAATTTTACTCTTGGATTAACTTTAAAAAATCAACTCTAGTTTTTCCATTAATAGTTAACTCGGATACGACAATATACAATCCTTTTTGACTATTCACTTGTAAATCAACAGAATATGCACCAGAATTTTGCTTTTCATTTTTCAACTCCTCTACCATTCTACCTTGTGCATCAAAGACACTTAGACGCAAATGTCCTGTTGTTTCTAATTCATACTGTATAGTTGTTTGTGAAGAAAAAGGATTTTGAGCAGTCATGTTTAATGCTGGCAAATCTTCGTTTTTATTCGAGCTAAGAGGAGGTAAAACACATTGTATCTGTACATCTTGACAAAAAGTACGCTCTGCCAATGTACAATCTATTACGAATGGATTAGGCAGGTCATTTTGGTAAGTTCCAATCAAATAAGTCCTGTCATATTCTGCTTGGTCAGCAGGGTCTTGAACGTGCCATTCACAAAGCGTCTGTCTTTGCTGCTCAAAATACTGAGGAGCATTACTCTCAATGACGTCTCCGTAGACGGCATAAGTGTACATCATTGTACGTGCTACATTACCCTTGTGGTCTTCACGTGGTTCAAAAAAACCATTAACACGTTCACTGTAAGAGTCGATATTATTAGTTGGAATATTACTTTGCTCAGAGTCTAAATAGTACCAACTATCTGTCTGGCTGTCATTAATATTTGTGAATGGAAAAGTGCTACGGTCGCCATTGACATTGACACGGGTTGGATACAAGTTATGCAAATCAAACTCGCGATTTGTACCTTCTAAAAAGCTACGTGGCATGGTATGTTCTGCATTAATCCCTAATTCAAATGCGCCCGATGATGGGTCTCCCGCAGGCAATTGAATAGTAAAACCTGTGTAAACACAACTTACAAAGCCATTGACATTGTATATTTCAGAGTATAAAACATCCCTTGCAAAGTTAGACGCAGGAACGTTACTCGGTGTAAAGTAATCTTTTACTGCCTCTAATAGAGCATCACCTTCTAACTCTGGATACAAAGACTGGTGATATTGTGCTTGTGTCGGCTGAGTAATAAGGAAAAGTGAAAATAAAAGGGTAATTTTTACGAATTTCATATTATTTAATTCAGTTTTATGATTTTGTGTAAAGGTAGTAAAATTGATAACTGTGAGTATTGAACTTGTCGAAAAATGTATTTTATGTCTATAGTTTGAGTTGAATATTAAACTCCGAATAATCATTGGAGCGCAAGGAAATATACTACATTTTTGATATGTGTCCTAACATAGACAATTCTCTTAAACAAACAAAAAAACTTAAAAAAATAAGAAATTATACCTGAATATTAGTACATTTACACTCTAATCTTCCCTCAGATTTTTTCTGAATAACATATTCATTTCTGCTCCCTCTGTATTAAATAACACAATTTACACTTAAGTACTATATGTCTTTCTTTGAGAGACAACGACTTAGTAATGAGAAGGCTTTGATTTCCGATTTGCAAACACAACAATTTTCCCTATAAAATAGAACAACGCTATGGACAAACTTATTTTTTTCGTCCTGTCTTTTCTGATTATTACTCCCCTATCTGCTCAAGTAGATTATACCGCAAACGACCAAGTGACGCCCTATGAGGGTGGTTTTCGACCTGGCTTGAATAGTGGTTTGTATCCTGGCTTTACTGATGAAGACTTGGCAGACCTTGCTGCGGGCAATATCGAAATAGGTAATAAAGGCGTTGGCGCAAAGGCTTTACGTCCTGGACTTTTTGAAAGTTTCACCTCCGAATGGGGCGTGGATGCGCGTGTAGAAACCTTTCAGCATTATTTCGATTTAGATATAAGAGACAATACGGTCATCGTTGGTTTCCCTGGTATGGAAAATCAAGATACGACTTTTTACTGTTCCGAAATTCAGTCTCAATTGTTCGCTAATATGTACGAACCAATCTGGGACGACGGCACAGATGGCACACCTTACAATGACGACAATCATTATGCAGCCTATCTTTGGGAGGTCGTGAATACTTATAAAGATTATGTGCGTTTTTGGGAGATTTGGAATGAACCAGGTTTTGATTATACAGGCAATACAGGTTTCCTTTTGCCAGGTCAAGAAGGAAATTGGTGGGAAAACAATCCAGACCCTTGCGATTACAAATTACGCGCACCTATCTTTAATTATGTACGCCTTTTGCGCATTAGTTGGGAAATAATAAAGTCTGTTGACGAAACGGGCTATGTTGTAGTCTCAGGAACAGGTTATCCTTCTTTTTTGGATGCAATAATGAGAAATACAGATAATCCAGATGACGGTTCCATCTCCGCAGATTATCCTATGGGTGGCGGTGCTTATTTTGATGTAATGGGTTTTCACTCTTATCCTCACTTTGACGGCAGTCTGAGAGAATATAGTGATGAAATTGCTGGTTTTATCAACTACCGACACTCTGATGCAGCGGCAGAAGGATTTAACAGAACGCGAGGACAATATCAAGAGGTTTTGGACAATTATGGCTATGACGGCGCTACTTATCCTGAAAAATTGTGGACGATAACAGAGTGCAATTTGCCACGTGTCCAATACGGTGATTACATTGGCTCGACAGAGGCGCAGCGCAATTTTATGATTAAAGCTTACGTTGCTTGTGCCGCAGACGATTTTGTCCAATTGGATATTTATAAAATAGCAGAAGACCTGACAGATGAAACGGCTGCAGATGAGTTTGACATCATGGGCTTATATTATCAGTTATCAGTCGAGGACGGTTATTTTAATGAAGCAAATGATGCGGGCATTGCGATGCGGACAGCAACTGAAATGCTATATGGGAAAGAATATGACGCTGACCAAACAGCAGCTATGAATCTGCCAGAAGAAATAAAAGGTGGCGCATTTACAGATGAATTCGGAAACTATATTTATGTGATTTGGGCAAAAACTGATATTGATATGTCAGAAGAAGCCAGTGCAACTTATTCATTTCCAACAGATTGGGGAATGAATGATTTTGTGCGAAGAGAGTGGGATTTTGGAGAGACGGGTACATCGACATTGATTAATAGTCTAGATATTCCTTTGACCGGTGTTCCTATCTTCTTGACAGAACAGGTTTTCTCTGCAGATGTACTAACGGGTTGTGCGCCTTTAAATGTTCAGTTTACAGATTTAAGCGGACTGGCTGCGACAAGCTGGGCATGGGAATTTACGGAAGGAGAAAATCCAATTTTTTCTAGCCTACAAAATCCCGAGGTTAACCTCTTTTTACCTGGCAACTATACGGCGACTATGCAAGCATTTGATGCCGCAGGTAACTTGTTAATTAGTCAGAGTCAAAATATTGTTGTGTTGGCGCCGACTGCGCCGATGTTTACGAGTAATGTCAGTGGTCCAATTGTCAACCTGACGAACGAATCGAGTATTAATTCACAGACATTCTTCTGGGATTTTGGTGACGGAACGACAAGTACGGACCCTTCTCCTATTCATGTTTATTTTGAAAGTGGAGAATATACAATCAGTTTGACGACAACCAATGAATGCGGACCTATCACACATACTGAAACCGTGAATGCTGTCGCGCCTTCTATTTATTATGTAGAAGAAACAGCAGATGATGCCGTTCCCGCTTTTGACGATGCATTTAGAGCAGGATATAACTTTGGTTTTTACCCAAATTGGACAGATGAAGACGTGGCGAATATCGCTGCAGGTAATACAAATGAAGGCATCAAAGGTATTGGCGCAAAATCTGTCCGAACTTTCCTTGGAGAATTTTTCGTAAACTTTTGGGATTATGATATTCGCCTTTCTACCTTTCAGCACTACGCTAATTTAGGTATAGAGGACAATACAATGACCTTAGATTTTCCTTCCGAGGCTTCTATAGATTGGACACAATATTGCTCAGGAGAATCGTCTAAATTATTTAAAAATCTCTACGTTGATATTTGGGATGACGGTACCGACGGTAGCCCAATTAACGAAGAAAACCCATACGCAGTTTATGTTTACAATATGGTGCAAACTTATGGACCCTATGTCAAATATTGGGAAATTATGAATGCACCAGATTTTGACTTGACAGGAGAAACAGCTTATTTGCCACCAGGAGAGCCAGGAAATTGGTGGGAAAATAACCCTGAACCTTGTGATTATCAATTGAGGGCACCGATTTTCCACTACATCCGGACATTGCGGATTTCTTATGAGATTATCAAATTTTTGCAACCAGATGATTATGTCGCTATCTCTGGGATTGGCTTTCCTTCTTTTTTAGATGCTGTCATGCGGAATACTGACAATCCTGTGGACGGAAGTGTCGCGCCAGGTTATGAGCGTGGCGGTGGAGCTTATTTTGACGTTGTAGGTATCAAATCTTATCCGCACTTTGATGGTGCGACGAGCTACTACGATACAGATATTGGTGGCTTTGCTTACAATCGTCATTCAGATGCCGCAGCAGAGGGAATTAGCTTAGCTAAGGGACGTTTTGAGGAAGTATTGCTCAATTATGGTTATGGTACAAGTCTGCCTGCAAAAGAATGGATTATCGCGGAAGCAAATGTACCAAGATTTAATTATGAAGACTTTTTAGGTGGAGAAGAAGTCCAGCGCAATTGGATAACGAAAGCTTATATCGAAGCACAGAAAAATGATATTCACCAGTTTAATATTTTTAAATTATCAGAAGAGCAATACGGCGGTGACGCAACGACGCCTTTTGATGTCATGGGTCTATATCAACGATTGGATGAAACTTCGCCAGGCGACCAAATTGTCAATGAGGAAGGAATCGCATTACGCACTACTTCTCTCCTACTTTATGGACGAGAATATGATGCTGCGCAAACACTGGCAATGAACTTACCGCCTGATGTAAAAGGTGCTGCCTTCATCGACGGCAATGACGAATATACATATGTTTTATGGGCAAAAACGGATACGGATAATTCTGAGGCAAACCTAGCGACTTATTCTTTTCCTACAGGTTTTGGATTAGAAGATTTGTATAAACGCGAATGGGATTTTGGAGAAACGGAGATATCAGAAGTCATTTCTGCTACTGATATCGCATTAACTGCTATGCCGATTTTTGTTAATGAGAATGCCGATATTTTACAAGCGCCATTATCGTCTTTTACATCGACGACAGAAGTTGGATGTCCTGGGCTAGAGGTCTTTTATACCAACACTTCTCTCGGAGAGGAAGCGACTTATCTATGGCAATTTGAAGGTGGTGTGCCTGAGATATCTACGGCTGTTAATCCTGTTGTTACTTATCCAAATGGAGGTAGTTTTACGGTGACTCTAACGGCGACAAACTCGGCAGGTTCACACATGACTACGACCACTGAATACGTGACTATTACGTCAACACCACAAGCCTCTTTTAATCCAGTCATCGACGGTGCATGGATTAATTTTGAAAATACTTCCACCAACAGTTATTACTATAGCTGGAACTTTGGAGATACTCAAACCTCTGAGGGAAATACTCCACAACATTTTTATTTTGCTAATGGTACGTATGAGGTTACTATGGTTGCGTTTAATGATTGTTTTTCAGACACAATCACTCAAACTGTAACAGTTGAAGCGGTACCAACAGCGGGTTTTGCCTTTGAACTTACGGGAGATTGTAGCGCACCGACCATGTCATTGCAAGACCAAAGCTACAGTAGTCCAGAGGAATGGCTTTGGGAGTTTGAGAATGGAATACCAGCCACTTCTACTCTGCAATTTCCTGACGTAAGCTTCTCAGAAGGAGGCGTTTATGAAGTTAAACTGACTGTCACGAATGCTTTTGGAAGTAACACAGAGACAGAATATATCAACGTACCAGGCAACAAGACGGTGCAAATTAATAGAGAATTATGTGATACGGAAAGTGAGGAAATTGGCGAGATAATTCTTGATGTCAATAACCCCGACGTCACCTTAGAATTGCAGACTTCTACTGGCTGTGATAGTATTGTAAACATTCATATTGATTTCTTTGAGAGTTATGAAATTGACCTTGTAGATGTGTTGAGTCCAGGTGAGAGTTACACTGTTGGCAGCTCTATTTATACAGAAACAGGCATATATTCAGATACTTTACGGACAATAGAGATGTGTGATAGTATTGTCAATTTAGACTTAACCATTCTATCGAGTGTAGAGGAATATTTTGTATCAGAATTTGAATTTTCGGTAGCGCCAAATCCATTTTTAGAGAATACGCGATTACATTTTAGCTTGACTGAAAGCGCAACCGTTAGTTTAAGTATTTCTGATATACACGGTCGTGAAATGATTCAGGTTTTATCTGATGAAAAGCTGAATAATGGCGATTTTTCTTATCCTCTTGCACCTAAAGGTTTAGCAGCTGGAGTTTACTTTTGTAGATTGACGGTTGGAAATAAAGTAGAGACTTTGCGGATTGTGCGCTTATAGGAAAAACAGGAAAAAGTATGAAAAAGTATTGCCCTTCATCAACTTGATGAAGGGCAATACTTTTTTATACTTTTTAAAAGCTAAACAGTTTAACCATTGGTTAATGGGCTTGATTAGTGGGAAAGTAATCCCCACCTTTGGACTTTATCAACCTAGTTAAATCATTTACAACATGAAAAACAAGTTCCTTTTTGCAATTTCATTTCTAGCTTTAAATCTAAACCTTTTAGCACAAGATTTTAATAAGCAATACAGCGTAAAAGCTACGGCTTTAATCGAAAATAAACTCGAAATAACCAGCTCTCCTTACCAATTGACCATAAAAACCTTGGGTGAGAAGTCTAATAAAAGATTTTCCGCAGGAGTCAATCTAAACACCTCTTACTCCAATGATATTTCGTCCAATATTAATTTGAGTCTACGTTTTGGTAAAGAGCGTTTTATTGATTTTGGTAAGAATGAAAAATGGCGTCTACTTTATGGCTTAGACTTTCCTGTCGGGCTGAGAGCGAGTATTGTTAGTGATAGGACTGTCGTTGCTTTATCGGCTGGTGTCGCCCCTTTCGCAGGCTTACAGTTTCGGATTAATGAGCGATTGGTTGTTTACACTGAGGCAAATTACGAGTTGGCTGCCTCTGCTTTTGTCTCGAGTATAGGTAATGAACAGGTGAGGTTAGGGACTAGTTATATGAGCCCTAGGTCGATTTGGGTGGGTTTTGAATTGTTTAAAGCAAAGAAAGGATAGTTATCCTCTGATTTACTCATCAGAGGACTAACTAGTCAAAGTCCTCTGATGAGTAATAAATTATTCAGGCAAAATATATTCAAACCCCAATAACCCCTTTTTAAATTCCAACCCAACAATATCACCTCGCTTCGCATCTTGCAAAGTCAAAGACTTCGTCGCAAATTTAAAATTTTCACCTTCACTCAAATAACTCACTTCCAATAGATTAGGTTCTAATTTCTTCCCTTTCTCAGGACCAAATCGAGAGGTCATTCGCTTGTCTATTTTAACAATTTGCACTTCTTTTTCATAAGAACTTACAGTAAAAATACGATTAGTCAGACTAAAGATTAGAGGCGCAAAAATCAGAGAAGAAATGATACAGAAAACATAAATTTGCACGGTTTCTGTGGCATTTTTGGCTTTGCCTTTGAGAAAGTAAGCAAGCCCAATACCAAATATCAAGCCGCCTGCAAGCGCGACAAGAATAAAAGAAGAGATATCTATATAACGACGAAAATACTCAAATTCAAAGGCGTATAAAACGAGCATTCCGACAACAAGAAGAGTTAAACCGCCGTAGGTCAAGTATTCTTTTATGCTATATTTTTCACGGTTGCGTCCAGTTGCGACGCCTTTGAATTGAGACATTTTTTTTAGATTGAATTCTGAGAAAAAATTAGACAGATTTTACCCGCCAAAGAGTATCACAAAAATAATTCTTTTTATCCATAAAGTGTTGGACTACTTCAAATCCTGATTTATCCGCTAAATCTTCTAACTCTTGTAGGTTATACTTTTGCGACAATTCGACCCATATAGCCTCCCACGCGCCAAAATCAAAAGACCTTTCTAAGCAGTCAAAATGCACAGTTTGCGCTTTTTTGCTAATAATGTGGCTTTTTGTTTCTCCAGTTGTTGGATTGTAAGTTTCCCAGTGCTTGAACTCATTGAGGTCAAAATTTGCCCCCAATTCACGATTCATGCGCTCTAATAAATTCAGGTTAAAAGCTGCCGTAATGCCTGCAGGGTCATCATAAGCTATTTGAATAATACTTGGGTCTTTTTTCAAATCGGAACCTATCAAAACCATATCGCCAGGCGACAATGAGTTTGTCATTTCTTTTAAAAATAGCTCTGCTTCAGGTTTAGTGAAATTGCCAATATTTGAACCTAAAAACAAAACCATCTTACGACGAGAACCAATATTCTTCAAGCTTTTAAGCACCCCAAAATAATCTCCCTGCTGGGGTTCAACTTTCACTTGCGGCATCGTCAAATTCAAATCTGCCTCCAATCCGTCCAGTGCGTTTTGAGAAATATCAATCGGAAGATACTGAAAATCAGCATCTTGTGAGACCAAGTATTCTAATAAAACCTTAGTTTTGGTACCATCTCCAGCGCCCAATTCAATCAAGTCAAAATCTGAATGCCGTGCAAACTCAAGAATTTCGGCTTTCTGTGTTTCAAATATTTCAAATTCACAATTAGTGAGATAATACTCTGGCATAGCCATTATATCTTGAAATAATTTGTCTCCTTTCTTATCATAAAAATACTTAGAAAAAAGTCGCTTAGGACTCGCCTCTAGACCTTTAACAGTATCATTAGCAAAATCAGAACTTATTGCTGATTCTTTTTTCATTTCTATAGTTGCCATAAATAGTCGGAATTGTTTTTTTGCTTACTTCCTAATATAAGGATTGAGATGTCATTTTGTTTAATTAATGCCATTAATCAGACCATCTTTAGGTTGTATTGGCTGATAGCCATTTAATTATTAGAAACTCAACTGACAATATGCCAACATCTTACAAACGAAATCTAAAAATGCGGCTAAATTTTTGCACTTTTGCAGCAATATTTAGACTACCAAATAAAGTTCAAAATTATGATTTCACAAGATACAAAATTGAGTTCCCAAGACCTGATGGAATTGGAAGATAAATACGGTGCACACAACTACCATCCGTTGCCTGTTGTCCTTGCTCGTGGCGAAGGTGTTTTCGTTTATGACGTAGAGGGTAAAAAATATTACGATTTTCTTTCTTCGTACTCTGCTGTTAATCAAGGGCACTGCCACCCTCGTATTATCAATGCATTGACAGAACAAGCAAAGAAATTAACTTTGACTTCTCGTGCATTTTATAATGACCAGTTAGGCGTTTACGAAAAATACCTAACAGAGTTCTTCGGTTTTGAGAAAGTATTGCCGATGAATACGGGAGCAGAAGGTGTCGAGACGGCTATCAAAATCTGTCGTAAGTGGGGTTACGAAAAGAAAGGAATTCCAAATGGGGAGGCAAAAATTATCGTTTGTGGTCAAAATTTCCACGGTCGTACGGTAACGATTATCTCATTCTCATCTGACCCAGATGCGAAAGGAAATTTCGGTCCTTATACACCAGGTTTCCAAGCAATTCCATACAATGATTTGGATGCTTTAGAAGAAATTTTGAAGAAAGAAGCAGCGACAATTGCTGGTTTCATGGTAGAGCCAATCCAAGGGGAAGCGGGCGTTTTCGTTCCAGATGAAGACTTTATTCCTAAGGCAGCAGCTTTGTGTAAAGAGCACAATGTGTTGTTTATTGCAGATGAAATTCAGACAGGAATTGCGCGTACAGGTGCCATGTTGCGCGTATGTGGAGACTGTAACTGTCAAAGCAAATGTGAGCGTCAAGAGGCGACTTACACCCGTCCTGATATCTTGATTTTGGGTAAAGCCATCTCTGGTGGTGTCTATCCAGTAGCGGCTGTTTTGGCTGATGACCACATCATGGAGGTTATTCATCCAGGTCAACACGGTAGTACTTTTGGAGGTAATCCATTGGCTTGTGCCGTAGCAAAAGAGGCATTGGAAGTTATCGTAGACGAGAAACTTATGGCAAATGCACGCCACCTCGGAAATGTTTTCCGTGAGCGCATGCAAGCTATGGTTGATAAGTCTGATTTGGTAAACTTGGTACGTGGTAAAGGTTTACTAAATGCCATCGTTATCAATGATACAGAGACGAGTAAAACGGCTTGGAACATCTGTGTTGCCTTAAAGGAAAATGGTCTTTTAGCAAAGCCAACACATGGTAACATCATTCGTTTTGCGCCACCTTTGGTCATGACCGAAGAGCAATTGCACGAATGCTGTGATATTATTGAGAAGACTATTTCAACTTTTTAATTGTCTATTGGTTATTGTCTATTGATTATTAGGTGGGACGAAAGATGTTAGATATTAGACGTTAGACTCTGCTTTAACTGTTTAATATTTATCTGAAGTCCAAATAGTAATCAATAGACATAGACTTGTTACCTTTATAAAATGCTTTGCTGAAATTTAGATTTTTTCGTTAATTTTCTTCAAAAAATTCTTGAATAGTCCCTCTATTGAATTATTTTTTGAAGGAAAGTAGCGGAAAAAGATATTTTCAGAAGAGTGTTTTATAAGGGTAACAAGTCTAATAATAAATAATCAATCAAAATGGCTGCAAGCGCAGAAATGCCCTACTTTATCAATCCTTCCAAGCCTCTCAATCAAGCCGAAAAAATAGCGGCATACGAAGAGGCATATTTCGCAATAAATGCTAACCTGGCAGGCGAAACCAATACCATTCTTAAAATGTCTACGATAAATTGTCTGTTGAAGACCTATCTCCCCTATTTCTATTGGGTAGGTTTTTATATGGTGGACAATGGTCGTTTAATAGTCGGACCGTATCAAGGGACTTTGGGCTGTCTATCTATTGATTATTCACGTGGTGTGTGTGGAAAGGCGGCGCGCGAGGAAAAAACGCAATTGGTGCCGCGTACGCATGATTTGGCAGAAGGTGCGGACCATATTTCTTGTGACCCTAATTCTCAGTCTGAGATAGTTGTGCCTGTCAAAAATGAAAAAGGTGAATTAATTGCTGTTTTTGATGTGGATGCTACGGAGGAAAATTGCTTTGATGAGGTAGATAAGGAGTGGTTGGAGCGAATAATACAGGAGCAGTTCAGTATCACGCCCGTTCCACGGCGTGTGTAGTAGCACGTGGGTTCTACCCCGTGCATATGTAGAAACACGCCGTGGAACGGACGTGATACTAAAAAAGGCGATTTTCAAATTAATGAAAATCGCCTTTAACCTTTCCGGAGTGGAGATGCCGGGAGTCGAACCCGGGTCCGGAGAAAGCGTAAAACAGCTTTCTACACGCTTAGTAACAGATTGAATTTTCGAATATAGTTTAGGTTCCGTCACCGACCAAGCTATACCTTATCTTCTTAATTTCGTTTCAAGGCCGAAGCCCACCTCTCCACTAGCTCAAAAGGTTGTTGATCCGCGTTACACTGTGTATTGAGCATCAAGTGCAGGGCGGAATGGTAGCTTAAGACCTAGTCTTATGCCGCCATGGCATACGAAGTATTGCCATTTGAAATTGGTTGATGACTATTTTTTAACCGAGTAAGTACTCATGCTCGGACGTGCTTACGGAAAAACAAACAATCCCGTCGATTCCAATACATCCCCTATTTAATTCTGAATGTTTTAATTATAAATTTTGAATGAAGCATTTGCTCGTTTGCAATTTGCATCTTCATCATAAACTATTAATCTATTCAAAATATAAGAGATTTTGATTTTCAAATAAATAAATTTATCCTCAATCCAAAATCGTTCTGCAAATGTATAACTCTTTTCGACATTAAAAAGTTCCCTGATGATTTAATTTTATTTTTTCGTGATTTACTAAAAATAATTGACCAGTTATATCGTCTAGTTTCATGGAACGGTCCGAACATTTCGAATATTGGTACATACATATTGCACATGAGCTATAGTCCAATGCCATAAGTAAGGATTAGTAAGGATAGTTTTAGTGCATAAAAAGTTCATTAATTAATTCATATTAAATAAAATATAATATGAATTTATTTACAATGGACTGATTATCAATGGGTTGCTTAATTTTTTAATATTTAACAAATATTAAAAAATTAAATTTATTGCAACATTTCTTGTTTGTGTCAGTATATATTAATAAATTTGCACTGCGTTATTAGAGAAAATGTGAATTTCTCACATACGCATACAGACGTTACATGAGACAAACTGACAGGAGAGACATTACGAGAGAAACTACTTGATTAGATTCAAGGGAAATTTAAATTACATTTTGAAACACTATTGGTACCGTTTGCTCCTGAAGCAACGGACTACGACACAACCTACATTGAAGTATATTTTCTGATTTTTTGTATTCGCGAGACAACTGTGTTGTCTAAGCATAGGCTGTAAGTTTGTTTTTAACAGACTTTCTTTTGTTTTCTTGATTTGTTAATGCAAGTCAGTGAGAATGGATTTACTAGAAATTTTTCTAAAACAAGTCATAAGATGACTTTGAATAGAATAGGTGACCGGTCGGTTACTTTTGTTCAAAGTTTGAAGATTCTTTATTAGAACTGTTCCTACTATTTTGGTTTTGTTTTTCCCAAACAAAGGCGAAAGTTCGATTCTTATAAGTAAAATAAAGCTTTGCTAGCGAAATATAGTACCTGCATGCACTAGAGAGAGTATTTTAATCCCATTTGAAGAAAGTTAAAATAGACCGTTGAACTTAATTGTATCAACTTGGCATAGCTTTCTTAACATTATTATCCCGTTTTCCCATGGAGTACATCAACACTAACAGTTCAGTAAATTTAGTAGAAAAGAACACAAGCGAAAATTACCTTTTAATAGGACTAGGCGCTTTCGCAATTTCAGGCTTATTAGTATTATTAAGCGTCATGTAAAAGAAATAGTAAATTAAAATTCCACGAGTAACACATTAAAGAATAAATCTACCCTCACACAATGTAGTCATTCAGGCAAAAAGTAAGACATGGATTCGCTCCATAAATTTACTATCCCTGAACCAGAGAAGGGCAACCCCAGCGGTTGTCCTTTTTTTTATGTCTAATTCTTTGGTAAAAAAAACATACGAATTAAATTTGCAGTTTTCGGAAACGGTTCTAATTAAATTCGTTCTCCGTCAAATCGTGTGACAGGAAAAAAATGAAAAGCTAAAATCAAATAAATACTTAGGAACGCTAAAACAATAACTTATAACATTTGACAGGATTAAATCTCCTTCCCGATTGCTTCGGGACAAGCTATTTTCCACTTGAAATCAGTCAAAGTATTAACAATTATCCTTCTTTCAAGCGAAAACTGAAAAGATTTACTCTCTGTCAAACCGTTATAAGTTATTATTTCACCGTTCCTTAGTTTTTTATTTTTTTCATGTCACTTTCACACGATTTGACGGAGAACCATTAAATTTAAACCGCTTCTCTCACAAATTAATAGGTTTTAATCATTCAAAATTAACTTAAAATGAAAAATATATTTTTACTTTCTTTTGCTTTATTCCTAATTTCTTGTGGAAACGGTAGTACCTCTGCTGTCACTGCCGAAATTGCCGAAAAAACAGACCCAAATGGTTTGATTACAGAACGAAAGCAAATAACTAATGGGCAAAATACGGGTGTACTTGTAGAGTATTATCCTGAAAAAGGTCTACCCAAAAAAGTAGTAACGCTTGATAATGAAGTCTTTGACGGACCTTATATGGAGTTTAATAATCGCGGGCAAATAGAGAAAATGGCGAACTACAAGGATAATCAACTACATGGTGATTATGCGACTTATAAATTTGGTAGAGTAATTGAAAAGTCTACCTACCAAAATGGAAAACTGCACGGAATGTACCGCTCTTACTTCAACAATAGCGATAAACTACAGAAAGAAGCAGAGTACAAAAATGGTGTTCAGCATGGCGTTTTCAAACAGTACAATGAAGAAGGAAAGGTCGTTTTGGAATATGAATATAACAATGGTGAGGTCGTGAAAGGTGGCATGGTTAAAGAGTAAACGGGTTACGAGTAGTGGGCTATGTGCATTCTCAAGTTCATACCCCACTACTCTGCTCTATTTTATGAAAATAATGCCTTGGGCGCGTCTTCTTATCGTTAAACAAACATTAACAACTCTGATAAAACAAAAGCGTACAAAAATTCTTTTAATATTTGCGACGTTTAATGGTAACAAAATGGACTTTAA
This sequence comes from uncultured Saprospiraceae bacterium, assembly GCA_937923465.1. Classification (GTDB taxonomy): domain Bacteria; phylum Bacteroidota; class Bacteroidia; order Chitinophagales; family Saprospiraceae; genus JAHDCG01. The sequence continues at coordinate 22,693 of CALDUB010000362.1, forward strand.
AGGAGTCTATCATACGAGTTTTAATACATCATTTAATAAAATCATCCCTCGCAGGTTCAATTCTCAACACACAACGCAAAACACATATGTTTAGACTGCTTTCGATTTTCACCTTAGTTATTGCCTTTACATTTCAGCTTTCGGCTCAGAAAGGCTATGAAATCACTGTTAAGTTAGAAGGATATTCTAATGATACGATTCGTATCGCAAATTATCTGATGGACAAGCAGTATTTACGAGATACCGCAGTCTTGGATACCAAAACGGGTACATATACCTTTACAGGCGAAGAGCCTCTGCAACCAGGAATGTATCTTATCGTTATGCCTCCTGAAAATAAGTTTTTCCAGATTTTAATCAATGAAAATGAAGAATTTTTCAGCATAGAATGCAATCCTGATGAGCCTGCACAAACAATGAAAATCAAAGGTTCGCCTGATAATGAGTTGTTTTATGACTATCTCAATTTTTTAGGAGAACAACGCCCTCTTTCGGATAAATATCGTAAGGAATTAGAAGCCGAAACGGACGAAAAAAAGAAAGAAGCTATTCAAGCTAAGTTGGAAAAATTGAATGATATTGTCACTAAAAAGCAGCAGTCTATCATCAATGACCATTCGAAAACCTTGACAGCGGCTATCATCAAAGCCAATCAAAGTCCTGAAATGCCCGAAATCAAAGGCAAGGACGATAAAGACACGCAATACTTACAATGGCAGTGGACACGCGAGCATTATTTCGACAATATCGACCTAGCTGACCCGCGTTTTTTACGTATGCCGTTTTTATTCCAACGTGTCAATCATTACATTGAAAAACTGACGGTTCAGCATCCTGATAGTATCGCGAAGTCTCTGTTTTATATTTTAAATAAAATGGAGCCTGCACCAGATAATTTTAAGTATTATTTAGTGCACTACTTAGGAGAGTATGCGAAATCTAAAATTGTTGGATTTGATGCTATCTATGTTGCTTTGGTTGAAGAATACTACATGACAGGTAAGGCAACTTGGACGGATGAAGAACAATTGGAGAAGATTATCAAGAATGCAAAGACTCTAAAGCCGCTTCTTATTGGCAAAATCGCTCCAGACATTAGTATGGAGACTCAAGACGGTACAAAAATGACTTTGCATGGTGTTGAAAGTCCTTATACTGTTTTGATTTTCTGGGACCCAGAGTGTGGTCACTGTAAAAAAGCAATGCCGAAATTGTTAGAGTTTTACGCAGAATATAAAGAGAAAGGCGTTGAAATCGTGGCAGTTTGTACCCGTTTCATGAAAGAAGTACAAAATTGCTGGGACTTTATCGAAGAGAAGGAAATTGGCGTTTGGTTAAATACTGTAGACCCATACCACCGTAGTAAATATAAATTGGTTTATGACATTCGCTCTACACCGCAAATTTATGTTTTGGACTCTAAGAAAGAGATAATCTCTAAAAAAATTGATGCAAAACAATTGGAGGAGGTCTTAGACCAATTTCTTTCGCGAGACCAAGAAAATATTGGTAACTAGAGGAGAATATTGCTGTGAAGTTGTTAATTTTGCAGCATGACGACTTCCAATACATCTTTATTCTATACACTTTTGCTACTTTTTTTTTCTGTCGCTTCCTTTGCGCAAGGAAAAGAAAAATTTAAACTACCAGATGCTTTGAACGAGGCATCTGGTATTGTTTATTATAGCCAAGACTCCATTTGGTGGCTCAATGACGGCGGTAATTCTCCTACCCTTTTCCTCTCCAATGCAGACGGTAAAGTTCTGAAAAGTCAAATTGTTCCAAATACTCTAAATCGAGATTGGGAAGACTTAACTTATGATACAAAAGGGAATTTATACATTGGCGATTTTGGAAATAATCGGAATCGGCGGAAAGATTTGACGATTTATGTCTTCAATCCTAATAGTAGCAAGTTAGATAGCATCAGATTTAATTTACCCGACCAAAATAGCTTTCCTCCTACAGATATAGCAAAGCAAAACTTTGATTTAGAAGGCTTTTTTTGGAAGGATGACTATCTACATCTTTTCTCAAAAAGTAGACTCGGAAATGGTAATTATACCACAAGGCATTATCGTATCTCCGCCGAAAAAAGTGGACAAACTGCTGTAATTTTAGAAGATAAATTTTTAGAAAAGCGCGTAGTTACATCTGCTGCAATAGCGCAAGACGGCAAAACGGTTGTACTTCTCTCCTATCATTATAAACGTTTCCTAGGCTTTTTTCCCATTACAAAAACGTCGATATTTAGATTCACTAATTTTGAAGGAGAGAATTATCTTTCTGGTGATATGAAAAGATATAAAGTGAGTGCTTGGATTTTTCCAACTCAATATGAAAGCATTGATTTTTGTGAGGAGGACAGAGTGATTATTGCTTCTGAGCGGACGGCTTTTATACGGGCGCGGGGAAGGAAAATTAAGTTGAAATAAAAATGTAGTCTTTTAGATGTTCTCGTGTCGCCGCTCTGCGGCTTAAAATGCTAATCGAACATGTACATCTACCAATCGGCAAGGCACTCTGTGCCTATTCAGATGATAATTAAGCTATATTGTGAAATATATGAATCTTTTAGCAGTCGCAGAGCGGCGACACGCTTGGTAGCTTTTAATTTAATATACTTTTTGAGTCGCATCGTGGCATGAAGAAAAATTGTAAATAAAAAAGGAGTCATCTCAAATTTTCGTATTGAAAATTTGGAATGACTCCTTTTTTTACTCCTATTCTAAGAAGCTGTTTGAGTTTAAGTATTTTTATATGTGAGAGAATATTTTTCGTTTATTTTGGCTTTTAAAACCGCCAATACCCTGCGGTCTTTAAGGATTTTAAAAGTGAAAATAGGCGGAAAATTGTCCTCACATATAGAATT
>CALDUB010000363.1 GCA_937923465.1 uncultured Saprospiraceae bacterium
ATTAATCTAAATTGGGAGACGCAGATTAAACTATATGAAGCGGCAAATAAGAATACACCAAAGTATTTTGGTAAGTCTTTAGAGGCGATTAATTACGAACTGCGCCAGAAATTTTTACAATCTGAAAATCCATATGAGAAGGCGGCGGCAATCCGCGCTATGGGGGATTTTGGATACAATTATCGTTTTATCAAAGAAAATGCTTTTTCTTCTGATAAGCCTGTGATACGTACTGCGAGTATGGAGGCTTTGGATAAAATATTGACGATGGATGATTTTGCTAAGTATTTTGGCTCAAGCTATTTTCGTCGTATGAAAGAGATGACAGGCTTCATTACAGAAGCAATGCAAAATGGAGATGCAGGCATGATTGCGATAGGAGCAGGGACTTTACGTACAGATAAGTTGGATTTTTCTGCAACAGTAGATAGTACAGCTATGAATGCTATGGAATTTGCTTTGAAAAATTTAGACTTGCCAAAGCAAATCGAAACGTATAACGAACTATTACACACGATTCAGTTTTTTAAAGAAGAAAAGTTTACTCCTAGAAAAGTTGATTATAATCATCCGACGGAGTGGGTTGTTTTTAATAATTTACCGAATGAAGGTCAAGCAATTATCAAAACTTCAAAAGGAGATATTACGTTAGAATTATTGAAAAATGAAGCACCTGGTAGTGTGACAAATTTTGCAAAACTGACAAAGCAGGGCTTTTTTAACAATAAGAATTTCCATCGCGTTGTCCCTAATTTTGTCATACAAGGTGGCTGTCCTCGTGGCGATGGTTATGGAGGATTAGATTATACTATTCGTTCAGAGTTTACTAATAAGCACTATGATAACGAAGGTTATGTCGGAATGGCTTCTGCGGGAAAAGATACTGAAGGAACGCAGTTTTTTATTACACATTCACCAACGCTTCACTTAGACGGGAAATATACTATTTTTGCAAAAGTAGTAGAAGGTATGGATGTTGTACATCAGATAACTACGGCAGATGTAATGCAGGAAGTTACATTGCAATAAGATAATCGTTTTAAAAAGACTCTAACCAAGTTTAAAAATAAAATCAAAAAATGAAAAATACACCACTAACAGAACGTCACTTAGCACTTGGTGCTAAAATGGCAGAATTTGCAGGCTACAATATGCCTATTGTTTACACCAACATTAACGAAGAGCATATGGCTGTTCGAGAAGCTGTCGGCATGTTTGATGTATCGCATATGGGCGAGTTCATCATTCGTGGAAAAGAGGCAATGGAGTTGATACAAAGTGTCACATCTAATGATGCTTCTAAGTTAGAAATTGGAGATGCGCAGTATTCTTGTTTGCCTAATGCTGAAGGTGGTATCGTAGATGACTTATTGATTTATCGAATGCCAGAGGAAAACTGCAGTGAAGGCGAACGCACTTACATGTTGGTCGTAAATGCTTCGAATATTGAGAAAGACTGGAATTGGATTAAGTCTCACAATACTTTTGATGCAAAGATGATAGACATCTCTGATTCGTCTGCACTCTTAGCTGTTCAAGGACCAAAAGCGGTTGAAACACTGCAAAAACTGACGGATGTTAATTTGTCAGAAATCAAGTACTACAACTTTGTCAAAGGTACTTTTGCTGGTGTTAAAAATGTCGTTATCTCGGCTACAGGTTATACTGGTTCTGGAGGATTTGAATTGTATTTTAACAACAGTGATGTCGTTGAAATGTGGGACAAAATCATGGATGCTGGCGAAGAATTTGGCATCAAACCTACAGGATTGGGCGCGCGTGATACTTTGCGTCTAGAAATGGGGTTCTGTTTGTACGGAAATGATATCAATGACTCTACTTCTCCTATCGAAGCAGGTTTGGGGTGGATAACGAAGACAAAAATAGAAGCAGATTTTACTTCTAAAGATATTTTCATCAAGCAACGGGCAGAAGGGGTTGAGCGTAAGTTGGTAGCATTCACTACTAACGAACGTCGTGTACCGCGTCACGGTTATGCATTGGTAGATGCAGAAGGATTTGAGATAGGAGAGGTGACTTCTGGGACACAGTCGCCTTGTTTAGATAAGCCAATCGGTATGGGATATGTTCCTAAGTCTATGGCTAAAGTTGGGACGAAAATCTATTATCAGGCAGGTAAAAAGCAATTGGAGGCAGAGATTGTCAAGTTGCCATTCTACAAAGAATAAAGAATAATAACTCGAATATTATAATTTGAAAAAGCCATTTCCTATCAGGAAATGGCTTTTTTGATTATAATATTTAATAATAATTCCATATATTTGATTCATCAATTAGTAGTTGGAGAGAGCTACTAATGACTAATTTAGCCTTGCAAAATAACGACTTTTCTACAGTTTTGACGCCCGTCAAACTCATCCTTTTTTTTACTGAGAGATAAAAAAACAAAACAATGAATTTTAAACAAATCCTCCTGTGGGTAACAGGATTCGCAGCCACCGGAATGTCCTTTTTTTCGGTTTACCAAAACTATCAAGATGTAACGTCCATCAGCAGTCTGGTGTCATCTGAAAGTCGAGACACGACTTTTATCATCTTGACACATCCACCGAAAAACTTTGAGAAAGTAAAATCCTTTGTGGAAACACATGTCATAGACCTTGACCATCCTGATACTTTGGATGTTGCATTTAGACGTGTAAAAGCACAAATTAAACAGCCTCTTTTTCCACTGAATACCAATAACGAAAGAGATACTTCTTTCCTCGTGATGCAGGTTGATACCAGTTTTAAAATGCTTGGAGATACGGAGGGTATTCTTATCGGTAGTCATCTAGATACTGCCATGATTGAGAAAATTACTTTAAAAATAGCTTCGAATGATGCTTTGATTATGAATAATCGGACTTGTTCGATTTGTGAAAGATTAGACGCGTATGGTGATTGTTTTATTAATCCAAAAGATGCTTCACAGGTACAACTTATTTTTTACACGGCACCTACCAGCTCTAATGTGACGTCACCTTATATGACATATTTGCTACCAGACGGAAATGTTGTGAATAGTCGTTCGCGCCGCTACTATGCAGAAGATATCCCAAGAGAATTGCCTGTAAAAGTGACGGGAGAGTCTTTAGTTGACATTCATGTTTTCGATGTGGATTGTTCTGTTTTGAGTGCCTATGAATATGAGGACGAAGAAGATAGTGATAAGAAAGTGGGATTTTCTGCGGCGCAGATACAGTTGGTACAGCCTGGAATGATATGGTCTAAACGTTTACCAATACCAACTTTGTTGCCGTATACGATGCCAGAGATAATTACTGCTAAAAAGTAAATTTATAGCTATAAAAAATAAGAGTTGTATAGTTACGATAACGATACAACTCTTATTTTTTTAAATATTACAACTCTTCTACTGCTTTATAATTCTCTTAATAACTCCAGTATTATCTTTTTGCATTTTCAAAAAGTAAGTACCTGAAGCTAAGTTTTGTAAGCTGATTTCTGTACTTTCTTGTGTATTTCCTTTAGTGATTAATCTACCATTTGCATCTGTTAAAGTATAGTTTGCACCGATAAGTTGTTGGTTTTGAACTTTAACCTGCAATACATCTGCCGTTGGATTAGGAAAAACATCAACACCTTCTAACCAGAGAATCTCCGTAGCATTTGTCATTTCTGTCGTATCTGCTACAGGCGTCAAAGTATAAATCATACCCGTTGGTGGCATACCTATCAAAGCACGTTCTTCAACGTTTTCGGTTTCACGCATCAAGTCTGGACTCATTGGGTCATTTTCTAAAAAAACAGCAATATCAGGATTTCCATTGTCCAAATTTGTTTCTTCAATCATAAATAATCCAAAAGAAGGACCAGTAGCACCGTCAAAAGAAATAGCTTCATTTGTCACTAAGTAATTGCCGTAGTGAATCTCAATCGCATTATTAGATTCATGTAGCCACAATTGGAAATTGACATAATCATTAGACACTCCAAGAGAATCAATTTCATTAGCAAAACCAGCATTACTGTACTGAATTTTCATGATGCGTTCTCCAACTTCACCTTCTACAAGTGTACTGATGTCAGACATCTCATTACTGCCCGCAGCCATTCCGCGATTTTGTAATTGAGGACTTCCAAAAGGTACAAAAAACGGTAATTCCGTATCTGTATCATCTTCTGGTACAAAGTACAATAGAGAAGGAGTAAAGTAAGAAGTCAAACCATAGACAGGTTTGCCATAAACATTAAAATCAAAAGGAGGAACAGCAGAGAAGTCTGATTCGATTTCTAACCAGTCCATTGCTAGGTCTGATACTTCACCATTTTCAATTTCGTAATAGAAATCAAGTTGTTGTGTAAAGATGTAATCGTTCGTAATAATTTGTGCAGACAGAGAAAATGCACACAAGATTAAGAGTTGCACAAGTGCAACTTTTGGGAGGATAAGTTTTTGCATGGTTATAATTTGTTAAAAAAATGAAAAAATCGGTTATAGGTGTTGACGATAAATAATCCTATTAATATTGGGTAGATTATTTATTTACAACTCCATGAAAAGGGTAAAATATCACCGATGAATAGTTTTCAAAAGGAAAGGGTTTTAATTATGGCGCAAAGATAATTTAAATATGTCTATTATTTGTTATATGTTTTAAATTATTTTAAATCTTCTGCATTGACGACGTAAGTTTTTGCCATTTTGTCGTGTAATGTTTGCTTTAAAGGGTCGGCTGCACAAAAAATACAAGAGACAAAAATCAATAGCCCTAAAAATTGGTCAATTTCAGGTGTTCCTATTTGTGCTTGTAGTTCTGCTATGTCATAAAAGTCTGTTAGTGTTGCAAATTCTTCTTGCATAAAAAGCATAAAGCCGCCGATGAGTCCCATGAAAGAATTGGCGAAATAAAAAGCATAACGATTTAAGGATTGTTGTAAGTTAATATCTTGATAATCAGTTGTTACTACTTTTATTTTGGTTATCATTTTCCCTAGAGTAGCGCCATATTCCGCTTCCATCCATGGCTTGTATAGTAAGACCGCTATTTGTAAAATGAAGTACAAGGGCAAACTTTTCCAAGCCATCATATTATACACACCTAAAAAAAGTGCGGGCATCAGAATAAGAGAGTCTAGTACACTGGCTGCTACGCGTACCCAGAAACCTGCGAAGCGTATATTTTCGGCTGAAGGGCGTTTTTTAATATTCTCGTCGTCGAGTATTTCGTGCATTTGTTGATTTTTGAAACTTTATTTGAAGCGAAACGCGTAGATTATTTAGGTATCCGATTTGGATAATCAGTAATAATACCGTCCACACCCAAGTTTATTAGTTCTTGCATGTCCTCTGTTTCATTCACTGTCCAAGGAATAACTTTTATATCTCTTTTTTTCATGGCTCGCATCATTGACTTATTCACTAATTTGTAAGAAGGACTATAAATCTCAGGTTTGAAAGATAATTTTCTCAACGCATAAGGCGCATTAAATACCAATTCAACCAGATAAGCGACCGTAATCTCTGGAGCTTGCTTATGTATTTCTTCTAAGGCACGCAAGTCGAAAGATTGAAGGTTAGTTCTATCTTTTATTCCTAAACTGGTAATTTCTGTAATCGTTAAATTTACAAAATCGGCGATAGGAGGGGAGAGAACTCCGTCATAGTCTGGTTCACTTTTTATCTCAATGTTATAGAATGGTAAAGGATAATTTTTCTCCTTGGCATAGGCTTCTACCGCTGTCACCATGTCTTTTAGACTTGGTTTGCTTACAGCTATTTTTTCTTGCTCTGGAAAACGAGAATGAATTTTTGTACCACAATCATGGAGTGCTATTTCTTCCAAAGTCATCTCATAAATCCGTAGACTTTCACCTTTCTCCTCTGACATTTCCTTGCCGTCTTTATCTAAGCAAATCTCGGCAGACATCCAAGGTTCATGTGATACGATGATATGCTTATCGGCACTTACGGCAATATCTAATTCTAAAGTACCCATTCCCAAATCCATAGCTTTTTTAAATGCAGGAATAGTATTTTCGGGCATCAACCCACGAGCCCCACGATGACCTTGCCAAGAGAAATTTTCTGGTGTTTGCATGTTTATTGATGTGTTATTACAAGAAAAGAAAAGAAGTAAAGTGAAAAATAATAGCCTTGATTTCATGGTATAAATGTATCCCGAAACTCCGTTTCGACTTGATTGTATCTCGAAATTCCTGTTTCGATTTTTTGAGTTAGTGCCCGAAACGGAGTTTCGGGATACGGTATACAAAAAAGCCATTTGCCGAATGAACAGCAAATGGCTTTTTTATTATTTTGTCAACAAAATAAATAATTAAGCGTGTAGACGTGCTTGACGTGCCAATAAAACATCTTCTGATTCCTCGCGGTCAGGGTCAGGAACACAACAATCTACTGGACAAACTGCCGCACATTGTGGTTCTTCGTGAAATCCTTTACACTCTGTACACTTATCTGGTACGATGTAGTAATAATCGTCTTCTACAGGCTCCAATTTATCTGAAACAGAAACTGAAGCACCCGTTTCTAAGGTATAATCTCCTGTTACTGTTGTCCCTTCTTCCATTGCCCACTCTATACCACCTTCGTAGATAGCGTTGTTTGGGCATTCTGGTTCACACGCGCCGCAGTTGATACATTCATCTGTAATAATAATCGCCATTATATTTAATTTTAAACGAGAAAATATGAAAGTTAGCAGGACAGCCTTCGTTCTAAATTCTCATCATTTTATCTTTTTTCTGTTTCGGAGTGCAAAGGTAAGCTATACTTGGCAAACTCTCAACCCCTTAACTCTATTAACCTGCTGTTGGTGCCAACTTTACTACTAAGCCATCTAGTTCATCTGTCAATCTTAATTGACAACCCAGACGAGAATTGTCCTCTACAAAGAACGCTTGGTCTAGCATGTCTTCTTCATCTTCAGAAGGTTCAGGAAGCTCAATATCATTTTGAACATAGCAGTGACAAGTCGAACATAAAGCCATGCCTCCACAAGTTCCTTCTACAGGAAGTTCGTAAGCTTTACACAGCTCCATGAGATTCATACTCATGTCTGTTGGCGCGTCTAATACATGCGGTTTGTCTTCGCGGTCTATGACAGTTATTTTTACCATAATTCTTATAGAACTATGAACTATGAACGAATTAACTATGAACCACGTCTCATCAAAAACACTTTACTGAGACATAGTTTATAGTTAAACCGTTCATAGTTCATTGTTGAAATTTTATCCTTCAAATCCATTAACTCCCGCCACCGTCGTATATTTAAACGATAACTTTTGGTCTGGATGAATAATTTTAAATGCAGATTGAACAGCCATTGTAGCTTCGTGGAAACCACACAAGATTAATTTCAATTTGCCTGTGTAAGTATTAATATCACCAATGGCAAACACTCCAGGTACATTCGTAGAATAATCAGTAGTATCTACTTCAATGGCATTTTTTGTGATATTTAAACCCCATTCTGCTATTGGTCCCAACTTTGGCGCTAGACCAAAAAGAGGAATGAAATGGTCTGTTTTTTTCGTGATTTCACCTTGTGTCTTGTGCTTAATAACGACTTCGTTCAACTTGCCATTACCATTTAGACCAGTAACTTGACCTTCCGTAATCAACTTAATCTTACCACTTTCTGCTAATTCCATTACTTTCTCTACACTGTCTAATGCACCACGGAAACTTGTCCGACGGTGAACCAAAGAGACATCACTTGCTACATCAGCCAAGAAAATCGTCCAATCTAAAGCAGAGTCACCACCACCTGCAATGACTACATTTTTATCACGGTAAAATTCAGGGTCTTTGATAATGTACTCTACACCTTTATCTTCAAAGTCTGTGATATTACCAATAGGTGGTTTACGTGGCTCGAAACATCCTAAGCCTCCAGCAATAAAAATAACTGGCGCAGCATGAACGGTACCACGACTAGAAGTTAATTTAAAACGACCGTCTTCCATTTTTTCAATAGACTCGGCACGTTCTCCCAAAGTGAAACCTGGCTTAAAAGGTGCGATTTGTTCCATTAAATTATCTACTAGCTCACCCGCCAAGACAGACGGATAGCCGGGAATATCGTAGATAGGTTTTTTCGGATATATCTCCGTCAGCTGTCCTCCTGGTTGAGGTAAACTATCAATTAAATGACAACGCAACTTTAATAAACCTGCTTCAAAAACTGTGAACAGACCACATGGTCCTGCACCTACTATAAGAATATCCGTTTCTATCATTAAAATCTAATTTTTCATACATGCTCAAAATCCATCTAAGCATCAATAATCTTGAATTACTATATGCTTAACTCTGTTTGAGTATGAATGTTTTTAAACCTATTTATTTTCACCCAAACAACATTTGAGTGAACGGGGCGCAAAGATAAATCTTTTTGCATTTTGAAAAAGAGCAAATCAATTGCCAATTGTCTTTGTACCTTAATTCTAACGATTATAAACTAAATATAGTTTTATCCGAAAATGAATGGTTTTACGAAATCGAATCCTAATACAAAAGTAATACTAGAGAACCCAACCTATTTTGTCGGCTCTCCGTCTTATCGAATATAGATATGTAAATAGAGTAGGGGTAAGGCAAAAAAAATGCATCTACCTATTAAATAGACCGAACAATAGTTCGCATAAGTGCATTAAGACGAAGAAAAGCATTAAAAGTCTCAGTATCGTTGTTGAAAAAATGTATATTAATAGACTTTAACAAATTTTTTAGAAAATTCATACAACATCCATGCAGCCATTTCGGTTTTAACAACATCTATATAATAACACTCAAAGAAACCAGAAATTACCCGATTGAAAACAACCCGATTGACTTTAAACGTTTCTAAAAAAAAATGCGATACAGAAGAAAAAAAAGCTAAACTTAATTACCCCTCTTAGATTTTTATTTTTTCTGTATCACCAATTATGTTTTTTAAGAAACAAAAAATACACCCGACCATGACTATATTAAAAAAAGCAAAATTAAAATTGACTGTTGATTTAATAAATAACCGCGATGAAAACGCTGTCCAAACTGCTAAGAAATCTTTATTGAGCATTAGTGGAATTGGACGATTTTTAGGTTTGAAAATGAAAAGTAAATCTAAATTAGACCGCGCGCGTGAACGTAGAATTTACGCGATGCAGTTTGAGAATGCAACTTTGGATTTGGATACGATTACAAATCCACGTACACATGCACAGCATGTTAATGGATTTAGTTTGCAATAAGAAAAATGAAAAATTGAAATTTCCCGACATTGTTATTAAAACCAATTGCCGTATTCTCCCCCAGGAATGCGGCAATTTTTTTATCTTACCGCGAAGTATAACGCCCGTTCCACGGCGTGAAGATATCACACAGTCACGCCGTGGAACGGGCGTGATACTTAAGCGGCGTAGAACGACCGCGATACAATAAGCTAATGATAAAAAGAATCGTCAAACTCACCTTTCGTCCAGAAGAGACACACAAGTTTATACCCATTTTCGAAAGTTCAAAACCAAAGATATTAGCACGTGCAGGTTGCAAGCACTTAGAACTATGGCGCGATGTCAAAAATCCAAATACTTTTTTTACATATAGTTTTTGGGAAAGAGAAGAAGACCTAAATGCTTATCGGAAATCTAAATTGTTTGGAGGTATATGGCCAAATACTAAGTCTTTATTAGCTGAAAAACCAGAAGCTTGGAGTCTAGAAGTATTAAGTGAGTAACCTTTTAAAGTTTGAAACGTCGATTAGATGTGCCTTCTTTTGGATTGATATTTGCATAAATATAAAAAAAACGCAAATGAATTTTGATTCTTAGAGTCAAAGGTTATACATTTGCTTCAACAAGATGAGAATATTGTTTTTTATGGGTTAATTTAATGTTAACGAAAACGTTTTTAACCATATATCAAGATAAATACTCTATATTTGATAAGCAATTTCGGATTAATGTCTGAAATCTAAATTTTCTTTCGAAATTTTTCGACCTTACAAAACTCTGTAAGTCAAATTTCGAATTTCTTCAAACTTTCGTTTCTAATAAAATACGTAACAATATAAGCAATAACTTTTACACTTTAATTTTTTTTTACCGATATTTTTTTACCGTAAAAAGGTTTTAGTTATGCAAGTTACTACGCTTAATACAGCTACTGCTGTACGTAAACAAGACGACAGTACATTAATCAATATGTACATCGATGGAAACGAGAAGGCTTTCGAAGAATTACTTTCTCGCTACAAAAACAAAATTTATACTTCTATCTATCTTTTCGTCAAAGATGACGCTAAGGCGGAGGATATTTTCCAAGAGGTATTCATCAAAGTAATCAATACTTTGCGCAATGGTAAGTACAACCACGAAGGCAAATTTAGCCAGTGGGTGATGCGTATTGCGTACAATCTGTGTGTTGATAACTTCCGCCGCAATAAACGTCGTCCAACTCTCCAACCAACGGACGAATTCGATATTTTCGACGTTTTAAAATCAAATGACCTTAATGGTGAGCAGCAAATTATGCGCTCTCAGACACACATGCGTATTCGCAAGTTGGTGGATGAATTGCCAGAGGAGCAACGTGAAGTAGTTATCTTACGTCACTATGCGGATATGAGTTTTAAAGAAATCGCAGCTTTGACACGTGTTAGTATCAATACTGCATTGGGGCGTATGCGTTACGCTTTAATTAATATTCGTAAAATGGTAGAAGAACGTAATGTTCAACTACAGTAAGATTTTTTAATTATCGGTAACTTGTATTTATTGCGTGTCAATCCGATGAAACACTAAGAGGTAATTTTGAATGAAGAATTTTGAATAAAGGCAATTCACTTAACTGTGTTTGTATATCGAAAGTCTTAAAATTCTTATTTTTAAGAACTCTCTATTTTTTGTCGGTATTGACGAAAACTACTAAGACAATCCTCCCAAGGACAGAGTGTTAATTGCTTTTAAAAGCAACGCACTAAGGGACAGATGAAACAAGTTCGTGAAAAAATTGTATAATTTTGGAGCGGGATGTTTTAACTGTCCCTTTTTATTTTATTGACAAAAAGTCAAAAATGATTAATACAAAAAAATACTTCCTTCTTTTTTCTTTAATTTGCATGGCTACTTTTGCTTCGGCGCAGGTAGATAATCGCCAGTCAGAGGCAGATTTTCAAATTCAGGCAAGTTTTATCGAAGCAGGTGGTTTATACACCAAAGGTAAAGTCGAGGAAGCTATTGCGATATATAAGGAATTGTTGAAAGCACCAGAGGCAGTTGGCGCTGTGCAGTTTGAATTGTCACGTATTTACGACGCGAAAGATGATAATGAAGCTGCCGTGAAAGCAGCAAAAGCAGCAGTTGCAGCAGAGTCAACGAATGAATGGTATCACAAACAATTAGGGGATTTGTATCAAAAAATAGGAGATGATAAAATGGCGGCGGAGACTTATGCGACTTTGACCAGACTAAAACCAAATAACTCTTATTACTATTACAAACAGGCTTATTTTTTAGTGCGCGCAAATGAACCCAATAAAGCATTGAAAATTTACGAAAATTTAGAAGAGCGTATTGGTGTTAATGAAGAGTTATCTCGTAGAAAACATACCTTGTTTCTAGGATTGGGAGATAAGAAGAAAGCAGAGAGAGAAATCGTGAAATTGATTGAAATTTATCCTTCTGATTTAGATTATCGTCATTTTCTAGCAGGATTTTATGAGTCTAACGACGAAAAAGGGAAGGCGAAAAAAGTATATGAATACATTTTGACGCAAAATCCAAACGACACAGAAGCAATGGTCGCTCTGGCAGAAGACAAGAAATCTGACGGAGATGACGCGGATTATATTGAGTCTTTAAAAGTACCTTTTAGTAATGTAGACTTAGCTGTTGATGCAAAGATTGCGCAGATTATCCCATTAATTCAGAAAGTAGCCAATGAAAATAATACTGCCATGGCAGACCAGTTATTAGAGTTGTCTACAATCATGGAGGAAGTACACGATGACGCGAAGGCTTATAGTATTGCTGGAGATTTATACTATTATACTGGAAGAAAAAAGGAGGCAATTGAAAAATATGAACAGACAATTCAACGTAATGAAACGGTTCTTTTGGTATGGGAACAGTATTTAAGTGCTATCAAAGACACCAAAGACTGGAAGAAATTACTTTCGCGTTCGGAAGATGCTTTAGATGTATTTCCAAATCAAGCTAGTATTCATTTGAGTAATGCGATTGCTTATGGTCGTACAGGAAAACATGCGGATGCACTCAATGCCTTACAACAAGCAAAAATGATGTCTTTTGATAATCCGCCATTAGAATATAACATTCTTTTGGAAATGGGAGAGCAGTATCATTATTTGAAAAAGCCATTGAAGTCTGATGAAAGCTTTCAGAAGGCGATAGACATGAATAAACTGGGCGCGGAAGGTTTGGCCCGTTATGGATACTTTTTAGGCGTGCGTGGTGTAAATTTAGTTCAGGCTGAAAAAATAACTACAAAAGCTAACGAAATCGCTCCCAATAATGCGGATTACCAAGCAGCTTTTGCTATGGTTTTTTATGCCAAAGAAGAATATAAGAAATCAATTGATTGGTATTCAAAAGCCACTACTAATATGAAATATGCAGACCCAATCATTCTAGAAAATTATGGTGATGCACTTTTGAAAAGTGGAGACCCTGAAAATGCGGTCGTTCAGTGGCAAAAAGCATTAGAAGCTGGAGGGAAAGCGGCGAGATTGAATAAGAAGATTGCTGAGAAGTCGTTGTAGGAGAAAGACGTCGGACATAGGCTGTTCAAAATTAAAAAAAAAGTTCTCCCAGTTTTTGTTATCTTTTAATCGACTAAAAAGAAAGGATAACAAACCAAGAGAACTTTATGAC
>CALDUB010000364.1 GCA_937923465.1 uncultured Saprospiraceae bacterium
GACGGTGAAGTAGAAGATTATTTGTTACGGGTAAATTGTCCGACGAATGATTGCGCTGTGCAAGGCGTTTCTATTATGAGGAAAAATCCTTAAGCAATAACATAATATGTACTTTACAAGAAAGCCTGAATTCCATATGGAGTTCAGGCTTTCTTTTTTTAATCTTCTACACTCAAAATTATTTCCCCTACCCTTCCTTTCGAATATAATCATAAGTCACCGGTGGTCCAGCCAAATAAGGCTTAATAATGATTTTTAATTGTGAATGAATCGGATGCGCTTGATATATCTCATAAGCCTGTTTACTGGTAAAGCTCATCCGAAATACCATTTCCAAATCCGATAATGCACGAGCATCACCCAAGTTTGCAAAGTCGCCAATTTCTAATTCATTTACCTCCTCTATTCTCGCCAAATCATCAATTGCAGCGACTATTTCTGTTTTATCTTCTTCCTTCAAATCATCCTTTAGATTAAGATAGACAACATGAACAAGACTACCAGCGGGGTTAGCCGCATTTTCAGCTTTGAGGTCTGCTAGTTCTTGTTTAGCAATAATAAGTTCGGCTTCCATTTCGTCTAACTTTTCAGTGAAGTCAGGAGTTTGTTTGCAACTGGTGAGGAATAGGAAAATGGAGAAGAAGGAGATGGCTATTATGTTTTTCATGCGGTAAAAATATACAAAAGTTGGAAAACGAAAAATTAGAGCAAGTATAAGACCTACAATGTTTTCCAAAATCAGATATTATTTCTACTTTTGAGGTGCTACACAAGAAGCGCAAACAAGAATTTTTTCGTTTGTATTTAGAAGCTTATTTTGCAATCCCATTACTCAAACAACTTCTCACTTCAGAAAATTTCTCACAACCAACTTCTACGCAAAACTATCAAAAAAGAAATTTCTTACTGTAAAACTGAATTAGTATGATAAAATTTAAACAAACTTTCTGGCTGCTTGCAGCTTTTCTAGTCCTGCCTGGCATCCTGTCAGCACAAAGGACAATCACTGGTACTGTAACCGATACCGAAACGGGTGAAACACTCATAGGTGTCAACATCATCGCGAAAGGAACCGCAACGGGGACGAGTACGGATTTTGACGGAGCTTACTCCCTCAAACTATCAGAAAAAGTCAAAGAAATTGAGTTTTCTTATACAGGTTATGCTGTCCAAACGGTTGAAGTTGGTGCTTCTAATATTTTAGATGTGCAGATGAGTGCTGGGACGATTTTGGATGAGGTCGTTGTGATTGGATATGGTACCGTGAAGCGGGAAGATGCTACGGGTTCTATTGCTTCTGTTGGGTCTGAGGACTTTAATAGAGGGGCGATTACAGGTCCTCAGGAATTATTGAACGGTAAAATAGCAGGTGTAAATATCACGACATCGGCAGACCCTGGTGGTGGAGCACAAATTCGTATCCGTGGAGGTTCTTCATTAGGAGTTGGTGGTGCTATTAACGACCCGCTCATTGTCATTGACGGTGTTCCAATTGAAAGTAAAAATATCGGAGGTTCTCGTAATTTCTTAAACGTAGTCAACCCTGCAGATATTGAAACGATGACGGTATTAAAAGATGCATCGGCAACAGCTATTTATGGTTCTCGTGCCTCAAATGGTGTTATCTTAATTACAACTAAGAAAGGTGCTTCGGGAGGAAAACTAGCTGTAAATTACAGTGGTAATGTTTCTTTCAGTAACACGATTGGCAGACCAGAAGTATATACGGGTGATGCTTTTCGAGAGTTGGTAAGAGGACGTGTAGATACTGACCCAAATATCACTGAAGCAGACTTAGAAGACTTAGGAACTGAAAACACAAATTGGCAAGACGAAATATACCAACAAGCTGTTGGACAAGACCATAATATTAACTTTGGCGGTGGTGTAAAAGACTTGCCTTATCGTGTTTCTTTAGGATTTACAGATAAAAACGGTGTTTTGAAGACGGATAGATTCACGCGTCAGTCAGTTGCATTGAACTTGTCTCCTAAGTTTTTAAACAATCGTTTACAATTTAATATCAACCACAAAAGTACTTTCAATCAAAACGCCTTTGCTAATCGCGGTGCGATTGGTGGCGCAACGTCTTTTGACCCGACTCAACCAGTCTTGGATGAGAACAGTCCTTATGGTGGCTACTTTACTTGGACGGACAATAGTGGTTTACCAATCTCTATCGCAACTGCAAATCCCGTAGCACAGTTAGAACAGAGACAAGATATCTCGAATGTTCAAAGACACTTAATCAGTGGTTCAACTGATTATCGCTTTGGATTCTTACCAGAATTGCGTGCAAACTTAAACTTAAGCTACGACTACTCCAAAGGAGAAGGAACCGTAATGGTTGATAGTCTTGCTGGTTTTGCATACAATCCACTACCAGGCAAAGGAGGAGAAAACAATAAGTACGATGAAATCAACAAAAACCGTTTGTTGGAGTTTTACTTAGATTACAAGAAAGAATTTGACAACAATACTGAAGTTGAAATCTTAGGTGGTTATTCTTACCAAGCTTTTGAATTTCAGTCAGGTGCAACAAATATCAATACTGCTGGCGATACTACAGTCATCAATGGAGGAGCTGAAAATGTATTGGCTTCTTTGTACAGTCGTGTAAATTACAATCTTTTTGACCGTGTATTTTTAACTGCAACTTTGCGTAGAGATGGTTCTTCTCGTTTTGCGCCAGAAAATCGTTGGGGTCTGTTCCCTGCTGGTGCTGTTGCCTTTAAAGTATTAAATTCTCAAAATGAAACGCCTTTTTCTAATTTAAAAGTGCGTTTAGGTTTTGGTATTACGGGACAAGAAAATCTGGGGCGTGATAGATCTTATGCTTATTTGAGTGCTTACACTATTAGTGAGGAAACAGCACAGTATCAATTTGGAAATACTTTCTATACAACTTTGCGTCCAGACGCTTATGATGCAAATATAAAATGGGAGGAAACGACAACTTATAATGCAGGTATTGATTTCACTTTAAAAGGAGATAGATTATCGGGTTCATTTGACTTGTATCGTCGTATTTCGACAGACTTATTAAATGAAACTCCTGTTCCCGCTGGTACTAATTTTAGAAATAGAATCGTTACCAACGTAGGTAGTCTACAGAATGACGGTATCGAATTAGCCCTATCTGGTGTTCCTGTAAAAGGGGAAGATTTCACATGGAATATTGGTGCTAACGTTGCTTACAACAGAAATGAGATTACTCAATTGACACTAGTTGACAATGATGATTTTCAAGGTATTCAAACAGGAGGAATCGCTGGAGGTGTCGGAAATAATATCCAAATTCTTAGCGTTGGTTTCCCATTGAATAGCTTTTATGTATTTGAGCAAGTTTATGATACAGAAGGTAATCCTATCGAGGACGAATATGTAGACCGTAATGACGACGGAGAGATTACGGTTGCAGATAAGTACCGTTTGGAAAAGGCTGCTCCAGATTTTATATATGGTTTCAATACATCTATATCTTATAAAAAATGGACACTGTCTGCTGCTGCTCGCGCAAAGACAGGTCAATATGTTTACAATAACGTACAAGCTGGAAATACCTACGACAACTTACTAAACAGTACAGGATATTTTTCTAATGTAAATACAAACATTACACTAGCGAATTTTCAAACGCCAAGATATTTCAGTGACTACTATGTACAAAAAGCAGATTTTTTCCGTATTGACCATATTACATTGAGTCGTGATTTCACAAATGTATTCAACAAAATTAGAAATATTAGTCTATTTGCTACGGTACAAAATCCATTGTTAGTAACAGAATACATAGGTATCGACCCAGAGTTGGAAAATGGTATTGACAATAATATTTACCCACGTTCTCGTACGATTTTAGTAGGGGTAAATGCAAATTTCTAAACCAAAAAAGTAAAATTAAATCAATATGAATTTCAAAACTAAATATATAGTCCTTGCGACTTTGATGAGTTCGTTGTTCTTGTCCTCTTGTTTTAATGATTTGAATACGGTGCCCATAGATGAAGACATTGTTACATCTGCCACTGTTTATGATGACCCAGAGGCTTATGTGCAAGTAATGGCAAAGTTATATGCTGGTCTAGCTGTCACAGGTCAACAGGGACCTGCAGGTAATCCAGACATCTTAGACATCGACGAAGGTTTTTCTTCGTATGTCAGACAATTGTGGAAAGCACAAGAATTAAGTACAGACGAAGCAGTTATCGCTTGGAATGATGGTAATATTCACGATTATCATGAGCAAGACTGGGACTCTAGTAATGAATTTATCGGAGCAATGTACAATCGTATTTTTTTCCAAATTACCCTAGCTAATAATTTTTTAGCAGAGTCAACTGACGAGAGATTAGACATTCGTAATGTAGAAGGTGAGCTACGTACACAAATCGCTGGATACCGTGCAGAAGCTCGTTTCTTACGTGCATTAAGCTACTGGCATGCCTTAGATATGTTTCGTAATGTGCCTTTCGTAACAGAAGAAGATGGTATTGGCGCTTTCTTACCAAAACAAGCTACGCCTTCTGAACTTGTGGATTTCTTAGAGTCGGAATTAAAGGAAATCGAAACACTACTACCTGCACCTCGTGCCAACGAATATGGTCGTGCAGACCAAGCAGCAGCATGGATGTTACTAGCTAAAATCTACTTAAATCGTGAAGTTTATACTGGTAATGCTGCATGGGCAGATGCTATCACCTACAGTAAAAAAGTCATTGATGCAGGTTACAGCTTGACAGATAATTATATTCACAATTTCTTAGCAGATAATGACTCATCTCAAGAAGTCATCTTCCCCGTTCTTTTTGACGGGAAGCGTACACAAACTTGGGGCGGTGCGACTTTCTTAGTTCATGCTGCTGTCGGTGGTAATATGACAGCTGGCGATTATGGCATTGACTCTGGTTGGGGTGGTTATCGTGCGACAGCTGCTTTAGTAGATAAATTTCCCGCGGACTCTTCTGATGTACGCGCAGTTTTCTTTAAAGACGGACAAACAAAAGAAATTGCAACTATTGCTTCTTTTACAGACGGTTACGCTTATGAGAAATGGAGAAATATAACTCAAGACGGTAGTATGGGTTCGGATTTGGTTCACCCAGATTTAGACTTTCCAATGTTCCGTTTGGCAGATGCTCACTTGATGTATGCTGAAGCTGTAGTCAGAGGCGGCGGCGACCGTGGTACAGCATTGAGTTTAATTAATCAATTACGTACACGCGCATACGGAAACGATAGTGGTAATATCTCAGACGGAGAAATGACTGAAGATTTCATCTTAGATGAAAGAGCACGGGAGTTATTCTTAGAATGTCACCGCCGTACAGATTTAATCCGTTTTGGTAAATTTACTTCAGGTTATACTTGGCCATGGAAAGGAGGTGTAGCAGAAGGTCAAGATGTTGACGCAAAGTATAACATCTTCCCAATTCCTGCATCTGACATCGTTGCCAACCCTGAGTTAACCCAAAATCCAGGCTACTAAAAAGTATCACGTCCGTTCCACGGCGTGCTAAAACAGTAAGTGTTTAACACAAAAACAAAAGTGGGTTCATCTGATTTTCAGATGAACCTATTTTTTTTCTACTCTTTTCAATAAAAGTATTTCTCTATCCTGTAGAGCTAACCAACTAAACCAAGTCTCCTTATCCATAATCTTATAACCTTCGACCTCTCCAAAAGTAATCATGTACTTGTCATCGTTTACCCACCAAAATGACTTGCCCTCGGGGGATTTAAAACCTCTCTGAAAGTTATTCCAACTATTTAACTCAAAGCCTGCGTCGATTTCATTTAAAGGAATATTTTGAGATAATAACCTCTCGTAAACAACAGACTTTGTGCGGTGCCAAGCGAGGTAATCGGTCGTTCCTGCAATGCTCAAATAACTAATAAGAAGCAGGAGAGGAATGAAAAAAGACAGTTTGCCTTTTGACAAATCAAAGTCAATAAATAAGAAGAGATAAAGCCAAAAAGAGATAAAAGTTAATAATAAATAACGGTCAAAAAAGCTAGTAATTGACATCAAGGGTAAGTACATAACATTTAGAAGAAGTACGAAAATAAAGAATTTCCTTTTTTCCTCAGATAACTCAGAGAAGGATTTCATCATGAAAAGTAAAATCAGCGAACCTGCTATCTGTCCGATAAAATTCAAAATGTACATCCAATAATCTGCTAATTTCACACTATTATCTAATTCGAGCGTATAGATGTCAGTCAACAATTCAGGACCAAGACCTAAGTTAAAAAGGACATTTCCGCCAAAAGGAAATATCTTATTGATGTGATGTAAAAAGTAGAGTAATCCAATATTGAATAACAAAACGGGCAAGAGAAATTTAAGACGCAATATGCCTAGTGCTTTAATTTTTTTCCATAAAAGTGGCAGAAGTGGCAATGAGAAAAAGCCCAAATAGATAATCGTTTTCACGGTTTTCTTAACTATCTCAAGCAAAAATGGCAGTGGTTTTTTAATAAAAACGTCAAAAAAGAGCTGCGTGACGGGAACAAATGCTTCCTCCTCCCCCAACATCGGTTTGATTATTTTATCAAAACTCAGATAAAGCAATACAGAAAAGATAAGGAGCAGTGAAATTCTCACTTTATTTTTTGAAAAATTCAAGGATAAATAAGCTATCAAAACCGCTAAAAATAATATCCCAGGTTGTCTGATATAAAAAGCCGCCGCACTAGATATCGCCAAGCCTATTATCCAAATGTCTTTTTCTGTTTTTATGTATTTCCAAAACATCAACAGACAAATCAAACAGAAACAAGCGAAAGGAACATCCGTCATAAATGAGAAAGACAACTGAAAATATAAAGGATGTAAGGTCAAAAATAAGGCTCCGAAGAAGGCAGATTTCACATTGGCGCCTAATGTGCAGAGCATTCTATAGAAGAAGTAACTGCCTCCAAAACCTAATATTAAAGTAGAAAAACGCAGAATGGTAAAAGAGAATTCATCATTGAACCAACAAAATAAAGCCCCCCACAACACTTGCAAAATGATACTGGGCGCAAAATCATCTGAAACAGCAAGATACCCATTCTCAAATAGACTTTTCACGGGGAATGCATATCTCCAATCATCATTTAGTGAAAAATCTCCTATTGGGTTTACGATGAAGATTAGGAGTAGCCAACCTAAAAACAAAAAAGCTACAGGAAGAGAAAGCTTGTTAGGGAATAAATTCATTTTTTATATTTTTACTGGCGCAAATTAACAAAATTATCTACCTAAAAATATTTTCAAGAATTTCCTTCTGTTAAAAAAGTTAAATCATACGCTTTATTCACGAATATCATCAGACTTTTAATCGAATTCACTACCTTCGCAGTACTTCGAGAAACATTGCTTCCTATTTCAAACAAATTCACTACAACCAAACCATGCAAAAAATTAGTCTGTCGCTTTCTAATCTACCTTCTAAATTACTATTTTCATTTATTTTTGTTTTCCTTTTCAGCAACCTAAGTCAAGCCGAAAATCGTTACGAACCACTCAATGATAACGTAATCAAAGCCAACTTAGCTAATCTTCCGTGCCTGGTCACTAAGAAAGATACGCCTGCTGTACGCTCTTTTTTGCGGACCTATTTACAAAGCCGCCGCGAGCACTCTGAGGTTATTTTAGGAAAAACGGTTGTTTATTTTCCGATGTTTGAGAAAAAATTTCGCGAAGCTGATATGCCTACCGAACTAAAATATTTATCGATTGTAGAAAGTGCATTAAAACCCAAAGCAGTATCACGTGTAGGTGCTGGTGGTCTTTGGCAATTTATGCCTGCAACTGGTGAAAGCTACGGTTTATACATCTCCGAACACCGCGACGACCGCAGTGACCCAGAAATGGCAACCGAAGGTGCTATCGCTTACCTAAAAAGACAATACAAGCGTTTTGGAAACTGGGAGTTGGCTATCGCATCATACAATAGTGGTCCAGGTCGTGTAAATCGTGCCGTGAAACGCGCACGTTCTAAAAGTTTTTGGAAAGTACAACGTTACTTGCCACGTGAGACGCGTGCTTATGTTCCAGGTTTTATTGCGGCAACTTACCTTTGTCACTACTACGAACAACATGGTTTGACACCACAATATCCGTCTTTGGATATGCAGATGACACAGACTGTAAAGATTTACGATTACTTACCTTTTAATAAAATACAGCAGTTAACAGGATTGTCTCAGTATGTAATAGAAGACTTAAATCCAGCATTTAGCTCTGGTTTTGTCCCTGCTAATTCCCGCGGATACAACGTGACTCTGCCTAAACGCGTTATGCAAACTGTTTTAGATTATTTGAAGCATTCTAAAAATCCTGATAATGCCTCGTATGGCAATGGATTTACGGTTTCGTCAGTATCTATCAAGCCTAAGCCTATTAAATTTAATACGCAAGACGAATACTACAAATCGGTTTATTTTGTGCAGCAAAATGAGTCTTTAGACCATATCGCACAGATGTTTGGTGTAAGTAAAAATAGTATCATGGCATGGAACTCAATGAGCAATGAAATCATCATGCCTAGACAAGAGTTAACCTTATATCATCCTAATAAAATAGAGCGTTGGAGCCCTTTCCAAATAGAGGTTTCACCTCAAATTGCCTCTCTAGATATTCAGGAATTTTCGTTTGAACCAATCGTGCCTAGTCTCTCTAATCGAGTTGCTAAAAAGATGAACCGTGCAGAAAAAAGTAAGGAGAAAACAAAAAGGGTCAAGGAAGTAAAAGAAGAAGACCCAACAAGTATGCGCGGTAAATACATCATGTATCGTCTACAAGAAGGGGAAACATTACAAGACGCAGCAGACCAATTTCCTGGTGTCCGCTTGGAAGATATTCTTGAATTAAATAAAATCAAGGACGGAAAAGAACCAAAGGCTGGAGCAAAAATTAAGATTAAGAAGTTATAATATCGAGACAGACGTCTATGAAGAAAGGGATAATGTGAAACCACATTATCCCTTTTTTTGATGCCAAAATAAAAAGGTCAGCACATAAGTGCTGACCCTCTAATCACCTAAAAAACACCATTTACTACTAAACTAAACTTACTTTATATCAATCTTACGCGGTGGTTGTGGTTTTGCTTCTTCGCGTTTTGGCAAAGTCAAGGTCAAAACACCATTCTCATAAGCAGCAGCGATATTTTCTGCATTTACCGTGTCTGGCAAATTAAAACTGCGCTTAAAAGCAGAATAGTTAAACTCTCTACGCGTATACTTCTCTGTCGTCTCCTCTTCTTCTTTCTTCACTTCGGCACTGATAGTCAGTGAACTATCCTCAATGTTAACATCAAAGTCTTCTTTCCCTAAACCTGGTGCGGCGACTTCTATTCGATAGTCGTCTTCCGTCTCTATAACGTTGACCGAAGGTTGAGAAATATTATTATCTGACCCAATAACGTCCGTTAGATTGTTATTGAAAAATGTGTCAAAGAAGTTATCAAAACCTCTCAATCCGTTGTTTGAATTATACTTTACTAAGCTCATGATTTTTAATTTTTTTAGTTTGAAAATTGTTTGAGTAGTTAGAGTCATTTGCATTAGACAAACAACTCCAACCACACTAACTTAACTTACTCTATATAAATTACGCGATGTCCACTTTACGTGGCGCTTGCGGTTTTGCCTCTTCTTTCTTTGGAAGAGTTAAAGTCAAAATACCATTTACATACTCTGCTCCAATCGCCGTTACATCAATCGTATCTGGTAAATTAAAAGTCCGTTTCAATTCTTTGGCAACGAACTCACGGCGTAAAAATTTCTCGCCTTCTTTCGCCTCTACCTCTTCTTTCTTTGCGTGAATGGTCAATACATCATTGTCCAATTCGATATTAAAATCTGCCTTTGCCCAACCTGGCGCCGCTAACTCTACTCGGAAATTATCATCCGTTTCAGCAATATTAACTGCTGCATTTGCGCCTTTAGTTTTCTGTGCTCTCTTTGCTGGTTGTGCTTGCAACGCATTGAAAAAGTGATTCAAGCTGTGGTTACGATTTCTGCGGGCTGCTGGATAAGTCATTACTCTCATTTTTAATTTATTTTAGGATTTTCCGCCAAATCGTATGAAAGTGACATGAAAAAAATGAAAAACTAAGAAGTTATTTGATTTTAGGTTTTCATTTTTTCCTGTCACAGGATTTGGCGGAGAACGTTTTTAGGTTTTCGAAAAGCAGATATATCAATCGAGTGATTTCGCTTTTCAAATGATTTTTTAATTTTTGAATACACTTCTCTCTGTTCAAACGGTGGGCCAACAGGTTTTTTATGTCATTTTTTCAGGAAACGGTACAACAAAGCTGACATTTTGTCAATTTAAATTAAAATTAGCTGACATTTTGTCAATAAATTTATTTTAGAGTCCTAGCACTTACGTACTAGGCTGAAGGCTGTCGTGCCCGTGGCACTTGAAAATGTGGATATTTTAGTGTCACCGGCACGGCAGCCTTCAGCCTAGTACATGAGTGCCAAGATTCTTTATAAATAATTACGCCCTCAAGACAATTAACACCTATACGTCAACCAATTTTTCAATACTTTTCACGTTTATTCGTAAAGACAAATAAGCAATAATTACCTTTGCCAAACAGTGCACAAAAAACAATACAATTCATTCATAAAATCATTAATAACTCTTTTCCCAAAAGGAAAAGCAATATTTCTGTGCACTCTACTCTCATTTCTAACTATTAATCTAATCGCCCAAACAACAACTGATAGCATTCCGACACCCGACACACTGAACCCTCAACTCACAACACAAATCTCCTTCCCCACAATCAGCAACCAAAGAACAAAAACAATCCGCCTAAGCCAACAATACCAACAAATAGACACCCTAAGCATCCTCAGCCTCACACTAACCGACAAAACAGGAAAGGAAATTCCTAAAACAGAATATCAACTAAAAAACGACAGTATACGCCTCGCACCAAATCACGCCCCTCTCCCCTCTCTCCTCGCACCTCTCACCTTAAAATACCGCGTAGCGGAGAGAAACCTAAGCACTCCCTTAACCCGCTTCGACTCCACTCAAGTCGTCTTCAACACCGACGGCATCATCATCGGATTTGACTACGATATTTATGCAGAAGAAAAAGCAGCGGTCGTTGATTTTAAAGGATTGGATTATCAAGGAAACTTTTCACGTGGCATTAGTTTCGGTAATACGCAAAACTTAGTTTTAAACTCCAATTTCAATCTACAAATGGCTGGTGAGATTGGCGACGGCATCGAAGTGCTAGCCGCGATAACCGACGAAAATATCCCTTTACAACCAGAAGGAAATACGCAACAACTCAGTGAGTTTGACCGAATATTTATTCAGTTAAAAAAAGGAAATAATACCTTGATAGCAGGCGATTATGAATTGACGCGACCGAATAGTTATTTTATGAATTACCTAAAAAAGCTACAAGGCGCGACCTTCTCTAATGAATTACAAGTCTTTGAAAATCAGGCGACTCTGAACAGTAAGGCAAGTGTCGCCGTCGCACGTGGAAAGTTTGCACGCAACACAATAGAAGTCCAAGAGGGCAACCAAGGACCGTATAAACTACGTGGTGCAGCAGGCGAACGTTTTATCATTATTCTCTCTGGAACGGAGAAGATTTATTGGGACGGACAACTATTAAAACGTGGTCTAGAGAATGATTATGTCGTGGATTACAATCAAGGTGTCATCACTTTTACACAAACAAGATTGGTGACAAAAGACATTCGGATTATTGCAGAATTTGACTATTCCGACCAAAATTATTTGCGGTCGATTGCTGTTTTTAATACCGAATTTGAGAAAGGGAAAATGCGTACTTATCTCAATGCCTACACCGAACAAGATAGTAAATCTCAAACCTCCGCAGCAGACCTCAACGAACGCGAATTCAATGCACTACGGAATGCGGGCGATGTACGCGACAACATATTTTTAGAGCCAGCGATTGACACTTTAGCGGGTTCTTTTGATGAATTTCGAGTTTTG
>CALDUB010000365.1 GCA_937923465.1 uncultured Saprospiraceae bacterium
GCACTGCGCTTTTTTACGGAGACTAAAAATGTTTGTGTGAAATATAGCTAAAGGAACGATGAACTATAAACGATTTAACTATGAACGGTGGGACTTTGTTTCGCCGTTTTTAATAGGTGTACTTTATGAAAAATGAAACAAAAAGAGGGAATGCGGTTATTGTTAAAAACTTTGAGATTGATACGGACAAAACTGACTTTTCAGATGAAGAGCTGTTTGATATATTGAGCCAACAGATTTCAGATATGTTAGAACGAAAACCTGAATATCTCTTTAGTTTGATGTATCGTATGGATGTTTTGGAGAAAAAAATAAAGACAGTTTTGCATCCTATGGCAGTTGACTTGCCTCATATTGGTTTGACTAAATTGGTATTGGAACGCCAAGAAGAACGTAATCGTACGAGAGAGATGTATCGTCAGAAACCGATTGAGGATTTAGAAGATGGATTGGAATACTAATTTTTAAATAGGCGTCATTCCGAATTTTTCAAGTTGCAAATTCGGAATGACGCGTGTATTTTTTATTAAATACTTTTCAACACTTCTAAAACCCGCCCCATCATTTCTTCCGTAAAATCCAAATGCGTCACAAAACGCACTGTCTGTGGACCAAAAGCCACCGCTTTAATATCATGCTCTGCCAATTTTGCTAAGAAACTCTCTGCCGTCCAAGGCTTTTTGACATCAAAAATCAAGATGTTTGTTTTCACAGGACGCACATCTGCTACATAAGGCATCGTCTCCAAAATTGACCCAATTCTCTTTGCTCGGTTATTATCGTCCTTTAGTCTATCTCGTTGATTTTCCAACGCATAAATACATGCTGCCGCCAAAAAACCAGCCTGACGCATTCCACCACCCATTACCTTCCGAAAGCGACGCGCTTCTCTTATCATATCCGCGTCACCTATCAAAAGGGAACCAACTGGCGCACCTAATCCTTTTGAGATACAAATCGAAACACTATCAAAATGCGCCCCAACGTCTTGTGTACTTTCTCCCGTTTCTACAAGAACATTAAACAAACGTGCGCCGTCTAAATGCAATTTCAATCCTCTCTCCTTGCACAAAGCGGTAATAGGTTTAATTTCATCCAAAGTGTAATAAGAACCACCGCCTTTATTACACGAATTTTCTAAAACGACTAACTTACTAATCGGCAACCAATCGTAAACAGGCTTAATCGCTGCTTCAACTTGTTCGACCGTCACTTTTCCGTGCTGCCCTTGTATCAGATTAATTGCTACTCCTGAGTTAAAAGCATAACCTCCCGTTTCATATTGATAAATATGTGAGTAATGGTCGCAAATCACCTCGTCCAAAGGCTTTGTATGCACCTTTATAGCTATCTGATTTGTCATCGTACCTGACGGACAAAAAAGAGCTGCTTCCTTCCCAAACATTTTAGCTGCCATAGCTTCCAAGGCATTGCAGCTTGGGTCTTCTTGAAAAACATCATCGCCCACTTCTGCGCTCATCATTGCTTTGAGCATTTCTGATGTAGGCTTCGTGACTGTATCTGAAATTAGGTTTATCATTTTTTTTACGGTTGACGGTGAACGGTCTCCTAGTAACTATCGGGATTGACGATAGACGGGCAAGCGTTTTTTAGAAAAATCGAGTTATACTTACGGCTTTATCACCTCTGTTTCGCTTTTCACAAGTACGAGTTGCATTTTATCTGCTTTGACCACATCTTTATAAAATTGGCGGACAGCATCGTAACTCTCTGCCGGCAAAGTAACGTCTTTTATAGTAAAATTGCGCAGGCAAATAACTTTATTTCCCAACTGTTGAAATTCTAATGAATAGCTACCAAAATCTGTTATAATTTCCTTTTTCTCTGTCGGAATACTTTCTGCCTTATAGCCTGAAGGCAATGAAAGAATTATTTCGTCTTTATCTGTATAACCGTTTTTGATGACGACCTCATTTTTGCGGTCTTCCGTTGGTTTTGCAGGAACGTAAGAGCGTCGGCTGACAACGTTGATAGGTACAAAAAAGCGTTTCCCTGCCTTTGAGCCGTAGCGGTTTATTTTTACTTGAAAATCAAGTTGCGTGACAGGTTCATCTCGGTTTGGAGTAACTGCAAAATCTTCAAATTGGAAGGTTGGGAGACTGGTGTTTTTTCGGAAGAATTTTTTGAGGTCTTCTTTTGATTTTTCGAAAGAATAACGACGCCAAGGCGACTCTCTATGATGGTGTAGTTTACTTGTATTCTTCACTAGGGCAGAGCCGTCCGCTGCCAATTCTATTTCTATTTTCCGTTCTGTTAAGTTAGCCGCGGCATCACTTTTAGGTGTCTTGGTTAACTTTCCACCCTCTTCATTAAAAAGCATGACGGTTTTGTCTTCCGTAAAATCGCCTAGATAGTTTGGCGGACTGTAACTGCTCGTACACTCTAACCAATATTCTTCCGAAGGAATATTTAAAATGACATGATTGAAACGTGGGGAAGCAAAATCTGCCTCATAATTTGGTGTATAAGACCCTGCATAAACCAAAGCGGGGTCAGATTTTATATTGACTTCTTCCAACATCGTCATCATAAAATTAGTGAGGGCTTTACAGTCTCCAAACTTGTTAGACTCTACATAAGATGCAGGAAAAGTCTGCCAACCTCCTATCCCCAACTGCACACTCACATAGCGCATATTGTCTTGCATCCAACGATACAAATTATTGATTTTTTCTCTATCTGTTGTTGCATCAGCTGTCAGTTTTTTAATTTCAGCCTTCATTTCTGGTGACAGTACATTTCGACCTTCCCACAGACTATTGATAAATAATCCGAATTTTTGCCAGTCTTCCATACTGCCTTCGTAGCCTTCAACTATGAATTTTTTAGGATTAATTAAAACATAAGGCATTTCTAAACTATTGCGGTCAATGAATGATTCAAGTTTCATTGCAGGAATATTTTTGGCATTCCAAGCATATATCAGCATCTCTTTTCCTATCGAAATAGTAGGTTCACTATCAATGTGATAAGCACGATAGTCTATTTTAAAATCATTAGGAGTTTTTAAGATAAACTCTGAAGACTGGATTGCTTCATCGGGTGAGGACTGAATTCTCCAATCAGGAAAAAAAGCGAAAGCCATACCTCCAAGACGTTTCTCATAATTTACCGCAATGGTATATGGATAATCAGAATGGTTCAGTTCAAAATGTTTGACACGGCTATCCCCATATATTGTTCCACCGCCAACTGCGCTATAATCTCTAATTTCATCTTTCTCCATTTTTCGTAAAGCCTTTCCCATACTATCATAAATCGTGGCAGAGATATTCTTTATGGCAGAGTCTGCATCATAGTGTAACACAAAACTATTCGCATCACTATCGTTATTTAAAATGGTAATGACTTGATTAACGGTTATCTGAGCTTCGCTCTCACTTTTGACACTCACGATAGTTTTGTCGATTCGAATAACTTCATCTGCATTTTCTAAAAGATTAGCAGGAATGAGAAATGCGGAATAATTTAAGCGATTTTTTTGTGCAAAAGATAGAAAAGGAATACAAAAAAGGATAAATGAGAGGGTTATTTTATTGAGTTGCATAACTGTTTAGGCTTGTTGAAAATATTCATAAAGATATACAAATCGATAGTTTTACAAACAAAATATCGTCTTAGACGTAAGAAAATCGATAGATAGTTGAAAAACATGTATATTGCCAAGCAATTTAAGAAAACTACGATGACCAACAAATCTACTACAGACATACGTGTAACTTCAAGCACAGGCACAACCCTCGGTGAACGTGCCAAAATTTATGCTTTACAGCTCTTCAATGAGCGTGGAGATGCCAGGTTGACCTACCACAATTTTCGACAAGCAACTGATGTCAATGCATTAATCAGAGAAATTTCTGACGCTGAAAAAACTGTAGAGACAGCTCGAGAAGCCGCAGAAATTGCCTCTTGGTTTTATCTCACAGGATTTTTAGCAGACCCAAAGAATGCTTTTGTTTTTGCTCGAAAAAATGCAAATGAATTTCTTTCAGTACAACAAATACCCGCGCTTGCTGCCGAACAAGTTATTGCTTGTCTACAGACGCTTGAGTCTGGTAATGTACCTCGAAATGACGCGGCGCGCGTATTTTCAGATGCAAGAAATGCCTGGTTGTTCGCGACAAACTTTTCAGAAAAAAGTGCTTTGCTACGTTTAGAGCTAGAACTTTTGCTGCACGAACAATATTCTAAAGCGGACTGGACACAGTTTCGTTTACAACAGATTATTGGAGCAAAGTTTTACACTGCTTATGCCAAAGAAAAATTTGAAATTGATACGGGGCGTAACTTGATGTCACAAAAATCCCTCGTAGAAAAAAGTAGAAATAATACTTCTATGCGCGACGAAGATGTGGCTCTCCGCACCTTCGAAGGCATTGAAAAGAAACTGCCCGAACGCGCTATACAGACGTTCTTTCGCGCCAACTATCGAAATCACATCAACCTCAGTCAAATCGCCGATAACAAGGCAAATATCATGATTAGCGTCAATGCAATATTGATTTCAGTCGTCTTATCCATTGCTTCTTATCAAAATATTAGTGAACGTAATCCTGCTATTTTGGCACCCGTTATCGTTTTTGTGATAGCTGGTCTAGCGTCTTTGATTTTTGCAGTTTTGTCTGCACGTCCAAAGGTGACTTCTTTGAATAGCGGTAAAAAGACAATGGATGAAGTAAAGCAAAATGTGGCTTTCTTCGGAAATTTTGTAGGTCTGACTGTTGAGCAATTTGAAGAAGCTATGGACGCAGTGATGAGAGACGGGGAATTGATGTACGGGAATATGACGCGAGATTTGTACTATCTAGGAAAGGTATTGGACAAGAAGTATCGTTTATTGACGATGTCTTACAATATTTTTATGGTGGGTTTTGCGACTACTGTTTTGTTCTTTTTGATTGCTTTATTTTTGTAGACGTGTAGAGTGAGAGATGTCTGAGAGTGGGTCTGCGGGTCCACAGATTTTATCTGTGCTTATTCGTGTTCAACTACTCTGTAGTTGCTTGTAACTAGAAAGGCAGCTATCTCTTTGTGAGATAGCTGCCTTTTTTTGTATAATTTCCTTAGACCAAAAATCGTAAACTGTATTTGCAGTTTATGCTGCTTCTACAGGATTGTTCAAAGTCTCTTCGTCAATTAGGATACGACCACAGTGCTCACAAGCAAGAACGTTGTTGTGTGTAGCAATCTCCATTTGTACCTGTGGTGGAATTTGGTTGAAACAACCTCCACAAGAGTTACGCTCTACAGTTACAACTGCCATTCCGTTACGGTAGTTGGTACGGATACGATTGTAAGAGTTCAAAAGACGCTCACCAATTTTCTTACGAGCCTTTTCAGACTTTTTACGTAATTTTTCTTCGTCTTTTTCAGTCTTCACGATGATAGCTTCCAGTTCGATTTTCTTTGTCGCCAAAGCTTTTTGCTTCAACTCCAAACGAGCCTGAGCAGCATCTTTTGTTTCGCGTTTGTTGTGCAAAGAAGAATTTGACTCGCGCATCTTCTTTTCGCTCAATTGGATTTCCAATTTTTGCATCTCCAACTCTTTCATCAACGCTTCGTACTCACGATTATTCTTTACATTGTCCATCTGGGCAGTGTAACGAGCAATCAAACCTTCCGCCTCACGAATGTTAGCATTGTGCTTGCTGATGCTACCTTCCAAGTCGTCAATACCTTCTTCCATACGACGCATGCGCGTTTCCAAGCCTGCAATTTCGTCTTCCAAATCACTAACTTCTATAGGCAACTCTCCTTTCAAAATTTGGATTTCATCAACTTTACTATCGATTTGTTGCAAATCGTACAAGTCTCTGAGTTTATCAATTACTGCTGTCGATGTTTCTTTCGCTTTTGCCATAAAAGTCTTATAGTTTTGATTTTTTGAAAAATTCTATGATACTAGGTAATGTAAAAAAAGAAAAATCTAATTCGATAATTTGATTTTAGTTTTGATTTTTTCCTATCACAGAATTTGTAAAAAAAACGATAATTTTAATTGTCAGAGTATTCCGTTAAATAAGTCCCTTATAATAAACTTATAAAAAACCAAAAAGTTGCTCTAATCAACTGATTTTCAAAGGTAATTGACAGGATTTGTATTAACCTTAGTCAAATGAGCCGCAAAATTAGCGAAATTTTTTGAAATAATCTCGTGTAAAAGCTCAATTGTGTATTGTTCACTCTCATAATGTCCAATATCAGCAATAATTATGCGTCCATCTGCATCGAAAAATTCGTGATATTTATAGTCTGCGGTGATAAATATATCCGCTTTTTGAGCAATTGCTTGTCTCAATAAAAAACCACCAGAACCTCCACAAACCGCAACAGTTTTTATCTTTTTCCCCGTCGGTGCTGTATATTTCACAACTCCTGCCTTCATCGTCTTTTTCAAAAATTGTAAGAAATCCTCTACTTTCATTCCCTTGTCTAACTCCCCTATCATACCTGAGCCAACCTGTGAATTTTTATTTTCAATTGAAATAATATCATACACATAATTTTTCGCAGGGTGGCTTTCTTTCAGCGCATTTAGCACTTTTCCTTGTATTATTGCAGGGAAAACGACTTCCAACTTCATTTGTGCGCCATTTCCTTCGCTG
Organism: uncultured Saprospiraceae bacterium; assembly: GCA_937923465.1. GTDB lineage: Bacteria > Bacteroidota > Bacteroidia > Chitinophagales > Saprospiraceae > JAHDCG01. The sequence goes on from CALDUB010000365.1 coordinate 6,627, forward strand.
ATAGTCCCGACTCCTAAAGTCGCGTAACTAATATTATTTATCCCATCTGCGGCACCCGCACCAGCTGCAAAAAGTGCTTGGCGGACAGTTTCACTATGCGTTGTAGGAACAAAAGTGAAGAGCTTTTTAAATCCACTTTTAGGAGAAAGAATGCGCGTATTCTCCAAGCCTAATTTTTCGGCAATCTTCGTATTTACACCTTGATGATAAACATTATCCAGATTGGTATGAATGGCATAAATCGCGATGTCATTTTTTATCGCAGAAATAATTGTACGCTCCACATAATTTTTTCCATTAAAACGTTTCAATCCTTTAAAAACGATAGGATGGTGGGCAACTATCAAATTGCATCCCGTCTCAATTGCTTCTTGCACGATAGCTTCTGTACTATCCAAGCAACATAAAACGCCTGTTACTTCTGCATTCGCATCGCCAACAATAAGTCCAGCATTATCATAGCTCTCTTGATAAGCACTCGGCGCAATGGTTTCAAGAAAATTAGTGACGTCTTTTATTTTCATAAGAAAAAATTGTAGTAACTACTCTGGTATCGGTCACTTTAGTCAAATCAAATATTCTAATTAAAGAGTTTAACTAAACCTGCAATAAAATTAGTGCCCGATACCTTTCATGTGGCAAAATAGGTATCGGGCACTATTTTTTGCTTATTCTTACGTAAGTCTTGATTTTATAACTCTTTTTTAATCAAAGTGACCGATACCAACTTGAGTAATTACAAGTTTTAATATTGTACAATTAATGTACGAAGATATACGAATTTTGGCTCTCTAAAGTTCCTATAACTCTATTGAGGTAATTTATGCCCAATCGCTCCGTAAGTCAATGCTCCCAAAGCTGCGCTCAAGATAACAACTCCAAAGACTAAAAGTCCATTTCCGACCAAAACATACATCGGACCAGGGCATGCGCCTGTCATCGCCCAGCCAAATCCGAAAATTGTACCGCCGATTAATGCAGCCTTATAACGTTTGTCTTTGGGTTTTAAGTTCATTTCTGAACCATCTACCGTTTTCAGTCCTAACTTTTTTATCAAAAAGACCATAATAGCTCCTAGTATCACGGCTGTACCAATGATGCCGTACATGTGAATACTTTCAAAACGAAACATTTCTTGAATACGATACCATGAAATAGCTTCTGATTTTGTCATTATTATCCCGAATAGAATACCAGGGAAAAGGAATATCCAATTTTTCATAATTTTATTTTTGACCTTGCAATCTCCGATGATTATCGGAATAGCTAGTACTGTTTTATAAGTTTAAAATGATGGGCAACAAGAAATGCGTCGTAATCAAACCACCAATGAAGAAACCAATGACGGCAACTAAAGAAGGTAATTGCAGATTAGATAAGCCACTAATCGCATGACCGGAAGTACAACCGCCCGCATAGCGTGTCCCAAAACCAATCAAAAAGCCACCAACGACCATTAGAAGAAAGCCTTTTAATGTAAACAGTGTTTCAAAATTAAAAAGAGAAGCTGGAGCCATTCCGCCACCGATAGAACTATCAGAAGGCTTTTCTACGCCAACACTCGCTAAATATTCAAGGGTACTCTGTGAGATATCTACGGCGTCAGGACTTTGTAGAAAATTAACTGCAATAAATCCACCAATAATACCACCTAGGATATAAATTAATTGCCAGCTTTTGGTACGCCAATCTTTGTCAAAGTAAGAAAAGCGCTTGCCCGCTCCGCCAATAGTACAGAGTGTCTCTAAAGAAGAACTGATACCAAAGCGTTGACCAAGCCAGAGCAACAAATACATATTAAGCGTGATAAGCGCGCCCGAGACAGCCCAATGCCAGGGTTGAGATATAAAATCAATCATATTGACGATATTAGTTTATTTTTTATAAAATTGTAAGTGTAATCACTTGGCTGGTTTAAATAGAGGAATGTGCAAAGTTGCAATAATGAATAAAAATAATATTCGATATTGATTACATTTGAAGTTCTAATTTGTTCTGATTTACAATTTTTAGTTATCAAAAAACTAAGTTTCTGTCGGGATTGTTAGTATTCACGTTGATTTAACTATTTTTGCGCTCTATCCAAAAATAAACAAGTACATGCGTAAATTGCTTATATTCACTGCGCCCTCAGGAGCAGGAAAAACAACTATAGTTAGACATCTTTTACAAAAGTTCGATAAACTTGATTTCTCCGTATCGGCGACCAGTCGGTCCGCGCGCCCTGGTGAAATTGATGGTAAAGATTACTATTTTTTAGACCCAACAGAATTTCGTCGAAAAGTAAAAGAAGGCGATTTTTTGGAATGGGAAGAAGTCTACGATGACCAATTTTACGGCACATTACGCAGTGAGATTGAGCGTTTATGGGCTTTAGGAAAATGTGTGGTGTTTGATATCGAAGTGAAAGGAGCAACGAATATTCGTAATTTATATCCAGACGAAACTTGTGCGGTATTTGTAAAACCGCCTTCGCCAGAGATACTTTTTGAAAGATTACGCGGTCGCAAAACAGAAACAGAAGCAAGCCTAAAAAAACGGATTGACCGCGCAGCAGAAGAATTAACTTACGAGAAAAGTTTTGATGAGGTTCTACTGAACGATGATTTGGATTTAGCGTTTTTAGAAGCAGAGGCTATCGTCAGAAGGCATTTGGAACTAGAAAAGAATAGTGATAAGTAATTTGATAATATCTAAAATCTTATAAAGATGGACGCACTCATAACTAATGGTATAAAAGTAAGTGTAGAGGTTTTTTATCAACCTTTCCAATCACAACCTCAGACGGGACAATTTATCTTTGCCTATCGAGTAACTATTGAAAATGTAGGCGCGGAGACTGTGCAACTACAACGTCGTCACTGGTTTATTAAAGACTCTAATGGCGAAAATAGAGAAGTAGAAGGAGAAGGTATTGTTGGCCAAACTCCAATCCTCGCACCAGGGCAAGTACATCGCTATAACTCTTGGTGTCCTTTACAAACGTCTATCGGGAAAATGGGTGGCTTCTTTACTATGATAAACTTGAAGACGCGAGAACAGTTTGAAGTTCAGGTTCCTGATTTTCAGATGATTGCTCCGTTTAAGTCTAATTAGGGGGTAGGGAGTTTTGCAATAAAAAATGAAATGAAGAAAATACTTTGCTTGATATTGTTATTAGCTAATTTTGGTTGTAATCATCATGAAAGAATTATAGAAGACGCAAAATATGTCTTTGAAAATGAGGACTTTACTAATTCTTCTGATGAAGCTAATAAAACCTTAAGGATATTATTTAACGAGATAATTAAAAATATAAATTCAATAGTTCCATTAATTGAAGAAAATAAAGAGGACGAAAAGCAGAGTGCAAATTATAAGAGACGGAGAAATTGTAAAGGGTTTAGGTTATCTACAAGTGATTCATTAGTAAATACAAAGAGTGAACTAGTTAAGAATTTGATTTTTGAAGTAATAGCGAAAGTTGATACCAATACCATGAATCATATTATGATTTGTAATAGCGGAAAGGCTAATAAGCCAAAGATTAAAATTAGCTCTAAATACATGAGCAAGAAAGGTAAATATAGTTATCATAATATTATTCACGAAATCGCTAACTATAGTAATTCCCATTATCCCCCAAATGGGAATAGAAATATTAGAAGCATAGAAGAAGAATTAGTGAAATTTAAAATACTTTCTGATGATATCATATACAAAATAGTAGTATCCCCAGATATAGGATTTCTTGATTAAGAATAAACTAATACTTTTGAAAAATTCTTAACCTTATTCAAAACGACTAATTTATAAACACCAAAATCGAACATTTTACGTTATTACTTTATGAAAAAAATGCGAAACATACAAACTTCAATTTCTTCTGAAATGTCAAAAAAACGGGTTCTCTCTCTCATTTTTTTCACCCTATTTGCATTAAACATCTCTGCTCAGTCTGCTCATAATCTTATACGTGAAGGCAATACGGCATTTGAGAAAAAGCAATTTGCCGAAGCGGAGGAATTTTATAGAAAAGCAGTTGAAGCGGAAGGCTCAGGAAAAGCAGTTTATAACTTGGGCAACGCATTGTATGCGCAGGGACGTTATGAAGAGGCAATACCCAAATATGCCGATGCTAGTCGTATTGCGCCCAATAAGTCTGCAAAATCTGGTAGTTTTCATAATTTAGGAAATGCACACTTTCAGAATGGAGAATTAGAAGAAGCGATAGAGGCATATAAAGATGCACTGCGTTTAAATCCTTCAGACTCTGATACAAAGTATAATCTCGCTCGAGCGCAAAGACAACAACGTCAGCAAAAAGAACAAGAGCAAAAACAAGAACAGCAAGACCAAGAAAATCAAGACGATAATAAAGAACAGCAAGAAAATAACGAAGACCAAGAGCAGCAAGACCAACAGGAACAGCAAGAAAATCAAGAGCAAGATAGTGATGAGCAGCAACAACAGCAGCAAAATCAAGAACAGAAAGAAGGTCAAGACCAGCAGGAACAGCAAGCAGGTGAGTCTCAAGAAATGAGCCGTGAGGAAGCAATGAAGTTATTGCAGATAATGGAGCAAGAGGAGCAAAATGTGCAGAAGAAAATGCAACTGAAGAATGTGAAACCGAATAAGTCGGATAAGGATTGGTAGATTGGGATGTTGGATATTAGACTTGTCAAACAATAATATAAAATTAAAAGAGACATGAAAAAAATAGCAACACTTTTACTATTGTGCTTCATTTCTTTCGTTGAAATGAATGCACAGGACGCGAAATTTTCTGTAACTGTGAGTACGGACAGTATTTTAATGGACAACCAATTTCAAGTTTCGTTTACATTAGAAAACGTGCAAGGAACTGAATTCGAAGCGCCTTCTTTTGGTGAATTTGATGTATTGAGTGGACCGAATGTGAGTTCGAGTTTTAGTATGATGAATGGTGCGGTGACTCAGACGGTGAGTTATACTTATATTCTGCGTCCAAAAGATGTTGGCAATTATTTTATTGAACCTGCTAGTATTAAGACAGGGGAAACGTATCTAGAAACTATGCCATTAGAAGTCATGGTAGTACCAAATCCGGACGGAATTATCCAAAAATCACCTTTACAAAAACGAAGTAGTCCTTTCGATGCTTTTGGTGACATGTTCGATAGTAATGATTTTTTGCGTGGCATGCCTTCGCAGCCTGCTCCAAATCAAGAGGAAGTACAGCCTAAGAAGAAGAAACGGAAGACTTATAAATTGTAGGAAAATGAATTCTCAAATTTAAATATGTACCTAAAGGGCTATCAGATTAGAGATAATGAAAACAAAAATTTAACTCTCCGTAAATGGGATTTTGGAGGAGATATATCTCATACAAATAGAGCTTGGAATAGAATGCTTGCTGAAGTGAGAGCATTACCTATTAACTCTTATCCTCTATCAATTATCGACCTTGATAGAGAAGAGAGTAATATTGTCAAGATTAGTAATCAAAAAGAATTCGAATTTTGGCTTAAAAATGATTTTGATAAAAAAGGTCACTGAAATGAAACAGATCTTCAGCATACACATAAAAAACGTTAATGGCACCC
>CALDUB010000366.1 GCA_937923465.1 uncultured Saprospiraceae bacterium
CTGAAATTCTCATTCAACTGTCGAAAAAAGAGCAATTTTTTATGTTTCACCTGTCCGCTTGCGGTCGTCTTGTACCTTTTTTGCGTAGCAAAAATTGTACACACGAAAGGTGAAACATGAAAAATATGCGTTTTCGACGACTTTTTGCTTCTTTTGGGGCGCCAAAAGAAGAAGAAAAAATAGACAAGAAACATTAATTTGAATTTTTTAATTGACAGTTAATGCTTTACATATTATCATAAAACAAACCTGACGCTTATCCGATAGCTATCGGGAAAAGACCGCAGGGTATTGGCGGTTTTCACAACTTGTCCCGACACTCTGCTCGGGATATAAAATACTTAAACTCAAACAGCTTATTAGAGATTCAATAAAAATTATTCAAGAGCGAAAATTTCTTCATTAAAATATGTTTAAACGTATATCATTTCAAATAAAGGCAATTTTATTATTTCTTATTTTATGTTTCATTACACAATCTGGAGAGGCTCAGCTATATCCAAATTTTAAGAAGTATACTGCGGAAAATGGTCTACCCAGTTCTCATGTTTATGAAGTCATAGAAGACGAAAAAGGTTTTATATGGATAGCAACTGACAGAGGGGTTGCAAAATACAATGGTTATTCTTTTAAGTTCTTCACGGCAAAAGATGGGCTACCAAGTGATGATGTCTTTAAGCTATCCGAAGATAATAAAGGACGTATTTGGCTATCGACATTTAACGAAATTGGATATATTTTTAATGATAGATACTTCTCAGTCACTGTACCAGAAGGCGTCTCTACCAATGGGATTTTGATACATCACATATTTAGAGATGGTGAACGAGAAGGACATTTTGTGGATGTAGCAAAAGAGAAACAGTGCTTAAGTATAGTAGACGATGTAGTTTCAGTTATTGGCTTTGCTCCAAATTTAGAAAAAAAATACTACCATGAAATCTTGCGTAATACTGTATTTTTAGGTCAAGATACTAGTAAGACGAATTGGTTTACCCATTTTACATTTGGTGGAACTTGTATTATTATCTCTTATTTAGATAAGAAAAATAAACTCAACTTTGTCCAAGAATTAGATACTAATGACATAAATCTCACGAATAATATAAAGTGTATTTTTCTTCCAAACAGAGGTTCAACTCTATTTATTTCAGGAAATGACGTTTATAATTTTGATTATAAAACACTAGAGAGATTACATTTAAATATTGATTTAGATAAGTCCATTAAAGGATTTCACATTAATGAAGATAGAGTCATCTTAGGTAAAGATAAATATTACACATACAATGTCAATTCAAATATCTTAACAGAAACAAAATTACCATTAAATGAAAATTTCACTTCTATAATTGAAGATAAAAATAACAACATATGGGCATCTTCCTTTAATGGACTTTTCTTTCAGTCCAATTCACACAGGTATTTAAATCCTGTATCAGTTAATAGTCGTATTAATTTAGCCTCAATAACGGCAGCTTTTGAGGATAAAAAAGAACGACTTTGGTTTGGGACTAAAGACCAAAAGTTATTTTATAAAGATATAAAAGACAACTACAAGGAGGTTATTATAAATATTTTAGACCGAGACTATTCAAAAGAAATATTCTCAATTTCAGACCACCCAAAAGAAGGAATTATCGTAAGTGGGAATTTTGGAATTGTAAATATTTCTGAAAAAGAAATTAAAAATGGTGAGATAAAAAGAAATACATTATTCGATACAAAATCTCCATTTCTCATTGATAACCTAACAGAAGTTAATCCTTTGATAGTGAAAAGTACATTCTCTCAAGGAGATGATGTATATGTAGGTTCGTCAAAAGGATTTCTGTCTTTTAAGGATAGCTACCCTTTATCTATTGTCAAAAATGGAAAATTGATAAAAGAAAATAGAGTTTATGTTGTTACTGCTTACAAGAAAAATCCTTACTTGGGCAAAAAATCAGGACTATACAAAGTAGAAAACGGACAAGAGAGTTTTTTAAACTTGGCACAACCAATATCTGTTTTAGAGCCTGACAATAATGATAACCTGTGGATAGGCACAGAAGGAAATGGGCTTTTCGTGATGAGAAATGACAGTATTTATCAGTTTCCTGAAACAATCGGAAAAACAATAAAATCGGTAGACGAGGGAGACAATGGCGAGATTTGGGTCCTTACAGATACAGACATACTAAAGATAAATCTATCCAAAGAAAATAAATTCCAATACTCCTTACGCTATTCTACTCTTGCAGAAGGATTACAAATAAAATCAATAAATAAATTTCTAATATCTAAAGAAAAACTTTTTTTATGTACAAATACGGGACTAAATTTTTTAAATACTAATCTGTTTAAATGGGAAGAAAGAGGGCGAAAAATATTTTTTAATGAACTTAAGATAAATGGAAAGTCAATAGGAATAAAAGAAAATTATGAGTTAAGTTATAATGAAAACTGTCTCGAAATCAACTATGTCTCATTAGAGTTTAACAAACCTGACGAAATAAACTATGAATATAAAATGGAAGGGCTAGACACTATATGGCGGTCGTCTAATTCTTTAAAGCAGGAGTTTTGGTTTCTCCAGCCGGGCACTTATACGTTTAATCTAAGGGCGGGGCTAAACAGTCAAAATATTTCGGAGACAAAAAAATTAACATTCAAGATTAAAGCTCCCTGGTGGAAAAATCCCTTAACTTGGATATTCTTAGGTTTTACATTTATCTTAGCGGTGATTGGTATTGTATCAGAACGAAGTAAACACATTATCCGCAAAGCTCGAGAAAAGGCAAAAATAGAGGAACAAATTTCAGATATGCGCTTGCAAGCCTTACAATCACAAATGAATCCTCATTTTATTTTCAATTCATTACAAGCAATACAGGATTATATTTTTGATAAAAATGAAGAACAAGCCAATAGGTATTTGGTCAAGTTTTCGAGATTGATGCGATTAATACTAGAATCTTCTCGTAAAAAATTTATTTCACTATCCGAAGAGCTAAAGTTAATCGAACTTTATGTAAGTTTAGAACAATTACGCTTTAGTGAACAATTCACATATCGATTATCTTTGTCCGATAATATTAACCAAGAGACACTGCTCGTACCTTCTATGTTGATACAGCCATTTATTGAAAATGCCGTCAATCATGGTTTATTTCATAAAAAAGACGGACATGGTTTTCTTGAATTATCTATAAAAAAAGTAGAAAACTCATTAATTATTATCGTAGCAGATAATGGTATTGGTCTAAAAGCAGCGCAGGAGATTAAGGAAAAAATGAGAAGGAAAGAAGCTTCTCGCGCTCTAGAGATTGTGAGAGAACGCACTAGCTTATACAACAAAACCATGGAAGAAGATATTGATTTAAAAATCGAAAATCGTTATGATAGCAAAGATAAAATCACTGGTACTATAGTAACTTTACGACTAGTCTTACCAAAAATTCAAAATCCAAAAATCTAAGTTATGAGCAATAGAATTAGTTGTGTTATCGTGGATGATGAAGAGCGTAGTAGAAATTATCTTTTCAAAATAATTGGACGATACTGTCCTGAGTTACTCATTTTAGGTACAGCCGCTAATATGAAAGAGGGTATCGAACTCATTAATCGCGAACAGCCTCAACTCATTTTTTTGGATATTGAGATGCCCGATGGTACAGGTTTTGAAGTTCTTAAAGAAATCACACCTTATGATTATGAGGTTATTTTCGTAACAGGCTATAATGACCATGCCATTCGCGCTATTAAAGTGGACGCGTTGGATTATCTATTAAAGCCCCTAGATACAGATGAACTAAAAGCTGCTGTTCGGAAAGCCTCACAAAAGATAAACAAATCAATTATCAAATCAACAGATTTTTCAGAGTTGATACAAAAAATTAATCACCAAAATGATACTCTAGAAACTGATAAGTTAGCGATTCCTACATCAAAGGGCATTGATTTTGTCTTTATTAAGAATATTATCTTTTGTGAAGCTCAAAAAAATTATACAACTTTTCACCTCTCTGAAGGAAAAACCTTGGTGAGTTCCAAAAATATTGGTGAGTACGAAAAAAAACTACCATTAGAATTAACAACTGACAGTAGTCGTTTTTTTCGAGCACATAAAAGTTATCTAGTCAATCTCTTTTATCTAAAAAGCTATGATAATCGTGAAAGCTATTTAGAATTGACGAATGGTAAAAAAATTCCAATTGCACAGAGAAGACGTTCTGATTTTTTAAAGATTATGAGATAAAAAACGATATAAAACGAAAGAACACATACATGAAAAAACTATTTAAATTATTATTGCGTCTTTTGCTTTTAGCGAGTGTAGTCCTTTTCGGGATTATGCTATACAATGCTTTTACTATAGATAGCAGACAAATAGTAGTCTCTCCTGTCGAAGAAATTTCAGTAGGAGATGAGGTCTTAGATAATCTATCTAGTGCCATACAGTTGCCTACCGTCTCTGCGGGAGCAATTGATAGCAGCGCTTTTAAAAATTTAGATACTCTTCTGCAAAAAAACTTCCCTTTGATTGATAGCTTATTGGAGCGCGAGGTGGTTAATGACTTTAGTTACATCTATAAATGGGCAGGGCGAAATACTAGACTTGAGCCTATTTTAATGCTAGCACATACTGACGTTGTACCAGTAGAGAGCAGTTCGAAGGACAAATGGACTATCCCTCCGTTTAGTGGAAAAATCCAAGACGGCTACCTTTGGGGGCGAGGAGCTTTGGATGATAAATTGGAAGTTTTCTCCATGTTTGAGGCAGTAGAGATGTTGCTCAAGGAAAACTACGATCCGGAGCGTACTATTTATTTTGCATTTGGACAGGATGAAGAGATTGGAGGTATAAACGGAGCAATTTCTATCGCTAAGATATTCGCAGAGCGTGGAGTCGAATTTGAATATATATTGGATGAAGGTTCAATTATTTTAGAAAAAGCTCTAGACGGAATAGAGCAACCGTTAGCAATGATTGGCGTTACTGAGAAAGGTTACACAACCCTCACTATCACCGCATTACTCAAAGAAGGAGGACATTCATCTATGCCTCCTAATGAAACAGCAGTGGGCATTTTATCCAAAGCGATTGTCAGTTTACAAGACAATCCTTTTCCGATGAAGATAGACGGAGCAACGGAAAATTTCTTTCAATATATAGGTCCAGAAAGCGCATTCTTACAAAAAATGCTCTTTACTAATATATGGTTAACCGAAGGTTTAATTACTTCCCAACTCGGAAAAAAAAATACCTCTGCCGCTATGTTGCGGACAACGACTGCTCCTACAATGCTAAGAGGAGGAATTAAAGATAACATCTTACCAACTCGTGCGTCTGCGAAGGTAAACTTTCGTATTATTCCTGGAGAAACTGTCGAAAGTGTAGCTGCACGAGTACGTGAAGTGATTAATGATAATCGCGTTATAGTAGAAGCTGGAGAAAATGAAATGTCTTCTAATCCACCACCAATATCACCAACCGAAAGTTTTGGATTTCAAGTTGTTCAAAAAACTATTGGAGAGACTTTTCCAGAAGCAATAGTAACACCTTCTTTAGTTATTGCCGCGACTGATGCACGTCATTATATTAATCTTTCAAAAAATATCTATCGCTTTTCTCCTATCAAAATAACACAAGCAGATTTGAAAACGATACATGGTATTGATGAAAAAATTTCAACCGAAGGGTATAAAAATATGATACGATTTTATCGACGTTTATTTATGAATAGCAGTCGATAGGATTTTTAAATTCTATCATTTTCGAAAATAGGAAAGCCCGATTTGTGTATACAAATCGGGCTTTCCTATTTTAAGAGCTTACATCTTGGTAAAACTGATTTAATAAATTGAGTCAGTTTTACTTACTTAAAAGGATTACTGAATTTTGCTTCTGCAATAAATTCATAATCAGTCAAAGTTTTCAAGAAATCAACTAAAGCTTCTTTCTCATTATCTGTAAAGTTCATCTTTATAGGCGGTCCACTAAAGTTTTCTTGCAATTGGAAATCTAAGTTTGGATGCGCTTGGATATTGTCACTGTAGTGGTCAACAACTTCTTCTAAAGTAGCAAAACGACCATCGTGCATGTATGGAGCAGTCAATTCAATATTACGCAATACTGGTACTTTAAAGACACCTTTATCAACAGAAGATTGTGTTACATCATAACGACCTTTATCCTCATAGACAAGGTCTAATCCATTATTTGCACTCGCTCTATTAAGACGCACTAAATCATCTCCATGGCAACTGGAGCAATTTAGAGAGTACAATTCTCTACCTAGGTTTTCTTTCTCTGTAAAGTTTGGTAAGTCTCCAAAAGAGTTCCCATGATTTTCGATAACCCCTTGGTCAAATTTAGAATTAGCAGAAACCATAGAGTTTACAAATTCTTCTAAAGCATCCGTGATACGGTCTTCTGTGATTCTATCATCACCAAAAGCTTTTGAAAACAAAACGTCATAGTAATCTACAACTTCAAGTTTTGGTACTAACTCAGAGAAACTCATTCCCATTTCAATATTATCCTGAATAGTCAAATTTGATTGTTCTTGAATAGTTTCAGCACGTTCATCCCAGAAAAACAAAGAACGAGCTCCTCCTCCTGGATTGTCATAAGATGCTTCAAAGCTAACTACCGCGCCAAGTGCTAAAGAGTTCCGCTTTGTATGCTCGTCTTCAAAACCTTTACTGAAAGCAACATCATCAGAGAATGCTAAAGCCTGTTCGTGACAAGAAGAGCAGTTTACCGCATCATTTTTAGACAATTTATTATCGTAAAATAACACGCGTCCTAAAAGAGCTTTATGATTATCAATAGAAGATGTACTCGCACCTTGACTTGCCATGTGAGCTGGCAATTTGATGGAGTAATCAACTCGTTCATCATCAAGATTAAGTGTTTTTTGCAGTGTTTGCAATTGGTCTGGTGTGTAAACAATAGTTGCAACGTCTCCACCGTCGGTCAAACAAGAAGAGAACAAAACTATACAAGAGAGTAAAAGTGTAAAAAGGTTTACGGCTTTCATATTGAATTTATTTTTTTCTTTGATAAATCTTCTCATGAGATAGAGTAGATTACGATTTATTAAAGTTTTTTTTTTAAAATAGGTGACAAAATTCATACTTGGTGCTCAATAGTTTTGTCAATTGAATGTAAATATATGGTATAAAAACCTCTATTGCTGTGATGTATTTTGATTTGGCAAAAATTTAACAAAAAAAGCGGCAATTAAATTAATAATTGCCGCTTTTTTACCATTTAACCAGATATTCTAGTTGCCAGTCTTTGCCGTTGTTTGAAAAAACACAGGGAAAGTTGCACCAGTATAGTGGTGATACTTTGCATCTGCTACTAAAGGAAACTTGTAGTTATTCATAAAACTAGTCAAGAATGCATTCATTTCATCTAAATCCAAATTTTTTGAATTTGGGCGCAAGTAGTACGCAATATGCTCAATTGAGCCGTCAGTAGACCAAAAGAAATGAAACCAAGCTTTTACTCCGTCTAAATCGTATTCGATTTGATTAGAATAAGCTTCCATTTCTTCCATCATACTCATCCATTTTTTAAAAGCGACGTTCATGTCACTTTCACAAGCCGTCAACAAATCACTTTCGTAAGACATTGTTAATGCTTCAAATTCTTCTTCGTGTTGTCCTATTAGAAAGACTTTTGGCAGTTGGCCATCTTCATTCAAAGAAGTATTACCGCTTTGTGCTGTCATTGTAAATGAAGCCAACATAAAGCATAAAGAAAAAGCGATTGACTTTACTACAGTTTTCATATATTAAATTTTATTTATAGAACAACCAAAAGAAAATTGAAGTACAAGTTACTAACTTTTGATGCCTTATTGGTTTATTTTTCACAAAGTTTTTTTGACTTTGTATTTTTTCAGATTAAATAAGTTTATTTGACAACTTTGATTTAAATCAAATATAAGATTAACAGAACAAAAACTATTCCTATGACGGAAAGATAACAAATACATATCATTATTTATCTAATAATAGAAAAACTATCTGTTTTGTTTCTAGTCGTACCATTGCAAACGAACTCTACTTTATAAAGATACACTCCAGCATTCATCTCTTTTCCTTTATAAGAACCATCCCAACGGTCTAATGCATTATTTGTAAAAAACATACGTTCTCCCCATCTATTAAAAAGCTCTAACGTAATTAACTCATCGATAACTAAAGGATTGTCAATACCATAAGTGTCATTTAAACCGTCAAAATTAGGAGTAAATGCCTTGGGCATAAAAGCAACCGAACAATCTAAAGTATCAGGGTCAATAACTGTGACCCTAATCGTATCTAAAGCTTCACATCCCAAATCATCCGTCATCGTCAAAGTAAAAGTAGTCGTCTCTTGAGGAAACAAATCTGGCTCGGCATCTGTCACTGCCGTACAGCCTTCACATACTTGCTCTGCTGGTTCCCAATCATAAGTATCAATGCATCTGTCTGTCAAAAATACAGGAACACTACTTCCTTTAAAAATCAAAGTATCTCTGGTAAAAGAGGCATTTGCGATTCTATCTGGGAAATAATACAACTCTGCGATTTCACTATTTTCTAATCCTCGATTATAAAATCGAATATCATCTAATAGTCCTGAAAAATTAGTGTCAAATAAACCACAGTGCGCTTTTCCTACTGTTAAGACGTTATCATTACTTAAATCCACACGTTTGGAGGCTGTAGCCTCATCTTTTAACTCCCCGTTAATAAATAAAGATGTTTTCAGGCCTTTACGTCTAACAGTAACAAGGTGCCAACAAGAAAGAAAATCTACAAATCCTTTAACATTACCATCTACATCTTCGTCCTCTTGTAATAGAACTTGAATAAATTTTGAATTTGGTTGATAAGTTATTTCAAATGAATTAGTAAAAGAACAATCATCTAATTTTTTCGAAAATAACACCTGATTAGCTACGGTTGTTGCATCTGGGGGCGATTTCAAATAAAAGCTCAGTGTAAAATCTTCTGTATCAAATAAATCTAAGACAGAAGAGCCTGCAATAGTGTAGTAATCATTAACACCATTAAAGAGCATGGCATCGTCTATGACACCACAATTACAAATAGAGGTATCCGCATTCAAAATACCTTCATTTGCAGCATTACCTGTAACATCCCTTGGCTCGCAAGCGTCGTTGTCAAAGTTGTAATTCGCAATCAAACCAGACTGTGTTGGTTGTGCTTGCAAAGCAAAAGAAAAAAGGACTACAAAAGCAAATAAATAAAATCTCATTCCAATATAATAAATTCATTCTTCAATACATTTCCCTACTATATAGGACAGCTTTAAAAGAATAAATAAGTTGTGTAACTAGTTTTAATACCATGGAAAATTAGCATTAATCTCCCATTTCATCGGTACTAAACGCTGTAATATCCTAATTATTGGTAATAATCAGACTATTTCCCAAAAAGACTACCTAGTCCGCCCATGCCTGGAGGCATTATATTCTTTAAGCTTTCTTGTGTAGCTGCAGCTTCTGCGGCGTCTGATTTTTCTAAGACACGATTAATAGCAATTAGAAGTAAATCTTCTAATTCTTCCATATCTGTCAAATCTATTTTCTCTTTATCAATAGTGACATTGAGTATCTCTCCGTTTCCACTTGCGGTAACCTTCACTGCCCCATCCCCTACAACTTCGTTTAATTCTACTGTATCCAACTTCTCTCTCATTGCAGCTTGCTGCTGCTCCATATTACCTAGTAAATCTCCAAACATGATTATTTGTTTTTATTTCTTGACGCTTTTTTTGTCAAAAAAATTATTTTAAAATTTAAAATTATCAGCAGAGCCAAAAACGTAGCCTAAAGTAAAGCCTCCAAATAAATACCAATCGTTTTTATTAGGATTGCCATTCAAACTAACATTGTCTACATAATCTGAAAAAGTAGCACGCGCACCTACCTCAAATCCAAGTGTTAAAAACTCAACCATTTCATAGCGTAATCCAGCACTAACAGGAACTACTAAGAAATTATCTGTATCTGCTTTCTCTGGAAAATTTAAATTATTCTGGTCAGTATTAGGATACTGTAAATCTGTTTTAACAGTTGAAATAGCTACTCCTGCAGATAGATATGGCGTAAACTGAGGCACAAAGATACCAGAGTTATTGTAACGGCTTCTTCCAAAGATAAGCCATTGTGTATTTACTCCAATTTCTAGGACTTCTCCAGTAAAACTATAGTCTCTAAATTCTAAATCTACTGAGTTTGCATCATCTCCAGATATATCTCCGTAAAAAACATTTCCACGTATGATTACTTTTGGATTCAATAGGTAAGAAATATAGCCGCCATAAGCTAACTTCGTTTCGCCGAGTTCTACCTCATCTTCGGCTAAATCTCCTTGATAATTAGCTGCTCCTGCAAAAAAACCAGCTTCCACATTTTGCTGAGCAACTATATTAAATGAAAAAAGAAGAGTAATAAACACAATATGTAAAATCTTCATAATCAGTTGTTGATTGAGCACGAAGTGTTATTTTCACTCCATACAATTATAAAAAATTGTTTGTAATATGATTTTCGCCGCAAAGATAATAAGTCCTTACGAGCATTATCATATTAAAAGAAATTAAAATATAATTTATTTTCTAAAAACCAAAGATAAAACCAGACTGGATTCATTTATCCAGTCTGATTATTAATTTTTTACGTTTTTTATAAGTTTCAACTCAAGTAGTTAAAAAGTAATAACTCGCGTTTCGGTATCCGTTCCTGCTTTATTAGTAGCCTTAATTTCAAACGAATTATCTCCTCTAGTTAAATCAACTGTAATCTGAAAACGTTTTGTACTTACATCATAAGTGAAATCATTGCGCACTTGTCCTTTATACGTAAAGACAATATCATTTTTTCTAGAGATATTATCTACGATAGCAATAATCGTACTTCGCGCCTTGTCTGGCTCAAATGGATTTGTCGCTGGTGAAGAAATAGAAGAAATCGTAATTTCTGGCTTCACTTTTCCTGTTGGAACGTCACTCACTCCGCGATAAGTAATCCTTCTTTCCGCCGTCGCTTCACCACCAGTATTTGATACTCTAACTTTTATCGTATTTGCACCTGGTCTTAATGTTAATGCAGCAGATATTGCTTGACTTCGCGTATCAAATGTAAACGCTACTGACTTTCCATTTAGTAAAACAGAAACCTCTTTCTTGTTGCTAACATTCTTTGTTGAAGCCTTAAAAGACGCCCTCGCAGTTTGAACTGTTGAACCATCCTTTGCAGGTTGTGTAACTCGAACGGTTGGCTTTAGGACTGGTGCATTGTATATAAATTGAGCTACATCCTCTGCTTGTCCGTCTTTGTTCGTTGCTTTAACCGTCACTTTATGGGAGCCTGGACGAGTAATTAACAAAGCAGTTAGTTTAGTACCAGCTAAGTTAAAACTTGAAACAGACTTACCATCTAATATAACAGAAATTTGATTTTTAGTTACATTCTTAACAGTTGCTATTAAATTCACCTTCGCATTAGTCACATTGGTATTATTCAATGGCTTAGAAATATTAACAGTTGGCGGTTTCTTCGTTCTGTTGTAACGAATGTTGGCGGTTTCTTCATCACTACCTTTTACATTTGTGGCTTTAATACGAATAGTATTATTTCCTTCCTGCAGAGAAACTTGCACATTCAATTGTCCTGATGCTGTATAGCCAAATTGAGAAACCCGACGTCCATTCAATTCTACTAAAATACTACTCTTATTTGGTACATGCAAGATTTTCGCTTTCACAGTAGTTGTTTTAGAACTACTTGTGTACGGGTTTTGTGTCGGTTGTGTCAAACTTACTTTAGGCGCACTTCCAGTATCAGCCACTTGGTAGCGCACATTTACTGTTGCTTGGTCTTGCCCGTCGTCATTTGTTCCTTTTACTGTAATCGTATTATTTCCTTCTATTAAACTTACGGTTGCTGTCAATAATCCGCTTAAAGAATTAAAAGAGAAATTAGAAATATTACTACCATTGACGGTCAAGCGTACATCATTCTTATTTCTAACATTTTGCACTTTAGCTCTTACCGCAGTCGTACTTTTACTGCCCGTGCTATTATTTGTAGGCGCATTAATCACCACATTTGGTGGCGTTTGTGGCGTACTGATAACGGGTTTTGTATAGCGCACCATTACACGCTCTTCGTCATTACCATATTGGTTTTGTGCACGAACAACTATCGTGTTGTTTCCTTCACGTAGATTGATTTGTTTTGTAAATTTATTATTGGCAAGACTTACACTCCCTATCCCTTGTCCATTGACCGTCACGACTACATCTCTTCCATTTACAATATGCAGTACTGTCGCATTTAAGTTAATTCTACTCTTCGAGACTGTCGAGTTATTTGCGGGGCTATTTATACGCACATCAGGCGCTTGACCACGTCTTTTTAAGTTAATCGTCCTTCTCTCTTCATCTGTACCATAGCTATTGCTGGCACGAATGACAAGAGTATTTCTTCCGTCGCGTAAGTTAACATCCGCTGAAAATTCGTCTCTACTCGCATCATAATTGAAGCGGTGAGAAGAACCATTCAGAGAAAAAGTAACATCGTTGCGGTTATTAACATTTGTTATCGTAGCACGAGCACGGTAGTTACTATTTTCTGCCTCCGTATTATCTCTTGACGGATTTGTAAAACGAATATTGGGAGAATTTCCCGTTGTTGGGGGAGTATTATTAGTCGAAGGAATATTAGGCGTACTGATGACATTGCCTTCTTCCCAATTAATAACTAATAACTTTTGAGCTCTGCCAACTGGATTTGTAGCTCTCAAGATAATCTCATTGCGTCCTGGTTTAAGATTAAAATTCGCAGCAAAATTTCCGTTTGCATAATCAAAAGCTACTGCTTGATTATTTACGAAATATTCTACATCTGCTGAGCTATTAATATGGCGAATTGAAGCGCGAACATTAGCATAACGAGAACCTTGAGTATGAGGTGATGCACTCGGTATACGAACGTCAATTTCTGGTTTTTTAGGCTGAGTTGATTTTGCATTCAAGTTCCATTCAAGACCTAAAGAAGTATAATGATAAAGGTCATTTTCAGCATCCGCCCATTGGTGACCGTCTAATAAATTACTACGCGCAAAAGTTGTGCGATGCCCTCCCATTATTGCTAGATTTGGAGTCAGTTGATAACCCAATTCTAGTCCCAAAGATGGCATCCAATCTAATCTAGCCCCATCATCAAATCCGTCTGCATTGGTTTCAAAATAACCATCTAAAATACCCTCATTTAATCGGTTCGCAGCTTCTCTTTCTGATAAATCGCTAGATAGATTACTATAATCAACATAGTAAGGTGCACCGTCATCAGAGTTAACTTGGTCAACACGAGTCAGATAATAATCTAAGCCAATGCCACCATACAAGCCTACCAAGACACCTGTCCTTTCTCGTAGTTTGTTTAAACGAAAAACTCCCTCTAAAGATAGTTCTCCGAGGTCTGTTCTATGGTTCTGATAAACAAAACCATTATCTATAGTTGTAGGATAATTTGTATAATCAGGTCCCGTTTCTCCATTCAGAGCTTCGTTCTGTGCAATATCAAATGATTTTTCACCATCGAAACCTAACATTTTCGCATACAAAAGTCGTCCTCGCACATCAAAAGACAGAGGTGCACCTGGACTGTAATATAGATTTTTACCAAATGTCAAACCCACACCAAACCCATCAAAATTAGTACGAATATCACTCGACTGATAAGCTAATCCGCCATTAATGCCGAATGTATAATATCCTTGTTTTGAATGATAAAATGAAGACTCTCCACTATTTTGTGCTTGCAGAAGCAATGCAAATAGAACGAAGAAAAGGGTAAATATTGATTTTGTTCTGTACGATTTCATAAGCGATTCTTTTAGGTTGTGAAAAGAATTATATGGTTTGTACGAGAAACACGAAGAGATGGGTGCTTTGTTACTATTATTTGAGTGTCTTAACCTATTTATAACTTATAGACTAGACTCATAGGACTTATTCTTTTATCGTCATTCAATGAAGTAACTGGACAGAGGAAAAGAACTCCGAACTTACTACACTGCTTCCTCTTTTAATTTAATCTTACGGCGTTGTACACCTAAGGTGTAATCTTCGCTTTTAATCAACTTTACTATTTGCTTGTATTGCTTTTTCTTTTTCCAAAAATTTGCGCCTTCTACATCTATTATCAAAACAGGAATATCCGTTACTGTACGAAAGTAATCAAAGTAAGCATTTTGTAGAGAAAGTAGATATTCTGGTTTGATATCTTTCTCGTATTCGCGTCCACGATTCTCTATATTTTGCATTAAATCTTCTACTGGACGGTGCAAATAAACCAATAAGTCTGGCTTGCGAAAAGTAGTATTTAACACATCAAACAAACGTTTAAAAAGGCGATATTCTTCATCAATCAAATTATTCTTTGCGAATAAAAGTGTTTTAATAAAAAAGTAGTCAGAGATAGTAAATTCTTGAAAAAGAGAACGCTGAGAAAGATATTCTTGTAATTGTTTGTGTCTTTCTGTCATAAAAAACAACTCAACTTGAAAAGCATAGCGTTCTGGATTTTTATAAAAATAAGGTAAGAATGGATTGTCCGTAAATTGTTCTAAGATTAGATTCGCGCCAAAATCCTTTTCCAGCATATTGCACAGCGTAGTCTTACCAGCTCCGATATTGCCTTCAATAGCGATAAATTGATGAGGAAAAGATTTTTTCATAAGAGATTGTGTAGTTTCTTGAAAAATTTGATAGATAAATTAATCCAATTGAATGACTTCCGAATCATCCTTTGACTTCCAAAATAACTCTTCATTTGGTAATTTTAGAATAGGGTGCACGTAGTCTGGCGCAATTTCCAGCAAAGGTATTAAAACAAAATTACGCTCTTGAATGAATGGGTGAGGAATTTTCAAATGAGGCAAATTAATCACTGAATCATTGTAGTATAAAATGTCAATATCAATTATTCGGGTTCCCCACTTCTCTTCGCGGACACGACCTAGGTGGGTTTCGATTTCCAACACCTCCCGTAAGACTTCTTCGGCATCAAGCGTCGTCGTCACTGACAAGACCTGATTATAGAAATCTGGTTGTTCTGTCAATCCCCAGGCAGCAGTTTCGTAAGTCTTCGACTTTTCGATAACAGGTCCTACTTTCAGATTTATTAAACCTTCCGCATCCAATAGATTTTTGCGACGGTCGCCCATATTTGTGCCTATTCCTAAATAGACATGATGCAATTTTGCCATGACAGCAAAGGTAGGAAATCAAGTCTAAATATCATCTACTTCTAAAAAAAGTAAAGATAAATTTGTTAAAAACGACCGATTGGTCTATTTTTGCAACAGCAAAATAATCTACACTGCTGCTACATAATTCATATTCAACATAATCAAAGACTTATGCCCTTACTAAAGATACCGACCAATCAGTCTGAACTTCAAACAGCTTTGACTGTTTCATTTCAAGATATCAGGTAGATTAGTTATTAGTTACTGATTATTGGTTGTTTTCATTTCCAAAATCAGAAAGTGATGAGTAGTTAAAAACAACTAATAAAATGACTAAAGCCGAAAGAACAAGAAAGAAAATAATTGAGCAGGCCGCCGAACTCTTTAACCGAAAAGGTTATGCGGGTACATCAGTTAATGACATTATGAAGGAGACGGGTCTATCTAAAGGTGGGTTGTACAGTCACTTTGCAAAAGGAAAAGAAGAAATTGCTATTGCGGCATTTCATCATGCGGTGAAAGTTGTTTATGATGCAATCGGCAGACGAACGCATGTAATAGACAATACGATTGACAAGTTAAAAACAGTCGTTTTTTACTATCGTGAAAATATATTCACGCCACCAGTAGAAGGAGGCTGCCCCGTTCAAAATACAAGTGTAGATGCAGGTGAGAATAATCCTGCAATGAAAAAAGAAGTGGTAGCCGTTTTGAATGGTTGGCAAGAACGCATTATTCATACTTTGAATAAAGGAATTGAACGCGGCGAAATTCGTAGTGATATAGACAAAGAGGAATTCGCGGTTTATTATATCGGCGCAATAGAAGGTGGCATTTTAATGGCGCGAGCACATGATGATAATAAGTATTTTGACATTATGGCAAAACACTTATTACAGAGAATTGAAGAGATAAAAAAGTAAATAAATATCATTCTTTAACAATTCCGCGGCAAAGGAAAAATAGAATTGAAAGCGACCAAAGGAAGCGTCAATTTTATTTTTCATTTGCCATCTTTTGCGGAATTTGTTAGAGAATCATAAATATGACTGTTATGGAAGCTGTAAAAACAAGAAAGGTATTAAAATCAAATTGGCAAGACCCCGTTGCAGATAAACCAGTTCGTTATCCTGCATTTGCTTTTCGTATGGTGCGATTTTTATTCGGAACTTTGGGGCGCATTTTTCCCAAAAGGGCAGCAAAAATTGCTTATCGAATATTTTCGACGCCGCGTACGCGTGCGAAACACCGCGTTTCTGATGAAATTCTGGAAAGTGCTAGACTATTTGAAGTATTGTATGGTAAGCAAATACTGAAAGGATACGAGTGGGGCAAAGGCGAAAAGACTATCCTCCTTGTGCATGGTTGGGAGAGTAGAGGAACGGCGATGCGTAGTTTCGTGCGCAGTCTGACTGCTGCGGGATTTAGAGTAGTAGCTATGGACGGACCTGCCCACGGTAACTCAGACGGAAAGAGTACAAATTTACCAGATTTTGCGGGTGCTGTGCGTGCTTTCATTAATCAAATTGGTGATGTGCATGGTATCATCACCCACTCATTTGGGGGCGCATCAACGATGTATACATTGGGAACTCTTGACACTTCGATTTCGGTAGAAAAACTAGTCTTAACGGGTGTTCCTAATAGCATTAATCTCGTATGGATGAACACTGTTAAAATGCTAAATCTACCGAATGAAGTTGCTAAAAATTTCAAGAAAATATTAGAAGGAAAAGTAAAGGCTTCTATGGAAGTAGTAGATAGTGCAGAAATGAAAAATCGTATGAATGTCGGTGAAGTTTTAATCGTTCACGATATAGAAGATGCGGTTGTGCCTTTTTCAGAAGGAGAAAAAAACTATCAAGATATAAAGAATTCGAACCTATTGGAGGTGAATAATTATGGTCATTATCGGATGCTAAAAAATCCTGATGTGGTGCGAGCTGTTACGGATTTTGTGTTAGAGTAGAGAGTTAGTTATTGGTTATTAATTATTGGTTATTACGCCATTTTGCGCAGCAGCAAGTAGGTGACCAGTAATTAATAACCAATCGAACTCACACAAATATCTCGATACTTTCAAAGACTTCGTCTAAAACATCAAAAGCCTTAAACCCAACTTTCTCCTCTTCTCCTCCTTTCACATGAATACCAAGTGGAATAATACTTTCTAAAAATTCGTCAATCATATCGCCTGAAAAATCAAGTCCAATAATAATTTGAAATTCTTGACACAATTCCTTGATAAAGTCAACCGTAATCTGCTCACTCTTTTGTAGTGCTTCCCAAGTAAAATTACTCTTCGAGAAATCTAATAAAAAGGTTTCCGTACAAGCGGCAAAATTAGAGAAGTGTTCTGCAATATCTTCCTCTGTAGTATCATTTTGAACTACAAATTCCTTGATTATAGAAATACCTTTCAACTCCATAGCAGTTGATGTTTCCACCAACATGCCCAATTGCACGGCGTCCAATCCAACCAGCTCAATCGCCGCCAAAATATCATCAGCAGAGTGTGTTGCACCAAACTCACCCACAATTTTCACTCCGTCAACCCATTCCTTTATCGCAATCATATTTTGGATAGGAATATGCTCTTCTGAGCCTGCATCAAAATCAAAACCCAACCACTCAGCTTCCCATGCCGCAAAATAGCGCGCATCTGTTAGATTGGTTATTGAACTTGCCTTTACCTTTGTTTTTAGCATTTTTTCTTAGTTTTGTATGTTGGTTATTGGTTACTATGTTATTAGTTATTACACTCTAAGAAATTGATTTTAGTAAAAATAACCAATAACTCAATAACTAATGACCAACCAAACCGCAAAAGTAAACAAAATGAAAGAAGAGAGAACTTACAGAGATGATGTTTTTGATGTAACTCGATTAATTCCTGCTGGTCGCGCGACGACTTATGGACATATTGCTGATTATTTGGCTTTAGGTTCGGCACGTATGGTCGGCTGGGCTTTGAATAAATCATTTGATACGGGTTACACAATCCCTGCACATCGGGTCGTCAATCGCAAAGGGGAACTAAGCGGTCGTGCGCATTTCTCGCCACCAAGTTTGATGCAAGAGAAATTAGAAGCAGAAGGAATAAAGGTAGTGGATGACAAAATCGTTGACTTTAAAAATGTGCTTTGGATACCTGCTGATGAATTGCACTTTTAAGGTTTAAACAATTGGAAATCTACAGTTGTTATTTTAACAGATTAGACTTTAGATAAATTATTCCAAAATAGATTGATTGAAGATTTTGAGAAGGTCTAACAACTAGTAAGTTGAAATTATTCAAAATTCAAAATTCTTCATTCAAAATTAATTCTAATGCATAAAAAAGTAAAATATCTTCTCCCTGCCAGCGATGTAAATATGGGAGGAGTCATTGTCAAGCAGCCTTTACCGACGCAACATGTACAGCAAATAGACCCTTTTTTATTATTGCACCATGCAAAGTTTAGCTTTACCGAATTAGCACCTGCCATACAGCAAGGATTGGGACCACATCCTCATCGTGGATTTACGCCTGTTTCTTTTGTCATCAAAGGAGAAGTACATCACCGAGATAGTCGAGGAAACAATCAAATTGCTAAGGCTGGCGAAGTACAATGGATGCATGCGGGAGCTGGTATTATTCATAGTGAACGCCCTTCACAGGATTTGGTAGAAGAAAATGGGATGCATGAAATTATTCAACTCTGGATAAATTCGCCTGCGGAGAAGAAGATGCAGCAACCAAAATATCAATACATAAAAGAGAAAGACATTCCTACTTTTTCATCAGAAGACGGGCAGATTAAGAATAAATTAATCGCAGGTAGTTACGATAATTTAAGAGGCAAAATCCAAACAGAAAGTGAGCTTTTGGTTCTTTGGAATAAAGCAAAAACTGGTGGAACACAAACGTATAGCATTAATGAAAATTTCAATGCAACGATTTATATCATTAGCGGTGAATTGAGAGTGAAAGGATTTGGAAAAGTAGAGAAGGAAAGTTTAGTATTTTTTGAAAATGAGAATACCGATATTGAAATCACGGCAAATGCCGATAGTGAATTTCTCATATTGGCAGGAATGCCGATAGGAGAGAAAATTGTCCAACAAGGACCGTTCGTGATGAATACCGAAACGCAGATATTAGAAGCCATGCGAGATTATCGAATGGGAAAAATGGGTTTGTTGATTGAAGAATAATCACTTGATTTTCACTTCTTTTTCACACACAAAAGAACGCCTCTCTACTGTTTCCATTAGAGAGGCGTTTTTCTATTCTATTAGACATGTGGTGCCGCCCCTTTACTCTATGGCATTAGATTGGTCCATCATATCTGCGACCTTAGGGCAGGCTTTTCTGATAGCAGCTTTTGCTTTTGCCTCTTCTTCTGGTGTATTCATGCTACCATATTTGGTTTCTAAGCCTGTTGCACATTTCTCGCCTTCCGCGAACTTACTTTCCAACTCTGCGAACATAGCACCGACAGCATCTGTATCACCAGCTTTAGTCAAAGCTTGTATTTCCTCGTTCATTTCCACCAAAGGATTCATACAATCACAAAGTTCTTTAGCCATCTCGTCATAATCTGTCGCCATCTTCTTGCCTTTACAAGAGATTAAACTAACACTAAAAATCAAAAGTATAAGGAGGGATAAATTTTTCATCAATTTTAATTTTAAATTAAAAACTAAAGCATTTTTTCAACGTTTCTTCTGCCATTTTTCCTTGAGGTGTGTAGTCTTTAGCTGGATAGCCTTCGTGTCCTTTCATTTCAGGAAACCACTTCCAAATAAATCCACCAGCCCAGTACTCTTTTTCAGAAAAAACTTCGTGTAATGCTTGTACGGCATTAGCTTGCGCTTGTTCGTTTATGTTTAAAGCATGAACGTGAGGTTCGATTTCCCAGGTTTTGCCAGCACAACCATCTACACTCATATAGCCGTATTCTGTAAAAATAATTGGCTTATCAAATTGCTTTTGCACACGTTCAATTTCTTGTAAAGGATTTTTCCAAGCTTCTTTTAGCTCTGCTACAGTTGGTGTTTTGGCATCAGACAATGGAAAGTAAGCATCAATACCAATAAAGTCCAAATCATCCCAAAAAGCAAGCGTTTTATATTCATCCCAATTGGCAGCATAAGTCAATTGCCCTGAATAAACTTTACGCACATCTAGAATAAATTCTCTCCAAAACTGCTCTCTATTAGCGGTACTCATTTTAAATTCCGTCCCAATACAAAATATCTTCACTCCTTTTTCCTCAGCAACACGCGCCATAGGCATCATGTAATTTCGATATTCCTTTTCCCATTTTGCCCAGTCTTCATCCGAAAAATCCAATCCTCCTGTCCAACTCCCAGGCACATAAACTTGTGGTTTTAAAAGAACATTAATCCCACTCTCATTTGCCAAATCAATCGTCTTTGCGACTCCTTCAGGACGTTCCCCCCACCATTGCCAGCTACTTTGATTGTAACGTACCGTTGGTGCGCTTGGACGAGTATAAGCAATTGGAATAACCGCAATATAATCCGCATCAACCGCTTTTACCTCTTCCATCGGATTTCCCTTAAACGGCTTTGGCGGCGCAACAAAACTCACTCCATTCATACGTTCACAAATGGGTTCTTCTGCCCAAAAAAAGGCAGAGCACACCAATAAAATTGCAAAAAGAGAAAGAAAATATTTCATAAAATTAAAAAATTAGAAAATCAAGAGAACGGTACAAGTAACGTTCTTACTTCGTAAATCGTACCTCGTAATTCCTATCATTCCTTATTCGCCAATTGTCCACATGCCGCATCAATATCCTTACCACGACTACGACGAACAGTTGTCATCACATTATTACGAATCAGAAAAGCTGCGAACTCATCAATATTCTTTTCAGAAGATTTCTTAAATTCTGAACCGTCGATTGGGTTATATTCGATGATATTAACGTGAACAGGAAAGCGTTTGCACAATTTCAAAAGTTTGCGCGCATCATCCATTCCATCGTTGTAATCTTGAAAAGTAATGTATTCGTAACTGATACGGTTGCCCGTTTCTTTGTAGAAATATTCTAAAGAATCCATGAGAACCTCTAGTCCATTATTCTCATTGATTGGCATTATTTCATTACGCTTAGCATCATCTGCCGCGTGGAGAGATAAAGCTAAATTGAAGCGAACTTTATCATCAGCTAACTTTCTAATCATCTTCGAGATACCTGCCGTACTCACCGTAATCCGGCGCGGCGCCATATTCAAACCTTCAGGAGAAGTAATCAAGCGAATACTCTCCATAAGGCTTTTGTAAGCCAAAAGTGGTTCGCCCATTCCCATATAAACGATATTCGTCAAAGGATGACCGAAAGTCTCTAGACACTGTTGATTGACTTGGATAACTTGGTCGTAAATCTCTCCAGCATCCAAATTACGCACGCGCTTCATCTGTCCCGTCGCACAAAATTTACAAGTCAAACTACATCCCACCTGACACGAAACACAAACTGTAAATCGCTTATCCGAAGGTACAGGAATCAAAACAGACTCTATCATATGCCCGTCGTACAAGCGATAACGCGACTTAATCGTCCCGTCCGCGCTACGCTGCACCTTATCCTCACTAATGAAATTAATCACAAAATTTGTATTCAAAGTTTCCCTTAAATCTTTAGACAGATTCGTCATTGCTTCAAAAGTTCGCGCACCCTTTTGCCACAACCACTCATACACTTGCTTGGCACGAAACTTCTTTTCTCCCATATCTAAAAACACCTGCTGCAACTGTTCTTGCGTCAGCAATCTGATGTCTATTTTTTTATCCGTTGTCGTCATAGTGCAAAGATAAGGCTTATTGGTTGAATGTGTAAAATATGTTGATTATGTTTGCAACAAAAGACTACGGAGTAGTCAAACATGAATAACCACGGATGAAATCCGTAGGGGGAAACATAAATATGAAGATAGCCATAAATACCCGCTTCCTGCTAAAAAATCGCCTAGAAGGCATGGGGCGCTTCACCTATGAGACGGTAAAGCGCATGGTCCTCGCGCATCCAGAGCACGACTTCTACTTCTTCTTTGACAGAAAATATGACGAAGAGTTCATTTTCGCGGATAATGTGCATCCTATCGTACTTTTTCCTCCCACACGACACGTAGTTTTGATTTACTTATGGTTTGAATTTGCAGTACATCGCGCGCTAAAAAAAATAGAAGCAGATATCTTTTTATCTACTGACAATTTTTTATGCTTAAAAACAAAAGTACCAACAGTCTTAGTCACACACGACTTAGCTTTTGAGCATTTCCCACAATATAATCCATTTATTGTTAGAAAGTACTACGCTTATTTTGGCGAGAAATTTAATCACCGCGCAGATAGAATCGTAGCCGTCTCAGAATATACGAAAGCTGATATTGTCAAAACTTATGGGATTGATGAAAGGAAAATCTCGGCAGCTTGTAATGGTTGTTCAGAGAGTTTTCGTCCATTATCTGATGCAGAAAAAATTGGGGTAAAAGATAAGTTTTCAAAAGGAAAAGAGTACTTCTTTTACGTCGGTGCCGTTCATCCACGCAAAAACGTGCCGCAGCTCATCAAAGCATTTGACAAATTTAAAAAGAATACGAAATCAGATTTCAAATTATTAATTGGAGGTCGATTTGCTTGGCAGACAGGCGCAGTGACTGAAGCTTTTGAACAAGCTAAACATCACGCCGATATTGAATTTATCGGCTTTGTCTCCAATGAAGACTTACCACTTCTAATGGGCGCGACTTATGGTTTTGTTTATCCGAGTAAATTTGAAGGTTTTGGAATTCCTGTCTTGGAGGCAATGCATAGTGAAGTGCCAGTAATTACTTCCAATGTTTCTTCTTTGCCAGAAGTGGCAGGGGATGCTGCATTATTGATAAATCCAGATGATACAGATGATTTGACTCAGGCATTAGAACGTTTTTATTTAGAAGAAAATTTGCGCGAGAGTTTGATTGAAAAAGGAAAAATGCAAAGAGAGAAATTTACTTGGGAGAGGGCGAGTGAGGTCGTTTGGAAGAATATTT
>CALDUB010000367.1 GCA_937923465.1 uncultured Saprospiraceae bacterium
TGAGGAGATTACGGAGACTTTATTGGGGAATCGGTGGGGGTATTAGAAAAGGACTTCTTTGTACAATTCCCTTCTATTTTTTCCTTCTTATTTGATTCCTACTAAAAAAGACGTATTTTGTCCTAACATAAAACTACACAACCCTCTCTATAATGGCAAAAGACCTTATCCACGATGCAGTCAAAGCTGCTCTTATTAATGATGATTGGACAATAACTGACGACCCTTTCAAAATTGAATTATTAGACGATGACAGAACTTTAGAAGCAGATTTGGGCGCAGAAAAAATGTTTGCAGCAGAAAAAGGAGCAGAAAAAATTGCCGTTGAAATAAAAACATTTGGTGGTTCATCTGTTTTGAATAAATTCCATGGAGCATTAGGTCAATATTTGGATTACAGAGATGCTATGGAAGAAACAAATATTGAACGTGTCCTGTTTTTAGCTGTTTCAATCAACACGTATGCTGAAATACAGGAAATTAACTTTATAAAAAGACGCATCGAAAAATATCGTTTAAAAATTCTTGTTGTTGATGTAGAAGCTAAAAAAATACATTCATGGAAAAGTTAAAAAAGTACAAAAAAATCCTCCGTTCAACTTTAGAACAGTACGCCTCCGTTCCTTTCTCAAACGCCCCAAACTTAAATTATCATTTAATTATCAATCCATCAGAGACTGAATTTGTCCTTCTAAAATCTGGTTGGGTCAACAAAATATTTCGTCATGGGATTGTTTTTCATTTCTTAATTACTGATGAAAAAATACGCTTGTTCAAGAATAATACTGATATCGAAATCGGTCAACTGTTAGTTGAAAAAGGTGTTTTAAAAACAGACATTGTCTTAGAATTTGTCTCTGAATTTGAAAGAGAATTAGAAGGTTACGGCACGCGTTAATCAAAGTAAAAAACGTTCTCCGCCTAAGATATATTCTTTTTATTTCTTGACTTTTCGTAGCGATTTGAAATTACCATAATTACATTACATCTATTTTGCGTCAACGCTTTGAACACATTCATCGATTTAACTTTTTCACTAACTTAAATCCTAAAATATGGATGCCTATTCAAGTCAAAAATGAATATTTAGAATTGAAAGGAAATAGAGATTTCAAGAATTATAAGTTGGATGATTTGATAAGTGTGTAATGGCTTAATCAGAATAGTTATTAATTTCAACTTCTTCGTTATTTTTACTGTATTCGAATGAGTAAATAGCATGTTGGTTTCTTAATAATTCAGATAATTCCAATAAGAATGGCTCAACAAAAATACTCTCACTTTCCAAAAAACTACAATCAAACAGATAATCATTTCTCTTATCTGTGCCTTCCTTTTCTGCCCCATACTTGTACAAATAAACATACACGGAGATACGAGCATCTTCATAATTTATTTCTTCTCCAAAAATTCTATATTTAATAGATGCTAATTTCTCATCAATTAAAGATAGTGCCTTTATACAAGAAAAAAACACATCAAGGTCAACTGTTATCGTACCAATAATTCCAATTTCATTCATCTCTTATAGATTTACATATTAAGCACCAAATATACCCAATCTAACCCAATTCCCCTCCCTCGTTTCCCTATTCAAAAGTCACTCAAACACAAACCCAATAAAACCCTCTAATTCCCCCCCAGACATACCCAAAAACTCACATTTTTTTCGTACTTTTGTCCGCCTTTGAGAGAAGGCAAAGAACTACACATTCGAAACACTATTTTTCATATTTATTTTTTGAAAAATACTGTGGTGCAGGAAAAATAAATTAGAAAATTTCACTATAATAATTTAGCGTCTTTTTAATTTATTTTTCATTCGCCATAAGTTCAGTATCTTTTAAAAATCAATAAGTAACTAAGGAATTTATCAATATGAGCGATAACAAAGAAGAAGAATACAACGACGACGAGAAGAGAGAAGCGAAGCCGATGGACCCGTCTTTGATTCCTAATCCAGATAAAGCGAATTATGACGCGGGGAATATCACCGCGCTCGAAGGTTTAGAGGCAGTTCGGAAGCGTCCAGGGATGTATATCGGTAGTACCGATACCAAAGGTTTACACCACTTAGTTTGGGAGGTCGTAGATAACTCTATCGATGAGCACTTAGCAGGTCACTGTTCGCGCATTGAGGTTATCATCGAAAAGAACAACTCGATTACTGTGACAGATAATGGTCGTGGTATTCCAGTAGGTATGCATGCTAAATTGCAAAAATCAGCCTTAGAGGTTGTAATGACAGTTTTGCACGCAGGTGGTAAGTTTGATAAAGATACTTACAAAGTATCTGGTGGACTTCACGGTGTAGGTGTATCTTGTGTGAATGCCCTATCGGAAGATTTGCACGTAAAAGTTATGCGTGAAGGCAAGCTTTTCGAACAAGAATATAAAATTGGTAAGCCACAATATCCAGTTCGTGAAATTGGAAAAAGTGATGCCAATGGTACGATTGTAACTTTTATGCCAGACAAAGGCATTTTTGAAGCTACAGTCTACAAATACGATATCTTAGCAACACGTCTAAAAGAATTGTCCTACCTAAACTCAGGTTTAGAGCTTTCTTTGACGGATATGCGCGATATACAAGACGATGGTAAGCCACGCCACGAAGAGTTTTTCTCTGAAGGTGGTTTGGCAGAATTCGTGACTTACTTAGATGAAAGTAAAACAAAACTTATCGACAAACCTATCCACGTTATCGGAAAAGAAGATAATGTAGA
This sequence comes from uncultured Saprospiraceae bacterium, assembly GCA_937923465.1. GTDB lineage: Bacteria > Bacteroidota > Bacteroidia > Chitinophagales > Saprospiraceae > JAHDCG01. Next base: position 2,727 of record CALDUB010000367.1, read on the forward strand.
GGTAGAAGTAGCGATGAACTACAATACTTCCTTTACTGAAAATATTCACTCTTATGTGAATAATATCAATACACGAGAAGGAGGAACACACGTATCGGGTTACCGTCGTGCAGTTAACCGTGTCTTCAAAACCTATGGTGAGAAGCAAGGAATGTTCTCTAAATTGAAATTTACAATTGCTGGAGAGGATTTCCGTGAGGGTTTGACTGCCATTGTTTCGGTGAAAGTTCCTGAACCACAATTTAAGGGACAAACCAAAGGAGAACTAGGTAACAGTGAGGTAAACGGTATCGTTTCTCGTGCAGTTGGTGAGGTTCTACAATATTGGTTAGAAGAAAACCCAAGAGCAGCGAAGCAAATCGTTGACAAGGTAATCTTAGCAGCAACAGCCCGTCACGCAGCCCGTAAGGCACGTGAAATGGTACAGCGTAAGAATGTCTTGACAGGAAGCGGCTTGCCAGGTAAGTTGTCTGATTGTTCTTCTAAGATACCAGATGAGAGTGAGATATTCCTTGTAGAGGGTGACTCGGCAGGTGGTACGGCCAAACAAGGTCGTGACCGTAAATTCCAAGCTATCCTTCCTTTGCGTGGTAAGATTTTGAACGTGGAAAAAGCCATGGAACACAAAATCTACGACAACGAGGAGATTAAGAATATGTTTACGGCACTCGGTGTCAGCATCACGGAAGCCGAAGAAGGCGGTCGTAGTTTGAATACAGAGAAGTTGCGTTATCACAAGATAGTCATCATGTGTGATGCCGATATTGACGGTAGTCACATTACGACTTTGATTTTGACATTCTTCTTCCGTTACATGAAGCCATTGGTAGAGCAAGGTTATGTTTACATCGCTGCGCCACCTTTATATATGGTGAAGAAAGGAAAGCAATTTCAGTACTGTTGGGATGAAGAGGAACGTGCAAAGGCAATGAAGTTCTACTTAGGAGACAAAGAAGTTGACAATTCTATCAAAATCCAACGCTATAAAGGTCTTGGAGAGATGAATGCTGAGCAACTTTGGGAAACAACTATGGACCCAGAACAGCGGACACTGAAGCAAGTAACAATCGGTGACGCTATGGAGTCTGACCGCATTTTCTCCATGCTAATGGGAGATGAGGTGCCACCACGTCGTGCGTTTATTGAAGCGAATGCAAAATATGCAAAAGTGGATATATAAGTCGAGATGTTGGATATTAGATTTTAGATGTTAGACTTTCTCTCATCTTTTGGCTGAAAAGTAAACGGGCTGTTCGATTAATCAATCGGGCAGCCCGTTTTTTTTGATTTCTTTAATTAGCAACAAAATTAGTTGCACTATAAACCTTTTATAAACTTGTGCGTTCTCCCTCCATGCACAAAGAATTTCAACTTCCTTTAGACTTTGCAAGTTCTGTAGCTCCATGGGTTGGCAAGACTGCTAAATTGATGTCTATCTTTATGAAAGAGACATTTGCCAAGCATGCTATAGATATGACGAAAGAGCAATTTATTTTGCTCAAAGTACTAAATGACCAAAATGGCGTCATTCAGAAGGATTTGGCATTTATTACCGAAAGAAACAAAGGTTCTTTGGCTCGATTGATAAATACAATGGAGAAAAAGAATTTTGTTGCGCGGATTATGGACACTGAGGACAAACGCATAAATCGTGTTCACCTCACAGCTCATGGGCAAAAAATATTTCTTCAGACTCAGCCCATTGTGCAAACTTGTATAAAACAAGCGCAGGAAGGCTTAACGGAAGAAGAAATTAAAACGACCATAGCGGTCTTAGAAAAAATACAAAAGAACTTACAACTGTAATTTTAGTTGCAGCACAAACCAATTTGTACAAAGATGTTATTCTAAAGTAACATCTCAATTATCAAAACATGAAAGCGAGACAAATCATCATCAGTTTGGTCGGTATTGGAATAATTGCCTTAGCGATGTGGTATTCAGGCGTTTTAGCCGCTACAGAAAGACCTATTCCGCCAAAAGCAAAGCGAGCAACACCTACAGTTTTTGTGCAAACTGTAAAGAATCAAAATACCTCGATTACAGTCAGTGCTTCAGGAACCTTAGAAGCACGTGACCAAGTTGACCTATTCTCAGAGGTGCAAGGTTTGTTTGATTATAGTTCAGGTAGTTTTAAACCTGGAACTTACTATAAAAAAGGCTCGATTTTATTGCGAGTTAATAGTGATGAAGCCCGTGCTACTTTACGTTCACAAAAAAGTGC
>CALDUB010000368.1 GCA_937923465.1 uncultured Saprospiraceae bacterium
CGATTGGGTGTTTGATGCAGTCTTTTAATCATAACTCAAACTCCTCCCCGTCAAAATATTATTAATCTCAATAGCCAAAGGATAAGTCCAATCTCCCCCACTCGAAGTAAGATAAGTAAAGCCCATTTTTTCCTCCGGACGGAACCAATAAGCGCTCGCAAATCCGTCCAAATCCCCATCGTGTCCATAGTCTCCATTATCAAAGTCAAATAAACCAAAACCGTAAGCTACGCCCATTTTAGGTCTCACATCTTTCGTACTATAAAGCGGACTTTCTCTATCGTTGGCTGCATAAACCTTTATTTGTTCCGCCAATAAGCGCGTCATATCCTCTGAAGTCGTAAAAATCCCGCCTCCTGGTGTACATTTCCCTAGATTCCAAGCTTGTGTTTCTACCCTTCGGTCATCTTTTCGGTATGGCTGAACTAAGTTTTTAACTGGCGTTTTGGTAGAGGTATTCGTCATCGAATATTCCGTGGAGAGATACTTTTGCAATAAATCCTCATAAGACATTTCACTTACGCGCTCTGCAATGTAGCCAAGCAAACCATAACCAAAATTAGAATAGCGAAATTTCTCACCAGGTGCAGGTTTTACTTTCAATTTATTCAAATCCGTCATAAAGTCCTCCTCTGAATAACCATACAAATAAGCATCATTGCCTTTTTTATTCTTCAATATTACCTTACTGTTGCGTGGTAAACCAGAACGATGGTGCAATAAATCTCTGACCGTAATGGGACGTAATTTGTCTATAGTTTTTGGAGAAAGTTCGTTGGGTAAATAGCTAACGATAGACTCTTCTAGCTTAATCTTTCCTTCTTCTATCAGATTGCTTATCACAATTCCTGTGAGCATTTTTGAGACAGAACCTAATTGAAAAACAGCATCATTGTCTACTTTTTTATCAGAATTTCGGTTGTAGACGCCTCGATTGAGAAAAGTAATTTCGTCATTGATTATGATGCCTAAATTGATAGCAGGAATATCATATTTTGCGACATAGCTGTCTACTAAAATTTCTATTTTTGCTAATTTTCCAGCTGCTTCGCTTGTGTTAATCGCTGCCAATTGTGCATTTAATTCTGTTGTGAATAGAATTAAAAATGCGAAGAATGAGAGAATAAATATTTGCTTTTTCATGTTGTTATTTTTTGATAATTAAGAGAGTTAATGTTGAATGATAGCGAGCACTATTTTACAGCTCCATTTGCTTTTAGAAAATCCATAATTTCTTGATGTTCACCACGCTCTGCCATATTTAAAGGCGTTCGTATTTCTGAGTTTATAAAATAACCGTCGCGTGCTGACTTATTGACATCGGCACCGACTTTAACTAAGAATTTCACAAGTTCTAAGTGTCCGTATCGAGCAGCATTAATCAAAGGTGTTTCATCGCCACTAACGAGAGCATTCACATCTGCACCTTCTGAAATCAAGTATTTTGCAATATTCATATTTCCCACTTTAGATGCCATTATTAACGGATTTCCGTCTCCCTCAGAAGATTTATTTACATCTGCCCCTCGTTTTACTAGCAATTGCACCATGTAAACATTCTGACTTCCCACTGCTCGAATCAATGCTGTGCCGTCTCCATTTTGCTCTTGGTCGATATTTACATTGTAATCTAGCAGCATTTCGACTAATTCGGGGTCTTGAGAACGTGTAGCCGCAATTAATGGATTGTCATCGCGTTCTACTCCAATATTTGGGTTTGCACCATTAGCTAATAGCAATTTTGCTATCCTTTCGTTTCCCATTCGTAATGCGGTAATTAATGGTGTCCCCTCCCCTGACACGGCTTGATTTACCTTTGCTCCTTGTTTGATTAAGTAGTGAACGATTTCGTAGTTTTCGCCACGTACAGCTGCGATTAAAGGCGTGCCATCTCTGTCTATTTTGCGGTTAACTTTTGCGCCTTTTTGCACGAATAATTTCGTGATATCTGCATTTCCTGCTCTAGCAGCAATCATTAATGCGCTTGCGTCGCCGTCGCCTACATAACTGACTTTTGCGTCTGCATTTAATAAGATTTCTACCATTCCTAAATCTCCATTCTGTGCTGCGGCTCCAAGCGGTGAACGCGGTTCGCCCTCTCCACGATAAGAACAGTTTGGGTCAGTATTTTTAAGTAAATTTTGTACGATTTCGCAGTGTCCTGCTCTGACTTCTCGGAGTAGTTCTTGGCAAGGGTTATTCTGTGCGAAAACAATTACGGGTAGAAATAGTAGATAGATGATTGATTGAATTTTCATAATAGATTAGTTGTTGATTATTGTGTTACTGGTTATTGGTTATTGGTTTTAAGAAATCTGAATAACTAATAACGATTAACCAATAACCAATAACTAACACAAAGGTAGAGGCGAAAGCAAGCGATTCTCTCAAAAGTCGTCCAATCCAACTCTCCTTATGTCGAAGAGTGAAAATGCTTGTATTTTTGATTTATCTATCGGAAAATACTTTTTAGGGGTCAGAAAGAGAGATTCGACGATGTATTTCCGCTTTTCCAGCAAAAAAGTCTATTTTTAATCCATGATTATTGAAGAAGAAAAAGGTTTTATTGATAGGATTTTGCAAAATAGAATGGTGACGCACTCGCTGTTTTGGTTGTTATTGATAAGCGTGACGACGGTGACTGCTAGCATGTATGACGAGACTTTTAAGATTCATCTCATCAATAATGTATCGCTTTTGCCTGTACAGATTGGGGCGGCTTACTTTTTGGCTTATTATCAAATTCCTAAGCTGCTTTTAGAGAAGAAATATTTCTTTTTTCTACTGTCTGGAATAGGAAGTATCTTTGTATTTTCTGTCTTGGCTAGATTGTCCGTCGTTTACATTTCAGAGCCTCTTTGGCGGACAAATTTTGTGCAAGAAAGTCTATGGGAAATTATTTATGACTGGGAATATTTGTTCACGGTTTATTTTACGACCGCTTACCTTTTTCCTATCGTTTTTTTAATTGTAAAAACGATAAAAGAGCATTTTGAACAAAGACATCAATTAGAGATATTAAAGAAAGAAAAAGCAACAGCGGAACTCAATTTTCTAAAAGCACAAATTCATCCTCATTTCCTCTTTAACACGCTAAACAACTTGTATTCATTGACTCTAGAGAAGTCAGACGATGCACCAGAGGTCGTGCTCAAGCTCTCTGAAATGCTAGATTATATGCTTTATCAATGCAGTGACCCAACGGTAGAAATCAGTAAAGAAGTGGAATTAATGCACAATTATATCGACCTAGAACTGCTGCGATATGGAGATAATTTAGACTTCCGTTTTAATAAAAAAATTGATAATAATTCAACGCAGATTGCGCCGCTAATTTTACTCTCCTTAGTCGAAAACGCATTTAAACATGGTGCCAGTGGAAACTTAATTAATCCGACAGTACACATTGACTTAAAATTAGAAAATCAGAAGTTATTTTTCAAAGTTTTCAATACCAAACCTGTGTTAGAAAATCAGGCTACAAAATCAAATCAAAAAGGTCTTGGCGCAACGAATATCAACAGACAGTTGTCCTTAATGTATCCTAATAATCACAAATTGACTATTGATGATAAATCAGACTCTTATTCTCTCATTTTAGAAATTTCACTATGACAGATACTACTCTAAAATGCCTCATTGTAGATGATGAACCCCTGGCAATCAAACTGATGCAAAGGCATGTCGAGCAGATGCCTGGATTGGATTTGGTCGCTACTTTCCAAAATCCATTAGAAGCCTATGCTTTTCTAAAAAACGAGTCGATTGACTTGGTATTTTTAGACATTCAAATGCCCGTATTGACAGGATTAGACTTTGTGAAGTCCTTGCACAATCCGCCTGCGATAATATTTACGACTGCCTATCGAAATTATGCCGTAGAAAGCTATGAATTAGATGTGGTTGACTACTTGGTCAAACCTATTTCTTTTAATCGCTTTTTTCAAGCGGTCAATAAGTTTACGAACCAAAGAAATGCAGAAATTCCCGTCGCTACCTCCTCGCCCATTTCTGATACGTCCTCTCCCTCTCACATCTATGTCAATGCAAACAAAAAGCATATTAAGGTTAATTTTGAGGAGATTTTGTATGTGGAAAGCATCAAAGATTATGTGCGTATTCACACCGTTCACAATAGCATTATGACAAAGGATAAGATTAGTGAATTTGAGAAGAAATTGTCAGATGATTTCTTGCGTATTCATCGCTCATTCATCGTAAATACACAAAAAATAACGGCTTTCACGGCGCAGGATGTGGAGATTGGAGAGCGGGAAATTCCGATTGGGGGCAGTTATAAAGAGTTGGTTTATAGGAGGTTAAAATAAAAAACGCCCCACGAAATTAAATTCGCAGGACGCTTTTTCATCAAAGTCATTCTTAATTACTCCCGGATAATTCTAATTCCAGGCTCATTCAAAGCCGTAATCTGAAGCTCAGTTCTACGGTTTAATTGATGTTCAAATTCTTTACAATTGACATCATTTGTACAATTGTTTACGGGCAAATCTTCTCCAACTCCTAGACTAGTCAAACGATTTGGATTAATTCCTTTTTTGATTAAATAACTACGAGCAGCCAAAGCACGTTTTTGAGATAAACGAGCGTTGTATTCATCTGTACCACGGCTATCTGTATGCGACAATAAGGAAATTTTCATTGTCTTGTAAGTCGTCAACAAATCATAAACATGCTCCAAATCTATCTCGGCATCCGTACGTATATTGAATTTATCATAGTCATAGTAAAGGTTTGACAAGCGGATAACTTGACCGACCTCAAATGGAAGATTATCTTCTCCTAAAAAGTAGCCATTCAAAGTACGGTATGAACCTTTATTGGTAGAGTACTCATAGATTGATAATCCAACAGGGTCTAAATCTAAGATAACTTCATTTTTATTGATTGGATTTGCAAGTTCAGAACAGTCTTTTCCAATCGTTGAAAAAATCGTTGTTCCTTCTTTAAAGTTATCTTTTGTACCGTAAATCTCATAGTTACAGTCGCAAGTAGCCATAAAGTTAAATTGTCCTAAGTTATTTGAAGTTATTGTTTCCACTTTTCCTGTGCAGCTATTGATAACTCGTATCGATGCATTTGGCAATAGTTCTCTAGTTTCTAAATTCACGACTTTACCTGTAGTCATAAATGCTGCCATTCTTTCAAGAGGTAAAATACTCGTTTTGTTTTTTATCATTTCCTTTCCTGACATGTTGATATCATAAGGTGTAAAACCAGATGTCTCCACTTGGAAAAGGTAATTTTCTCGCAAATCAACAGGCATAGTTATCGCACCATTTATATCTGTCAACAATGTCGTTTGGTCTCCTGTTTTGCGGTCAGTTACAAGAACATCTACGTTAGGTAAACGGCGTTTTTCTTTATTGTCAATAACTACAATTTCAGTTTCGATGATAGGCGCGCCAATATTTCCGCTCCATTGGTAAATGTCATCTTCCCCTTTTCCACCAGCACGATTAGATGTAAAAAATCCTTTGTTATTGTCTTTGTTTACATTAAAACCAAAGTCATCTTTGATGCTGTTAAATGGTTGTCCTAGATTTGTTCGAGTTGACCACGTGCGGTCATTTTGCTCTTCCTCTTGTTTGACAGAAAAAATGTCTAAACCACCTAAACCTCTGTGTCCATTCGAAGCAAAATAAAGTGACTTATCTGCCGCAAAAAATGGAAATAATTCATTACCGCTTGTATTGACAGTTGGTCCTAGATTAACTGGACTTTTCCACTCGCCATCTTTACGTTCACTCACCCAGATATCCATACCTCCATAGCCACCTGGCATTTGATTAGAGGTGAAATAAATCTTCTTACCGTTTTCTGATAAAGTTGGGTGACAGTAAGCAAACTTGCTGCTGCAAATCTCTAATTTTTGAGCTTCTGACCATTCTCCACCTGTAAACTCAGAAAAATAAAGTTGTAATTCTTTTACATCATTGTCATTTTTTCCTTCTTCGTCACTACGTGAGAAAATCATTTTTGAATAGTCTGAAGAAAAAGTAGCTGTACCGTCGTGTAGATTATGGTTTACTACCGACTCCAATGCCTCAATTTCTCCTTCTACTTCATCTCCTTTCATTTTTACATAAAAAAGGTCCGTAAAGTTATCTTTTGACCATAAGTCTACCTTCTTCGTTAAACGACCAACACCGCGGTCAGAGGTAAAAACGACACCTTCTTTGTAAAAAATTGGGCTAAAATCTAAACCTGCTGAGTTTAGCGCAGAAAAGTTTTCAACCTCGATAAGTTCGTTTACAGGAATATCGTCTAGTTGTCCACAATCTGTGATAACATCGCGACCTGTATCCAAACTAGCTGCCAAGTATTCTTTGTTCCAACGGATAGCGTCTTCGCATTTTCCATTTATTTGCAATACCTCAGCATAGTGCAAATAGTCTTTAATACTAGTCGCATCATTGATAAACTGGCTATAGTAATGTTCTGCTTTTTCGTACTCACCATTCAAACGAAAACTATTTGCCAATTTTGCCATGACAAACTTATTTTGCTCTATTCCTTCCAATTTTTCATACTTAGAAACAGAAGCCATGTATCCAACATGATTAAATAACTCGTCAGCTTTCCTTTTAGTCGTACTAAGCGTATAATCTGAGCCAATTTGAGCATTACCGAGTAGGCGCTTTTGTTTTTGACTAAGTTGTCCCGCTTCTGGCGTTTTGAGTGTGTCAGGCGTTATGTATTCTTTCCAGTTGTCTGCATAAGCAGTTTGGACAGTAAAGAATAAGGCAATTATGAAGATGAAATTTTTCATTTTTTTCTAATTTTAAATCGAGAAATTAGCCTGTTACCTATCAATTGAAAATCTGTGTTTATTATATTTTTTGGCTATTGCCAATTTTGTTAGAACCAACGAATATTGTTAACTCCTTCTACTTCTTCAATGAAGATGTATTCGAGATTAACTTCAAAACTACCGTCGGTATAATCTTTTAATTCTGTTAGTGTAAAGTCTGTAGCAATTCCTAGTTTTAGTTGCTTGCTCAACTGGAATTGAACAACAGCATCCATGCTGTCTCCCAAACGATAAGTCGCTCCCAACCAAAAGGCATTCATAAAGAGAAAACTCGCATTTAAGTCTAACTCAAAAGGCGCATTTGGGCTGTAAGAAATCATCATCGCAGGCTTGAATAAAACATTTTCACTCACCTTTGCAATGACGCCTCCCATTAAGTAATAGGATTGTAAAACTGCGGCACTTTGTATATTGTCTTCAGTATAGAGGTTATTTCTAAACAGCTGTGGTGCTGATACTCCTACGTAAAAATTAGGGGTAGAATAATATGCTCCAGCACCAAAATTAACACCCGTACGACCTGGCTCTGCACCCATAATCGTATTGTCATCAGGAGTAACCAACTGCGTTTTTAACCAATCTACTTGACTGTATTCAAAGCGCGTTTGTAAACCTAAACTCAACTTGCCTTCATCCCCTACCTTGATACGGTAAGAGTACGACAAGTCGATGTAAGAATTATTTACCAAACCAATCCTATCTGATGTTACAGCCAAAGCTGCGCCACTTTTTCCGTCACCAAATGGTGCATGTGCGTATGCTGAAAAAGTACGTGGTGCTCCATTTATTCCTTGCCATTGGTGGCGGTAAATGGCACCCAAAGTGAGGGCTTCTTTACTACCAGCATAGCCTGGATTAAATGCTAACTTATTGAAAATGAATTGACTGTACTGCACTTCTGCCTGGGCGGATAATCCGACACAATACAAGATTGCAATTGTAAAAATTAGTATATTTCTCATCAGAATGAATTTTTTCTTTTTGGATTCTTTTTAGAGAATCAATTTAATCGTTTGCGTTTCTATTCAGCCAAATGTTAATAAACGATAGTGAAAAAGTCCTGTTTTGGCGTACTGCCTGGTTCTATTTCTAAAATATAGAAGTATGTCCCCGCTGGTAATTGCCTGTCTCTATATGTTCCTGTCCAATCATTGGCGTAGCCTACTTCTTCATAAACTTTATCTCCCCAACGATTAAAAATTGCGATGTGATTATTCGGAAAATTATTGTCATTCAAGCATGGAATTTCGAGCGCATCGTTCGCACCGTCACCATTAGGAGTGATACCGTTTGGCACAAAACAATCATCGGCAGTAACAGTATTATTGACTGTAATTTTAACCGTCGCTGTTACGCAATCATCTGGACACTCATCACTACACAAACTGTAGATAAATTCGTCTTCACCTTCATAATCTTGATTTGGAATGTAACTATAGACACCCAAGTCGGTCATGCTCGCCGTTCCGTTTTGTGGCTCAGTAACAATACTATAAGTCACTCCATTTGAATAAGAGATAACATCATTTTCACTCGCATCCATATCATCTAAACGCTCGTTTTGCTCTACTATCACCGCATCATCAAATGCTTGAAGATTCGCTGGCGCAAAAACAGTTACAGTATCTGTGCTAAATTCTCCACATAGCTCAATAGATAAGCTCCAAACAAAAACATTTGGTCCCTCTACCAAGCCATTAACTACACTGATATTATCTGTGGGGTTAAGGATATTTGCAGCTCCCAAACTACGCCACATCCCCTCACTTTCGGATGCTGCTACCGCCTGGATTTCAAGTGCTTCATCTGCACAAAAATAAATAAGGTCTTGAGGAATATTTGCAACTTCATTTGGCGTCTCTAATACTGTCACGTAAAAGCTTCCGCTAGTGCCTTCGCAGCCATTTATGCTCGCGACTACAGCTAGTTCACCTTCTGTATTGACGTTTTCAAAATTGTAATTTCCTTCTGTCGTTACAGCTACTTCTTCGCCATCTGCATTGTACCATGTATAAGTTACATCGTCGCCAGGCTCTATATCCAGTTCATTGACAACATTCAATAAAATAGATTGACCTGCACAAATTTCATCGTTATCTGCGTTTAACTCAGGAATGATATTGTTTGATTGAATGAAAACTTCCGTTGTAGAAGAGGTCATTTCCCCACAGCTTTCAAAAGTGACAACTGCGTAATATTCACCTTGTTCGGCGGTTGTAATATTGCTCAATGTGATACTAAAAGTATTGCCGACAGAGCTGCCAGTTGGACCAAACCATTCTACAGTCGCACCAGTGAAAGTAGGTACGCTCAATGTAACATCAGAAGCCAAACAAGTTGGATTTTCTTCGCTCGTAGTATTGGTTGCTGTGATATTATCTTGCATCTCTACGAAGCTAAGCTCAACGCTATTCGATGCTTCGGAAGGACAATTTTCGTTTAATGTAATCACGGTATAGGTGCCAGCTTCATCTGCTGTAAAATTCTCAATAACTAGACTTGGAGTTGACGTTTCTGCAACTTGTGTCGCCCCATTAAACCATTGGTAAGTGATACCTGTGCCTCCGCTAGAATTCGTGTTTAGTGTCAAAGTGCTTCCTTCACAGACAGCGGTATTCTCTGCTGTTAAAACTGGTGCTTCGGGAGTCATCACAACATTGACAAATACCTCCGCACTGGAAGTAGTACAAGCATCAGAAGGTGTTGTAATAGAGAGGGTGTAATTACCTGAATGTGAAGCATTTGCATTAACAAAAACAAGTGTTATGCCTGGGTCGTTGCCTGCCATTCCAGGAAAAGTAGCGCCCGTTGTCGTGTTTGTCCAAATGAAATTAATGTCTTCTCCTGTTACATTTGTAGTGACTCCAAGGTTGATATTTTCTCCCTCACAGTAAACTCCGCCACCTGTTATAGCTTCAATCGAAAGAATACACGCAGGGTCTCTCCAATCAGGAATACCATCCATATCTGTGTCAGGACAGGGTGCACCTTCTACACATTCATCTTCATCAGGAATGCCGTCATTATCAGTATCCGTATCAATATAATCGGGCATACCATCCATGTCTGTATCGACACAATCTGCGCCCGTTTCACATTCATCAATATCATTAATACCGTCACCGTCAGAGTCTGGGTCTAGGTAGTCAGGAATGCCGTCGTCGTCATTATCGACACAAGGATTGTCATCTGGACATTCGTAAATATCAACAATACCGTCACCATCGGCGTCAATGTCTTGATAGTCTGGGTCGCCATCCATATCTGTATCAGGTGGATTAGAAGTATTGCCTTCTGGCTGTCCATTTTCATCAACTATTGGCGTTCCTGTACCGACAATGCCGTCATCATCGGGGTCTAAGTTTCCGCCTTCTATCACATCAGAAATATTATCTCCGTCAGAGTCTAAATCTATATAATCAGGCGTACCATCTTCATCTGTATCTGTTGGGTTTGAACTTGTACCCGTTGTCTGTCCGTTGTCGTTGACCACAGGAGTGCCTGTGCCGACAATACCGTCTCCGTCTGGGTCTTCATTACCACCTTCTTCTACGTCATTAATAGCATCGTTATCTGAGTCTAAATCTACATAATCAGCAATACCGTCGTTGTCTGTATCTGTTGGACTAGAGGTTGCATTTTCTGTTTGACCATCTGCATTGACAGTTGGATTTCCTGTCCCGACGATGCCGTCGTTATCGGGGTCAGCATGTCCTGCTTCTATTACATCGTTTATGCCGTCGTTATCAGCATCCAGGTCGAGGTAATCAGGATAAGTATCCATGTCTGTATCTGTCGGATTGGAGGAGGCAATTAAGTTTCCGTTTACGCCTTCTGTTGCTTGACCGTTCACATTGACAAATGGATTTCCAGTACCCACAATTCCGTCATTATCAGAGTCAGCATTCCCGCCTTCTTCCACGTCATTAATGCCGTCATTATCTGAGTCTAAATCCCAAATATCTGGTATATTATCGTTGTCTGTATCTATTGGATTTGACCCTGAGTTGATTGGATTACCAAGCTGGTCGGTGGTTAATACTCCGTTTTCGTCAGTCATTGCTAAGATATCGCCTCCTGTTCCGTCATTATCAGGGTCTGTATTTGTATTTACAGCATATTCTACGATGTCATTAATCGCATCATTGTCACTATCTAAATCATAAAAATTTGGAATACCATCTCCGTCCTCATCTTCTAATACAGAAGTACTCAAAAGTCCTGTTCCTGCTATAATAGCGACGCCATCTGCGTTTACGGTTATAGGATTAGTGCCAATGCGTCCGTCATTATCGGGGTCAGAAATCTGATTTTCACCGACATCTAAAAAAGTATCATTGTCGCTGTCTAAATCTCTAAAATCGTGTACATTATCGGTGTCTTTATCTTGTGGATTTTCTACAACTGCGTTTAAAGAAGTTGCCAAACCAAATATATCTACAACTACTGGTGAGTTATTTATTCTACCATCATTATCCTCATCTGCATAGCCATTATCAGCTTCGGCGACATCATATATGCCGTCATTATCAGTATCCAAGTCGTAAGCATCTAATACGCCATCATTATCCGTATCAGCAGGAGAATAAATAGCTACAGCTGTTACTGACTCTGGGTCTGATGCTAATACATTAAAAAAGCCATTCGCTCCAAAAAGTAGCGTATCACCGTCAATAATACCGTTGTTATCAAGGTCTAATTGTCCATGATTGGCTTCAAAAAGGTCTGTAATACCGTCATTATCACTGTCTAGGTCTAATGAATTGATAATACCATCATTGTCTGTATCGTATATTGCTGCCACAAAATCACAAATACCATCCGCATCCAAATCAATACAAGGATTGGTGAAATTGACGTCATCAGCATCCATGTAATTAAAATAGAGGTCGTCATCTTCGTTGCCTGCGGGGTCTACGCCTCCTGGCAAACAAGAAAAATCATTGGTTTCGCAGTATTCTAAATAATCAGGAATACCGTCATTGTCATCATCTAAATCAACATCATCCAAGGTACCATCACCGTCTGTATCTGGCGCCGTATTATCCGTACAATCTGCTACAATGTCAATAGTAATATTCCCTGCTCCAGCATCGCCATATTCAATATAAGCCCAATAATCAAGGGCTTTTTTATTACCAAATTGACTGTCATATGTGTAAGGAATATTTGTAGGTAAAGGATTTCCAGGAGTACCACCGCCACTGACAGGACCGTCAACAGTTGTATGGTCATAGTAAAAAAGGTCGGTCTGAACGGTTCCAACTTCACTTAATAATTCGAAAGTAACTCCTCCAATATTATTTTCTACATCAGAAAGAATAATGTGATTCTCTCCTCCACGCAGGTAAAATTCGTAGTTAAAAGCATAATTTTCTTGCACAGGAATTGGATTTCCAAGTCCGTCTGCACCATCCCAATAAACAGAATCTATGCCTGCATTAACAAAACTAACGATTGTTAAATCTTCGGGGTCATCCAAATCTCCATCGCTATTAATATCCAACTCTAAAGAAACATTACCAGGAATACTCGTATCAAAAACGAAATAAGCCCCTTGATTATATTGCAATCCATCTACATTACAATCTATTCCATTTTCATCTGTACCATTTATAGTAAAATCATTGAAGACAATCTCAAATACTAAAGGCTCAGAATATAACCACGTAACATGGGTATTATTTCTGAAAATATCTGTCACTAATGCTGTCGCAGGCATTGTTGTATCTGGAGTATTAAAAAATATCTTATTGTTGATTAAGCTTTCATAGTCCTCTGCCTGTGGTTCATACTTATAAATAGTACCGTCTTGCCAAGTCGAAGGATTAGCAGAACGGACTAAATCTGTTTCTGGCCAAGATTGGTAGATTGGACTCCTATCAGAATTTACTAAACCCAAAGAAGAACTTGATAATGGAAATCCCCAAGGGTCTGCTTCCATAAAATCAATCAGATACAATAAACCTCCAGGTGTCAATACGAAAAACTGAGGGGAAGTTGTTGTCCCATTCATGTTTATCATTGAGTTGTATTCATTGGCATAAACACGACCTGTCAGTAAATTTCCGCCGTCAGAACCTGCCGCACTCGTTGAAACTGTTACATCCCAAGAAGTGATAACCCGTCGATTAGTTGGCTGGTCATTTGCGCGTGTCCAAGGAGCATTATTTAATAAATTAGCAAATGCTGCTCCTGTAAAATTAGGAACGCTAAAAACAACGGACCATACCCCTTCGGTAGCAGGGGTTACCTCTACAATACCTGGTGTGTAACCATTGTTTGCCGCTCCTGTTGGACCGTTTAATTCTTGAATATTATTAAATATAATCCCTGTAGAACCATCACTACCATCAAAAACAGAGTGCAATGTTCCGTCTGGTCTATAAACAGAAATAACGCCACCGTCAAACCCTGTATGGGATGACCCGACGTTAATAAATTCACCTGACCTAGCATATACTTTCATCTGTTGGTCTTTGTCAGACCGAAGAAAAAGTCGATGTCCTGGGTAGTTAATAAAATCTACAGACCCTTCCGCACTCAGTTGAGTAGAAGCGAAAAGGAAAGCAAAGAGAAAGAGTATGTATACTTTTTTCATATTCACGAGGGGATTTAAAAGCAACTCAGTAAAATTAAATAACGCTAAAGCAATAAATTAGAAGTCGTATCTACCAAAATACTGATTGAGTAATTTTCTACGTTCTCCGTCAAATCGTGTGACAGGAAAATGAAAAGCTAAAATCAAATAAATGCTTAGCTTTTTATTTTTTTCATGTCACTTTCACACGATTTGACGGAGAACCATTTTCTATTACCAAAAAACAATATTCGACACGCATCTACGTATATGTATTTTTACTAATGTATTACAAGTAAAAATCGTGCCTCCTTTTAACCAAAGGCTCAATAATTGACAAACACCCCCTCAAGACACTGATAATCAATAAATTAAATATTTTTAAAAAACAACCTAAACAAAATATACCCATCTAATAAATACCCAATTAGTACAGTTTTAAAAATGATAGTTTTCTCTAAAAAATCACATTTACTTTTTACTAATAATTTTTCGTGCAAATTTGTAGTTAATTTGAAACCAATCGCTTACATTTGCCGTTCTAGACCACATACATGCATGAAAATAGTGGGCAAAGGACGATTTACACTATACCGTCCCTTTTTTGTTGCCCCAAAACTTTTAGTCCTATGAAACATGAAAATTTTAGCAACTTCTCCGAAGGGAGAGGTGAAAACCGCTTGCGCCTTGACTATGCTAGCGTGAAAAAAGCATTTGTCATTTGTCGCTCGCTTGACCACAAATTACATCAACGCATTTTGTCTCTCTTTGAAGAAGAAGATATTCTAGAAGAAGAAGATATTGCAAATAAAATTCGATTAGAATTGGATGTAATACAAGAACATTTAAGAGTAATGGTGAGAGCCAAGGTCTTAAATATCTTTTGGGAAGGCAGTAAGAAATGTTATTCTACAAATGAGCAAACATTAGAGGCAATTAGAAAATTTTATACGGATTTAAACGAGTAACCTTTTCTAAAAAAATTAAAACGGGTTGAAGTATTGCTACTTCAACCCGTTTTTTATTTATGAAGCATTGTAGTATTCCAAAGGTCTAATCTTACTGGAAAGAAAATTACAATACAGTAAAAATAATAAACAGAATTGTTTTTATTTGAAAATTATTTGTTTTTAAAATTTAAACACTTATATTTGTAACCTACTGATAATCAATATAGTGATACTTTTTAATAAACAATATAGAAATCGTGAAAAAACAAGACGCTAATCGCAATCACAACTGGCCAGATGCTGACTTATATATGCATTGCATTTCTGCCATTCGCCTTGCTCACCGTGATACACAGCACTTTCAAGGTTATGGATATGACTTAGAACGCTTAAAAGGCTTTAAGGGAAAAGTGGATAAATTTAGAGATTTGCCAGACGATGATGAGCTGGTAGGTGACCAAATGATAGCTACTGAAAAGAAGAATAAGTCACGTGATAAATTGAAAAACGCCATTAGAAGTCTAATGACGCGTGTCGCAATGAAATTTAGTAATCGTACAGGGCGTTACCGGAAGTTTGGGACGTCTAAGTTGGGTGATATGACGGATTCTCAATTGATTTTTTGTGGTCGTCGTGTCGTACGTGTTGCGCGTCAGCAAATAGATTGGCTGAGCGAAGCGGGAGTGAATGAAAATACTCTATCCCGTATCGTCGAAGCCAATCAAGAGTTTGAACGCTTGACTAATCTACAAATTGACCGCGTCAGTGAGCGTGATATTGCAGTGGAACGTCGTGTAGATGATGGCAATGGTATTTATGAAGAATTGGTAATCTTATGTAATATCGGAAAGGATATTTGGGCGGAGAAAGACCGTGAGAAGTATGACCAATATTGTTTGTATGAGAGTAATAATGAGTATAAGAAAGAATTGGCGTCAAGGAAGGAGAAGTAAGTGAGGAAAATTTAAAATTTGCACTGCGGGATGCTTTATCTCGCGTACTTTTAATTTCAATTGTCTTTTAAATTTATGTCCAACTCCATAGACGCCGTCGCAAAAACCTGCATCCGACTCTTACTAAAAGAGCCATTTTACGGGCATTATATGTCAGGCGTACCGAAAGAAATGACGGATGCAGTGCCTACTGCTGCCGTTTCTCTTTTTAGTAATCAAC
>CALDUB010000369.1 GCA_937923465.1 uncultured Saprospiraceae bacterium
AAAAAAAAACATAAAGCAAGTGAAAAAAAAAGCCTTCAACAAAATGAAGGCTTTTAGAGCGAAAGACGAGATTCGAACTCGCGACCCCGACCTTGGCAAGGTCGTGCTCTACCAGCTGAGCTACTTTCGCTTATCTTGAAACTATAAAATATTTAACGCTGGAATGTCAAACTAAGTTTCAATATCTGAATGCTTTTCTTGTAAAGCGACGCAAAGATAGCATGTTTTATTTTAACTATCCAAACGATTTTTAAATTATTTAGAAAAGATTTTTATTTGATAATGTAGTATGCTGATTATCAATGTTTTGGTATGCATATTTTTTTTTGAAAAAGTACTCGACTGTCTTTAATCTCATCAATTTTTCCTTTTTTTAGTAAATTTTGAACAATTGAGCCTTATCTCTCCTTACCTTTACACGAGACTTTTTTTTAGTCCATTTTTTTGTAAAAACAATTTAGTAGCTGCACTTTATAGTACACCTTAAAATAAATGGTTTTTACGTTACAACAAAATATCATTTTTAAATGAAAAACTTATTTACTCTTTTATTCATAGCTGTGATTGGTTTTACTTCATGCCAGTCAGAATCGAAATCTTCTCCAACAAAAGAAGAAACTCCCACAGTCGAGAAAAAAACTGAGTTTCCAATCACTATTGGAAAGTTTGGTGCTACTCAGGAATATCCTGATGCGACAATGACTTCAATGGATTACAAAGACGGCATGTTTAGCTTTGGTGTTGAAAACTACGAATTAACAGCACAAACGCCTGATGCAGGTCAACTGATGTGTGCAAACTCAGGTAAAGGACAACACATTCACTTGATTATCGATAACGAGCCATATATGGCGAAGTACGAGGCAAAATTTGAGACAGAAGTAGCCGACGGAGAGCATACTATTCTTGCGTTTTTGAGCCGCTCATACCACGAGTCTATTAAAAATGGCAAAGCTGCAATGGCTAAAAAAGTCATGGTTAAAGACGGTAGTATCATAGAAGCTAAAGATGTAAAAGAGCCAATGCTATTTTACTCTCGTCCAAAAGGGACTTATGTTGGAAAAGATACAGAGAAACTTTTGCTTGATTTTTATCCTGCTAACGTGGAGTTAGGTACAGATTACAAGGTAAAAGTAGAAGTAAACGGTAAAATGATTGCTCTTTTAGGTAAATGGCAACCATATGCACTCGGAGGTCTACCTATGGGACAAAACAAAGTTACTCTAACACTAACCGACGGAGCAGGAAAAATTATTGATACTCCTTTAAACCCTGTGACAAGAG
This sequence comes from uncultured Saprospiraceae bacterium, assembly GCA_937923465.1. Taxonomy (GTDB): domain Bacteria; phylum Bacteroidota; class Bacteroidia; order Chitinophagales; family Saprospiraceae; genus JAHDCG01. The sequence continues at coordinate 1,285 of CALDUB010000369.1, forward strand.
AGTTTACATTAAAAGCAGACCCTGCACCTACAAAGTAAATAGGTTTCTTTCACACGATTTGACGGAGAACCATAGGTTATATATCTGAGTCTATTGAAAAAAAAAGCACTTGTTGAGTAAAATCAGCGAGTGCTTTTTTATTAGGTTCTCTGACAAATTCCCCCGTTGCACGGGACAATCACTGCTTGTCCCACAACGTGGGGGGATTTGTCAAAGAACGTTTTATTAAAATGTTATTTGTGTGAAATTTAATTTTGTAGTGACTTGATTGAATCCAAATTTTCAGACTGAAAAATAAAAATTTTATTACTCAAAGTTGTTACGCTTACGTTTTAAATAAACCAATATTTATAGATTCTGAATGATATTTTATTAAATTTTATCACCTTTATTCTGCAGATTATAACAGTTTATTTAATAATATGTTACTATTTTTAATGTAATTTTAAGGTGCCTTATTTGTTTATTAAGTGTTATTTTATGTGTAATGAGCTGATTAACAGAGATGAAATGCTAGTCTTGGGCTTAGTTTTATTTTTTATTAATATACGATGCTGTTTAATGCAATAATATGGTAATGAACACTGTCAAAAATTTTCATTCGAAAAGTAGGAGGAAACTTAAATTTACCCTATAATTGTTATGAAATTGGGAGACAGATAGAAATATTCCTCCTATTAAATCTTAACACTACACTAAACAAAATTCTCTATTTATGAGCAAATTTGAAGCAGCAATCACAGAATACATGGGTAAAATCGACGCATGTGATGAAGCATTACTAAGAAAAGTAACTAAAGGTCTTGGCCCGTCTATCTATTTGAAAGATGCATCAATGGTTTCTTGTTCTGACCAATCGGAATTAGACCGTGTAAGAAACAACTTCTTGATTAAGAAGCATGGTTTAGCTGAAGGACCAAACTTAGATGAGGCTATCAAAAAAGTGTGTGTAGCAATGAAAGATAGCCGCCAGAAAAAACGTGCTGTTTTTTACTACCACTTAGTGAAAGACTTAGGATTAGAAGGTAACTACTAGTCAATACTAAGATATACGGAAAAAGGCTCGATGATAATTTATCATCGAGCCTTTTGTCTTTATGTCATGTAGTTTTTAAGAACTACCTAAGTAGTAAGTCAAGCTAATTTGATTTACATTGTACTAAGAGTTTGTCTAAAACCCAAATTTCATCCCGCCCATTTTTTCATCAAAATCTTTTTCAGACATCTCTTGATAACCACTAGGCATTTTAAAAATATCAGTATTGATGAGTTCTACTACCGATTTTGCTTTAAAAGTCATCTTTGCATTTTCACTACGCCTCACGTATTCCAACGGAAAACCAATGAGTCCAGGGAATAAACGTTGGAGGTCAGGATTACTAATCTTAATCTTATCAGTTACCCAGAGGATTACTTTTTCATCTTCAAAAGCAATTTCGGTTTTGTAACATTGGTAACCTGCGATAGATTTTGTCACAGACTTCTGATATTTGATGCTATTGACATATGGCTTGACAATGGGGCTATTTTTTTGATTAGAACTCACTTTTAAATGCTGTCCTATAAAATCATAGTACACCGTTATATCTTCCGTTCGACTGTTGTAAAAAGTTTGAACTTTTAGAGACTCATTGTTCAAATTGACATCAATCTTCTGTTTTTCTGGAGAGAAGTAAAGGGTTGTTTGGACTCCCTTCATTAATTTTAATTCAGGAATACTTGTTTTTACCTCAGTAATCTCGAAAACGACAACTCCAGATTTTAACTTTTTTTGAGCAAAGGCGAATTGTGTAGAAAATATAAATAATGTAGAAAAAAACAGTACTAAAATTTTTTGAAAAATTCCCATAAAAAAGCAAAGTCTATTTAACGAATCATCACACCTCGTTGGTCTAAGAATGGAATTCGTGTAAAGTTTATTTTGTCAATACTTCCTTTTACAAAGACGTATTTTTTGTCAAACATGTGTCCGTTTAGTGAAAAACTTACCCAGTATTCATTGGTTATGTTAAATAATTTTGACTGAATAGGTTCAATTTTTTGAATTTCTAGAGGCGCGATTTCATCATAGAAGTAACGAAGCGTAGTTGTCTTCATTTTTTCTCCCTTAATTTCACCGTAACCACGGGAATTAATCAAGACATTTTCGATTTTTTCCTCTTTTAAGTTTAACACATACACATCCCACAAGTCATTTCCTTCCATTGAGTCTTCACGAGGAACCACCGCTATTGCCAAGTCTTCTACTCTTAATTCTGGAATATCTTTTTTCATAGGTTTAAAAATTTCAATTTTTGGCATTTGATGTTTAGTTTAGGGGGAAGTTGAAATAGATTTAGAACCTATTTTACGGTTTCGTATACAGACTGAAACGTTTTCCCTGTGAAATAGTATTGCGTCATTGAGCAAATTCAAAGACGAAAAGTTCTTGAAAGTGCTTTTTGACCTTGTCTTTGACCTCTTCTATTTCAATTTTCCTGCCTAATTCTTCTGCCAAGGAAGTAACGTCTTTATCTTTGTCCTCTATGCCACAAGGAACAATGTTTTTAAAATACGATAAATCACTATTCACATTAAACGCAAAGCCATGTAAAGTTACCCAACGACTTAAGTGCACGCCGATTGCGCATATTTTTCTATTAGGTAAATTTTCTTTTCCTGCCAACCACACACCCGTAAAACCATCTACTCTTATTCCTTCCAAACCATACTCAGCGATAGTTCTGATGATAGCTTCCTCCAAAAATCGTACATATTTATGCACATCTGTAAAGAAGCGGTCTAAGTCAAATATTGGATAACCAACGATTTGTCCTGGACCGTGATAAGTAATATCGCCGCCTCGGTTTATTTTGAAAAACTCAATTTCACGTTCCTCTAATTCTTTTTCATTTAATAAGAGATGGTCGATTGAGCCGCTTTTTCCTAAGGTGTAAACATGAGGATGGTCACAAAAAAGAAGGTAATGTCGATAGGCAGAAAAGGCAGGGTCAGATGCGTCAAGATGACGATTGCTCAACTTTCTATCCACTACTTCTCGTAGCAACGATTGTTGATAGTCCCACGCTTTTTTGTAGGAAATACGTCCTAAGTCTTGATAAATAACTTGCTCCATAAAAAAATAATGGTCATTTTGACCGCATCTTGTTATAAGACACATTGTCTTTTAATAAGGCGAAAAGCGAATAATTATTCGCTTTTTTCTAAAAGTCCGCGAATATAGGAAAAATAAAACATTTTGGTGCGATTTATTTGTTGAGCTTTTAATTGTAAAATATTTTAGCAAATAATGAAAATCTATTAAACAACTGATTTTTAGCATTTTATATTAAAAATTTGTTGTTTTATCATCCAAAGAGAGTTGAAAAGGTAAGATTTATTTAACATAAAATAGACAAAGTACGAGCGGAGCTGTGAGGATTTTCTACTGAACTTAATTTTTGGGTTTGAAAAAAAACTATTCTTAAATCACTTCTCAAATGAGGAATTATTAATTCTATAGACAAATCTACATTTTCAACTAAAAATCATACCTTTGTGCTCCCAAAAAAAGATTTAGACTAGTGCTTCAAGTCGTAAGTAACTCACAGCTATAGTTAGCTTATTTTTTTGTTAGTCAAGGCGCGAAGAAGGATAATTGTTGATACTTTGACTGATGAACAACGCAGGATAACGGAAAAAGAAGCAAATATAGTTGTGAAGTATTTATGACTTGAAGCACTAGGGAATTATTTTAACTCTAAAGTGGTTAGAAAATCCAAGAAAGTAGCGTGTTTTTGGTTCATCTTTCATATTTCATACTTCATATTTAAAAGGAATGGATATACTCAACATACTTAAAGAAGGCGTAGCCGCCGCAGTAAGAGAACTCTACGGAGAGGAGATTGGTAGTGATAAAATTACTTTGACGACTACGCGCAAAGAATTTGAAGGAGATTATACAGTTGTTACCTTTGCATTTACACGCATCGCAAAGAAAAAGCCAGATGATATTGCTCAAGAGATGGGGGAGTATTTGGTTGCTAATGTAGAAGAGATTTCGGCATTTAATGTCATCAAAGGCTTTTTAAATTTAAGTATTTCTGAGACATTCTGGAAAAACTTTTTGGCAGATATTGCAGACGATGAGACCTTTGGGAGACAGCCTGCTAATGGCCAAAAGGTAATGGTTGAGTATTGTTCGCCAAACACAAATAAGCCATTACACCTTGGTCATATCCGGAATATTCTTTTAGGTTGGTCGATGTCGAAAATCTACGATGCCCTTGGTTATGAGGTAGTTAAGGTGCAGATAGTGAACGATAGAGGGATTGCGATTTGTAAGTCAATGTTGGCTTGGCAGAAGTTTGGAGAAGGCGAAACACCAGAAAGTACAGGCATTAAACCTGACCACTTTGTTGGTAAATGGTATGTTGGATTTGAAACGAAATTCAAAGCTGAATATGCTGCATGGCAACTCAGTAAAGCAGGGCAGGAGTTGCTCGCGGAAAAGAAAAATGAAAAACAATCTGCTGAGGCATTTTGGAAAAAATATAAGAACACTTATTTCAATGATTACTCTATCTTAGGAAACGAAGCGAGAGATATGTTGTTGAAATGGGAAGCAAAAGACGAAGGCGTCAGAAACCTTTGGATGATGATGAACTCTTGGGTTTACAAGGGATTTGAGGGGACTTTTGAGGCTTTAGGTGTTTCTTTTGACAAGTTGTACTACGAAAGTGATACTTACCTTTTGGGTAAAGACATTATCGAACAAGGAGAGAAAGATGGGATTTTCTTTAGAAAAGAGGACGGTTCTGTTTGGATTGATTTAGAGGAAAGAAAGTTAGACAAGAAATTGGTTTTGCGGTCAGATGGTACATCTGTGTATATGACACAGGACATCGGTACGGCAAAAATGCGGGCAGATGACTATGCGCCAGACAAGGTGATTTATGTCGTAGGAAATGAGCAAGAATACCACTTTAAGGTACTTTTCGAAATCCTAAAAGACTTAAAAGAACCATATGCAGACGGTTTACATCACCTCAGTTATGGTATGGTAAATTTGCCTGACGGTAAAATGAAGAGTCGGGAAGGTACAGTCGTAGATGCAGATGATTTGATAGCAGAAGTAGTCAAAGAAGCATTAGCGCAAGGACTAGATAGAGGAGAATTGGAAGAGTTGTCAAAAGAAGAACAGACAGAAATTGCAACTTTTACAGGTTTAGCTTCTTTAAAGTTCTTCATTTTGAAGGTGAAAGCCGAAAAGACAATGGTTTTTGACCCGAAAGAGAGTGTCGATATGCAAGGTCAAACAGGACCTTACGTTCAATACGCATATGTGAGAATCAAATCTGTTTTGCGGAAGAACGAAACAGCTGCTCAGGCAAATATGTCTGATTATACAGGTTTATCTGCTGTTGAGAAGCATTTGGTGCAGCAAGTTTATACTTATCCTACAATTTTAGAGTCGGCTGCCAAAAATTATGACCCAGCAGAAATTGCAATGTACTGTTATAATCTAGCGAAGTCATTCCACAAGTTCTTTTATGACCACAGTATCTTGAAAGCAGAAAGCGAAGCAGCTAAAGCATTCAGATTGCAGTTGTCAAAAGCAGTGGCAAATACTCTGAAATCAGGTTTGGATATGTTGGGTATTGACATGCCAGAAAGAATGTAATTGGAAGTACGATTTACGAATTACGAAGTACGACTGCTTTTGCTTGTACGGAGTTCTGGTATATAAATCGTAAATCCTAAAGAACAATTAAAATTAAAGTATAATTTACGAATGAGTTTCGCTCTTTCGCGTACAAGTCACGCCTCGTAAATCGTAATATATTCTTTGATAAAATCCTGTGATAGAGAAAAAATAAAAAACTAAAATCAGATTATCCACTTGGGTTTTTATTTTTTCTGTATCACTAATCATAGGATTTTTCAAAGAATCAATAAATAAATATGGTTCGATTATCAGTTAACGTTAATAAAATTGCCTTACTTCGTAATTCACGCGGTAGCAATTTGCCAGATTTAGTGCAAGTTTCTAAAGATATTGAGACTTTTGGTGGTCAGGGGATTACGGTACATCCGCGCCCAGATGAGCGTCATATTCATTATGCAGATGTGCCAAAGTTAAAGGCAATTTGTACGACGGAGTTTAATATAGAAGGTAATCCAATTCCAAAATTCATGGAATTGGTCATGGCAAACAAGCCACATCAAGTGACATTAGTTCCAGACTCGCCAGACCAATTGACTTCTGATGCAGGTTGGGATACGATTAAGAATCACGATTATTTGACGGATATTTTATCTCAATTTCGAGAAGCAGGTATTCGTACTTCTATTTTTATTGACCCAGACGAAAAGATGATTGAAGGGGCAAAAAGAGTAGGGGCAGACCGGATAGAGTTTTACACGGGACCTTACGCGCACGATTACGCAAAAGACCGTGATGCTGCTATGGCACCTTATACGCGCTGTGCAGAATTGTGCAATAAGATTGGCTTAGGAATCAATGCTGGACATGATTTAAACTTAGATAACTTGCAGTTTTTTAACGAAAATTGCCCTGGTTTGGCAGAAGTGAGTATTGGGCATGCGATTATCTCGGATGCGCTTTATTTTGGTTTGAGCAATGTGGTGCAGATGTATTTGCGACTTTTGAAATAAATGATTTTGGCGCAATGAAAAAGGCTTTCACTTTTGTTGGGTGAAAGCCTTTTTGTGTTTTGAGATAGAGTTTGTAAATTCTTACTTATCCACCAAACCCGTCCCGTCACATTCTTTACAACGCTCTCTGTCACGCACACTCAACCAATAACCCTTACCGTCACAAGCAGGACAAGCACGTTGCGTACTCATTTTTTGAGTTAAGAATAGCCCAATTTTATAACCAAGCCACATAATTGCAAATAGGACAGCGAGTCTAATAAAGAGAATAACCATGAGTTTCTAATGTTTTTCGTTTGTAATTTGGAGCAAAAATAAAAGAAGTGCTCACCAAAACCAAATTTGATAAGCACTTCTCTTTTTTTAGAATATAGATATTAGATATTAGACTTTAGACTACTTGTGCGAGTCTAACATCTAAAGTCTAATATCCAACATCTTTCTAAGCCCAAAGGTCCAATGGATAAACTCCACTAGCGATTTTGGCAGCCATTTCTTTCTGGACAATCTCCAAATCTTCGCGGTAAGTCATACCCAACCATTTTTCTTGACAAGGCAAAACTTCTACCTTGATGCGACCAGCTTGAATCCATTCGTAGATAGATGTAGGGAGCAAATATTCGTCTTTTTCTGGAACAGGAGTATTTGCCAAAAAGGCTTTAAATTCATCTTTCAACCAAGTAATCACACTCGGGTGGTAACCCCAAAGGTTCATTGAAACTGGCGTGCTACTAGGCACATCTTTCCATGTTTTACCTTCATCGACGCTGACTTGAGAAGTACCGTCAGTTTTTTGCGCCTTAGACTCTTCAATGAATTCTAAGTAAGAATCACCGTCCACACGACAAACACCACGGTTAACTGTTCCGCGGTCAGGTACAGTATTTCCGATTTCGAAACCGACCATAGATTGTAGACCTTCAGTCACCTTATTATTCAAAAAGTCAGCAACAACTTTCATTGAACTTGGACCGTAATAATCGTCTGCATTAATAACTGCAAATGGCTCATTTACCTTGCCATCCAAACACAAAATGGCGTGTGACGTTCCCCAAGGTTTTGGACGGTCGATAGCATCTTGAATTTCTGGATAAGGGAAATTATGCTCTTGAAAAGCATAGATTAACTCCATTTTTCCTTCTAATTTCTTACCAAAATGCTCGCGCATGTCAGCCTCCATTTCTGGACGGATAATTAGAACTGCTTTGCCAAAGCCTGCTTGCCAAGCATCGTACAAAGAGTAATCAATGATATATTCGTCTTTCAAACCCACTACTGCGGTTTGTTTATTTCCTCCGAAACGGCTACCCATTCCTGCTGCTAATACTACTACTGTTGGTTTACCCATGAAAAAGGTTTTAAAGGTTGTAAGAGTTGTAAAAGTTTTAAAGGTTGTATGAGTCCTCGTCACTTTTTCTTTGGATAGTTCGGTCCTTTTTTGTCAGAATTATTCAGTTCATCAATTAAACTTTTCAGACCCATACTAATTCTTCCCGCTAAATTATACAATTCTTTACATTCCTCTCTTGTTATATATTCTTTATCTAATGCGCGGATAACTTGTGACTTTAATTCCCCACAAGAACCGCGAGCTATTCTTAAAAAATTGGCAAATTCCTTATTGCCTCCTCGTTCAAATCCTTCTGCTATATTATCCATAACTGAGCCACTAGAAGACTCTGCTTGACTTTTAAAGCGAAAATCGTTCCGCCAAGGTTCTCTTTTAGTCAAAGGGTGTAATTTTTTGCAAAGTTCTCTTGCTAATTGCCACATTATAATATCTTCAAATCGTTTAAATTTAGCCATGTGTGTAGTTTTGGTTATTGAAAGTGACCAAAACTAATATTTTATCTCTAAATCTAAAAACAGAACTACAATATTATAACTCTTACAACTCCTAAAACCTTTACAACCTTTAATTAATTGACATAAAAAGTCAAACACTCCTTACACAAACATTGATTTCCAAATTGTAACTGCAACTGGTCCAAAGTCTTCTGAAAAACGTGCGTGTCCATACACCAGCAAGACTTGTCCCCGTAGCACAGTAATGGACGCGAACAACGACCACAGCGCTTAGAAAAGGCACCGTCAACTTCTACATACGAACTATGGACCTTGCCAGGTAAAGGCGGGTTCATCTTTCTTACACGCACTTTTATCTCTTTAATCGTACTAAATTGGTGTTTAATCCCCAATGAAATACGCTCCGCTACATTTTCAATCAACTTTGCTTTTTGGCGCATTTCGCGTTGGCAAATATGATAAATACTTTCATAGTTTACCGTTAACGATAAATCATCTTTAACCGCGGCTTTTTGCACCTGCACGTCTAAATGAACATCCACGATATAAGTTCCACCTATCACTTGTTCTTCTTCATAGAAGCCGTGATATGCGTAAAACTCCATTCCTTCTAACGCTATTGTTGCCACAGTTTATTGATTGTCTATTAGTTATTGTCAATTGTAGATTATGACGAATACTCTCACATTAGTCACGTAGAAATTAAGATGCTGGCTAATTTTTTGCAAGCAACAAAATGATTCTAATAAAAATTGTGATGAAACTTTGAAAAGTAATAATTGCCGAATAGAGGCAATCATTCAAAATTTAAAATTCACCATTCAAAATTAGCTCGAACATTTCAGTCTATTGTCAAAAAAATGAAAATTCACATCTTTGTAACTCATTTTACCGTTAGATAAGAGGATAATTGAGCGAGATAATGCGAATTTACCTACATTTGCGCAAAGAAACGGATAATTGTCCGTCTTCGCAAAATCAAATATTAAGTTGTTGTTAAATTGAAGTTGAAAATTTGTCTTCTTTCATAAATACAGCACCGACCAAGTTATAAACATAAAGAGAAATTGGGATATTTTTTTTCATTTCAATTTTCATTTTAATCAAAAAATATGTACACACCAACGGCAGCAGAGTCTGCACCAAAGGCAGGACATAAGTCAGTTAAGACCGATTTGTACTCTCACCACGATTACTACGGCGTTGACGACCTTTTAGAAGATGACCACAAAATGGCTCGTGGAGCTGTGCAAGAGTGGGTAAAATCAGAGGTTTCTCCAATTATCGAAGATTACGCTAACCGCTCAGAATGTCCAAAACACCTTTTCAAAGGTTTGGCAGAGATAGGCGCTTACGGTCCTTCTTTACCAGAGAAGTACGGCTGTGGCGGTATGGATGAAATCGCTTACGGTATCATCATGCAAGAATTAGAGCGTGGAGACAGTGGTATTCGTTCAATGGCATCTGTACAAGGGTCATTGGTAATGTACCCAATCTACAAGTTTGGTTCTGAGGAACAACGTATGAAATACTTGCCGAAGTTAGCTAATGGCGACTTTATCGGCTGTTTTGGATTGACAGAGCCAGACCATGGTTCTAATCCAAGTGGTATGATTACGAACCTGAAAGATGACGGCGATAGCTACATCTTGAATGGTGCGAAAATGTGGATTACGAACTCTCCAGTAGCAGATATCGCAGTTGTCTGGGCGAAAGACGAGACAGGTCGCATCCGTGGCGTTATCGTTGAGCGTGGCATGAAAGGATTTACAACTCCAGAAATTCATGGCAAATGGTCGCTACGTGCATCTATCACAGGTGAGTTGGTTTTTGAAGATGTACGCATCCCGAAAGCAAACGTTCTACCTAATATTGACGGCTTAAAAGGACCATTAATGTGTTTGTCAAAAGCACGTTACGGTATCGCTTGGGGTGCAATAGGTGCTGGTTTAGACTGTTATGATAGCGCACTGCGTTACTCATTACAGCGGGAGCAATTTGGTAAGCCAATCGGTGGTTTCCAATTGACACAAAAGAAATTGGCGGAGATGATTACTGAAATTACCAAAGCACAATTATTAGCTTGGAGACTAGGAACTTTGGCTAACAAAGGCAAAGCAACTTCTGCTCAAATCTCTATGGCAAAGCGTAATAATGTCCACATGGCATTAGAAATCGCTCGCGAAGCACGTCAAATTCACGGCGGTATGGGTATCACAAACGAATATCCAGTTATGCGTCACATGATGAACTTAGAAACAGTATTGACTTACGAAGGTACACATGACATTCACTTGTTGATTACGGGTATGGATGTTACTGGTTTGAATGCTTTTAAGTAGGTTGGTTATTGGTTATT
>CALDUB010000370.1 GCA_937923465.1 uncultured Saprospiraceae bacterium
ACAAAAATATACGCAGATGGCACAAAACGTACAGGGAAATGGCTAAAAGGTCAACCTGTTGATGACAATAATGAACTAATAACTGCTGCTGTAGAGGAAGAACTAGAAGAAACTCTAGAAACTGACATTCAATCAGGATGCATCTCTGGAGATTGTAAAACTGGTCAAGGTATTTTTGGTTATCCAAATGGTAGTCGCTACGAAGGTCAGTTTGCAGCAAGTCAACCTGACGGCTGGGGCTCTTTCTTTGAAAACGACGGAGAAAAATACGTAGGCGCGTTTCGTAATGGTGTACGTCACGGTAATGGTACTGTTTATTATACAGACAATAATAAACTAACAGGTGAATGGCGCGAGGGCGAATTCTATGGTTCTTCTTTTATCGAGAAAGGACAAGTGGGCTGTGTACAAGGCGATTGCCGCAATGGTCGAGGTACATATATATACAAAAATGGTGAGGCAAAATACACTGGTCAATTCAAAAACAACCTCCCTCACGGTCAAGGTGCAGTACTTTATGCCAATGGAGAACGTTACAGTGGCGCTTTTGAATTAGGCAGTTTTAATGGAACAGGTACATTATATATGCGTGACGGGAGAAAAGTCACTGGTTTTTGGAAAGACGGAACTTATGTGTCTAAGACCAATCCTACTCCTCCTAAAAATGACCCAATTGTACAAGTACCAGCTAAACCGAAAGAACCTAAAACTGAGCCTAGGAAAGAAAGTGCTGTAAATGCAGGTGCTATCCGAGATGCCGCAAAAACAAAAGTTTGGGCAGTTATCGTAGGTGTTGCTTCTTACAACCATATGCCTGCCTTACGTTATACAGACGACGACGCTTACCGTATGCATTCTTTTCTAAAAAGCCCTGAAGGTGGTGCACTATCAGATGACCAAATTCGTATCTTAATCGATGAAGATGCTACGAAAGTAAAAATAGCTGGCGCAATGGAAGATATTTTCTCTCAAGCAGGTCCAAATGATTTAGTAATGCTCTACTACAGTGGACACGGTCTAAAAGGTGCCTTTATTCCTATTGATTTCGATGGTTTTAATAATCGCCTTGACCATGATGAGGTCAATGCAATATTCAAACGTTCACCTGCAAAATACAAGCTTTGTATTGCTGATGCTTGCCACTCAGGTAGTCTTCTAGCGATGAAAAGTGCGAATGTTAGTAGTGTTTTAGATAACTATTACAAAACTTTATCAGAAGCAAATGCTGGTACAGCATTAATCATGTCTTCTAAATCTGAAGAAACTTCATTGGAAAGTAGTGGACTGCGTCAAGGAGTATTCAGTCACTTCCTTATTAGAGGTCTAAAAGGTGAGGCAGATGACAATAATGATAAAGTTGTCACTGTGGATGAATTGTATAATTTCATTGCCGTCAAAACGCGTGAGTATACTGGTAATCGTCAGTCGCCAGTCATCAAAGGTGATTACGATGGAAATATGACTGTTGGCGTAATCCGTTAGAATAGTTATTAGTTGCTAGATTATTTTCGCAATAGTCTAGCAACTAATAATCTACATAACTTACTGTTTTACAAACAATTGCGATTGTATCATTCCTTTCTTTTCGATTCTCACGACATACATTCCTTTCGCTAAAAAGCTCGTACTAATTCTATTCTCATTAGAGAAAGAGCCACTCTCAACTTCTCTTCCTAGCTTGTCAAAAATACTATAATTTACCTCTCCTGCTTCTTTATTTTTAATATTAATAAAATCGCTTGCAGGATTTGGAGAGAGCGTAAAGCCTTCTAATTCTTCTACATTTTCTACAGAAGTTATTCCGTCAGAAGTTATCAAATTATCAATGCAAAAATAAGCGGGGGTGTTCATTCCAAAGGTCCCAACATCTGTTGAGGTCAAGAAAAACTGCAAGCTATCCGCATTTCCTAAAGGTGTTAAATCAACATAAGTCCATTCATCAACGATATAATCTTGTGTGTTGTCTTCGAAACGGTAATCTGCCAAGTAAACATTGACACTGTCTGTTGACAATTCATCATTCTCATATTTCTTAATTGTCATTAAAAAATAGTCAGGGTCATTGCCTGTCACTCCTCCAAATTTCTTGGCAAAAGAATCTCCTTCCTGCATACTTAAATAAGCGTAAGTGCTGTTTGTGATGTAAAATCCAGATACTTTTTCGCCTGTTGCTGCACCTTCCAATGCGATGTTAGTACGTCCACCTGCCGTGTATCCTGTTGCATAAGTTGCTGAATTTGCAAATCCTTCTCCAGTGATAGCACTGTACTGATTCGTAAATCCTGGAGTTGTATTATCCGTAGTATTAGAGATTGACCAGCCCGTCCAACTTCCAAACGCATCCTCATAAGAATTAGGTAGAAAAATATTACCATTTGTAAATCCTCCATTTCCATCACTTCCATTTAAGAAAGACTCTGCGGGAAGATTAAAACCCTCAAAGTCAGAGGTCGTTTGTGCCGTTAAAAAAAAGCTTATAAAAATCAGGGTAATTGTAAAAATTCTGTACATATACTATTCTATATTTTTTGATTAAAAGAAAAATTTATTCCTATTTGAAAATGTCTACCTGGCATCGGACGTCTTTCTATTATAAAATAATCTGTGTCCCATAGGTTATTGATATTGAGGAAGATAGAACCATTTATGCCATTTTGGGCGAAGTTATTTTGTAATCTTAAGTTGGAAAAAAAGTAGCTCGGCAAATCCTCGTTTACACCTTCTGTTGCTCCCGAAAATTGCTGCTGATAAGCTAAAACGAAAGTCTTCCATTTCACTTTCCCATTGGCAAAAAAGCGATGCTTGGGGGTGTAAAACAATTGCGAACCCGCCTCTATTTGAGGATTTTCAATAGCTATTTTATTGGTTGATTGAATGAAGTCATAACCAGTTTTCAGACTTAAAGTCAAATTATTTATTTGATGCGAAATCGAAAATCTAGTTTCCAATCCTCGACTCCATACCTCTGCCAAATTTTGCGCAGACCAATAACTTTCCCCTTCTCTCCTACTCCACCAAATCCAATTTTTTATTGTTCGATTAAAGCCCGTTAAAGAAAAATTAGCTTGCGTTCTTTTTGATTTTATTAAGTCCGCTGCTAAAGTCATTTCTTGACTCCAACCAGATTCTGCTAATAAATTTTCATTTCCTCCAGGTTTCCAAAAACGGTCATTAAGCGTCGGTAAACGGTAATTTCGACTCACCTTCCCTTTGATGTGCAAACGAGGAAACAACTGCACTTGACCACCTATGTCAGACGTCAGAGGAATAAATTTACTATTGACTAACTCTTCACGCAAACTTGTCTGAATTTGCCATTTCTCACCTTCCAGTCGATAGGACGCAAAAAGAGCTGTCCTACTCTCAGAGGGCGCATTTTGATAACCAGCAGACTCTGCTTTCGTATAAAATTGCGTCATTCCGACATGAAATATAGTATTGTTTTGAAAGGCAAATTGTGTCGTAAATTCACCAAATAAAGTCTCAAAACTGCTACGAGATTCTAATAATTGTTGGTCATCAAAATAATCTAAATCCTCTTTTACAAAACCTCCTTTTACTTGCAGAACTGTACGCTCTCCTACTTTTTTCCAGTTAATAATTCCTCGAAGTGAACGGTCATCTTGGTGAGCTACACTTAAATTTTGCACATTGGTCGGTGGAATTTGGCGGTCAGAATATTGCTGCCATAAATGCACTGATATTTGCTGATTGGATTTTAATTTCCAATACAAATCTTGCAAGATGTTTTGCTGTGAAAGTCGGGCGTTAGATTGCTTTCTGTCGGGTAGATTTTCAGCGATAAAATAAGAAAAGTCGTTCTCTGCTTGTTGTGAAAAAACCTTCGTGCGGCTTTGAAACTTTTTGCTTCCAAATCCATACTGAAATTGCTGCTGTCGATAACCGAAACTACCAACAGCAACAGATGAATTCAGACTGAATTTATGAGAGAAATCAGGTTTATTTTTAAGAGAAATGAGTCCTCCAATGGCACCGCTACCCCATGCTGCGGACTTCCCTCCTTTTTGTAGAGTAACTTCTTCTGCTGAATTGATTGGTAATAAAGAAAGGTCTAAAAGCCCCAACATTGGACTCTGTAAAGGCAAACCATTCCACAAGACCAAAGTGTGTCCCGCGCTACCGCCACGTAAGGAAGAAGTCGATAAACTACCTAATCCGTAGCTTTTAATAAAGACACCACTCTCGGCAGATAACAATTCGGCGATATTATTCGAACCGACTGATTTCAAGTTAGTTACGTCCCATTTTTCGACATTTGAGCCTACTCCTTCTTGTCGAATATGAGCAGACTTAACTTCGATTTCTTCCAATACAATAGTCGTATCAATCTGCGCATTTGCACAAAAAGAAAGCATATAAAAAAGTAAAAAAGTAAAATATCTTAGAAATAAAATCATCTGCCTATTAAAGAAGAAAAAGGCAGGAACAGAAAGACAGGTTAACCATTGTACCAGACAGTAAATGGCACATAACCAAAAACCGCTGACAAGCAATTGTCAACTAACTCCATTCGCCATACTTTTCCTCCGAAAGTTATTTATTTGCGATTTGCTAAAGGCAGGTCTTCCGACTCGTTTCATTTTTCTGCGCCTTCCCATCCTTCTCTTTTAGAATATTGACAGTGGCTTAATGCAGAAAAAATTAAATTGAAACTCACGGCAGCGGGGACTGTTTAGGATTTTCACCTGATTCCCTTTTAAGATTTTGACCTTGGTAGCTTCCATGCGGACAAGAAAGCAGCCAGTACGAGGGGTCAAATCACCAAAAGCAATGCAAAGATAGAGATAAAATATTTGGGGTATGGAACTTTTGAGTAAAAGTGTCGGTTATCTTCCCCGTGCACAGGTAAATCACAAAATCTTCAGTATTTTTTGAATTTATTTTATACTGCGCAAAAAGACTGCGTAGTACGTATTCACCTTTGTATCATCATTAGCGAAAGAGCTGATGAAAACAAAAATATAAAAGCTCCTGTGAGATTTATAAGAAGACAAGAAGACTTTAGGTTTCAGGCAATAAAAGTCTAACATCTTAACAACTCATATAGGAGATTACAATAAAACTTCCCCGAACCGGGAAGCGGAAAATGTACGGAAAGTTTAAGCCTAGACCAAAGTTTTAAGAGCTTTGGTAGTGTCGATTTTCACTGAAATTGCGATGTGCTGCTTAACTGAAAGTTTTTCCGTATCACACTAAAGGTCGAAGGTTCGACTCCTTCTCCCGTTAACGCGGGATAGTTCAGTTTGGTTAGAACGTTAGTTAACAATTCATAGGTTCGAATCCTATTGCCAGCGTTGCTGGTATGGCAGAGTGGCTTAATGCAATAGACTGTAAATCTATCAATTACCTCGGAGTTGACGGACTCCATTATCAAATCTGTCCCTTTTGAAATCAATGCTTTCGAGTCAGCAAAATAAACTTCGGTTTAGGACGCATTTTTAAAAAAACTTTGCAAGAAAAAAGCACGTAAAAAGTGACGGTTGTTACTTTCTTTTTCGACGACTTTTTGACTTTAAGACGTGATGGTTTTTCCTACGGGAAAAACATCTGATTTTTTACTCAAAACGCTCAACGATTTAGACACTAATAACAATAAATTTCACGGCTTTTTTCTTCCGTATTTTTTAGAAAGATTAGAAAGTATTGGTTTCTATTTTCACACAAAAAACAGCACGACAAAGTGCTTCATAATATACTGATTACAAAGTACTTAAAACCCATAATCAGTTTTCTCCTGCCCGCGCGGTGTCGCGGGCGAGGTTTATCATAGCCCGGAGTTTTCTCCATTCAATTATAACACTCCCAAATGTGATTTATTCGCAGAACTGGGTTTTAAAAACCAATAAATACTACAATTATGAAACGAATTTTGATTAACGACGGAAAGGTAGCTTTGGTGTTTCGTAACGGAAACTTCAAACAACTTTTGACAGCAGGAAAGCACTGGATTGGCTTTTATGCCGAAGTATTCTTTTACGACTTATCGAAGCGTTTCAGCCCGATAATTGACTTGAATATTTTGCTACAAAATGCGGATTTGGCAGCGGCATTGGAAGTGGTAGAAGTGGCGGATAATGAGCTTGTTTTTCGCTATGAAAATGGCAACTTCAAAGAGGTACTAAAGCCAGGTCGTTATGCCTTTTGGAAAGGTATGATTGAGCACAAATTTGTCTATGCAGATTTGAGCAAAAAAGAGATTACAGAAGACATTGATTTGCGTATTTTACAGCAGTCAAATGTATCTCCATATTTGCGCATTTTTGTAGTTGAAAACTACGAAAAAGGTATGCTGTATACCAATGGTAAATTTGAACGTGATTTAGAAACGGGTATTCACTATTTCTGGAAAACGCCGACCGTGATTTCTTTGAAAAAAGCGGATATGCGTAAACTCCAAACGGAGGTTTTGGGTCAAGAGATTTTGACAAAAGACAAGGCTGCATTGCGTGCTAATTTTGTGGTACAATACCGTATCGTCGATATGCAGAAAGCTGTCATTGAGACCAATGATTACGTGAAGCAATTGTACGTTTTGACGCAAATGGCTGTTCGGGAATACATGAGCGCATACACTTTGGATGAGGTATTGGAACGCAAAGAAGCCGTTGGTGGTTTCGTTAAGAAAGCGTTGTCTGAACAAGCCTCAGATATTGGTTTAGAGATTGTTGCCGCAGGTATTAAAGATATCATTTTGCCAGGTGACATCAAGGAGATTATGAACCAAGTTTTGGTTGCTCAAAAGCAAGCACAAGCCAATACAATCACACGTCGTGAAGAAACTGCATCTACACGTAGCCTCTTGAATACTGCGAAATTAATGGAGGAAAACGAGATGTTATTCCGCTTGAAAGAGATGGAATACACGGAGAAGATTGCCGATAAGATTAACGGTATTTCTTTGTCTGGCGGCGGTCAGGTGCTCGACCAACTTCGGGATATCTTCGTGCCTCAGAAGGGTTAAGAGGTTGTGAGTTGTGGGTTTGCTCTTTGCTTAAACTCACGATTACGAATAATAAAAGCGGTCTGCACTTAGTTGTACAGACCGTTTTTTTTAGGTTGAGAGGTTATGGGTTGTGAGGTTTGTGTACTCGTGTTAGAACGGCAACCTCTCAACTCATAACCTATCAACCCTTCAACCTTTATTCCTTCGCCTGCTTCTTCACATATTCCGTTAAAATAACAACTTGCTGTCCCTCCACACGTCCTTCGATGTGTCCAGCATTGTCATGAACTAAAGAGATGCGGCGCACTGCAACACCACGTTTTGCGGTAAAACCACCACCTTTTACTTTTAAATCTTTGATGAGGGTCACTGTGTCCCCTGCTTCTAAGATATTTCCATGTGCGTCTTTGTGAATGATAGCTTCTTCTCCGTCTTCCACCTCAGTTGAATTTGCCCATTTTTTGGTCTCATCATCCATGTACATCATGTCCAATAGGTCTTGCGGCCAGCCCTCTTTACGGAGGCGATAGAGCATACGCCAGGCGAGTACTTGTACGGGTGGGACGGTGCTCCACATGCTATCATTTAGGCAGCGCCAGTGGTTTGGGTCGGCAGTATCGGAGTCCTTGATTTGCGCAGCGCAAGTCTCACATATCAATACCGTTCCGTCCATTCCTCCTGTCGGTGAATTGGGTACTTCAAAAGCGATTAAACTATCTGTTGACGCGCATAATTCGCATTGATTACCTGCGCGGTCTTTTAAATCTTGTTCTAAGCTCATTTTTTTCAAATTTTGGGCAAAGGTAGAATTTTATTTTACCGCAGAGGCACGAAGACGGAGAGTTTTTCTGAGTGTTTGATTTTATCTTTTGCGTAGCGTAAAAACGTAGGTTGGGAAGAAGTAGGAAGGTCGGTCCGTTATTTCTAAAACATCAAAGCCGCAGAGTTCCGCATAAATACAAATTTCATTTTGGGTGAATGAGCGAACTAAAGCTGTATCTGTTCCTAATTTTGTCCATTGCTTCCCTTCTTTTTTTAGATAATCTGCTGACCAATTTAAGTTTAAACCTGCGGTCAGATTAGGCTTCCAAATACTATCGCGTCGATAACTAACACCTTCATAATCAGCTAAATGCACAATGTTTCCTTCTCGCTCCATTTCGGGAATAAAACGTACGGCATCTATGATATCAAAGGCTAAAATACCGCCTGTTTCCAGATTATTAGCGATAGATTTAAAAGTAGAAATTACGTCTTCATTAGATGTGATATAACTCAACGAACGCGCGGTAATGAGCATACCTTGCTCTAATTTTTCCAATTGAACGTTGCGCATATCTCCCTGTACAAATTTTGCATTTGGATGTTTTTGCTGTGCAATGGCAATCATATCTATACTATAGTCTAATCCTGTGTATGCGAAACCTGCATTATTGAAATAGCCTGCTAAGTTGCCTGTGCCGCTGCCTATTTCGGTGACGCTTTTTTTGTTGTGCTGACGTAGGATGTTTGCGTAGAAGATGTGCTCTTCTTCGTAGTTGATGAAGGTTTGGTACATGGCTTCGTAGACTGGGGCGAGGGTTGAGTATAGGGTTGACATTTTGTTTTTGTTTTGACTTATCTCGAGATTTCAAGTTTATTTATTAGTTCCTATTTTTTCCGATTCGGATTACAAATGCGAGTTATGCACTAAAACTTCCAACTCCCCCCAATCACAAAACTACGCCCCA
>CALDUB010000371.1 GCA_937923465.1 uncultured Saprospiraceae bacterium
AACAGATACGTTAGCAATCAATGCATCTAAGACAGATGTGCCCAAACCTTCTGTTTTTGAAGTGAATAAAAAGATATCTAATTCTGGTAAAATAGCTGGAATATCATTTCTGAAACCTGTCAGACTGATATGCTT
Organism: uncultured Saprospiraceae bacterium; assembly: GCA_937923465.1. Lineage (GTDB taxonomy): Bacteria > Bacteroidota > Bacteroidia > Chitinophagales > Saprospiraceae > JAHDCG01. Next base: position 136 of record CALDUB010000371.1, read on the forward strand.
TGCTAATTTCTTTTTTTCGATGAATTCTTCAATCTTTTTGCGCTCGCCACCGTCTTCACCAATAATGAAAAAATGTGCAGGAAGTCCTTTTTTAATAAGGATTTCAATAGTATTTACAAAAGTGAAATAGTCTTTATGGGGTGCTATCGCTGCGATATTTCCTATCAATATTTTATCTGATAAAACATTATATTCTTTCCTTAAAATGTCGGTAGAGAAAGATGTGAAACGCTCTAAATCAATACCGTCATAAACGACTTCTAGTTTTGATTTGTCTTGAATAACGGGTACAATAATTTCTTTAATTTTTGTCGATACACAGAGAATTTTTGCTACTGCCCAATGGTTATATTTCCACAGTGTAAAAGCTCTTTCTTTTAAAGGGAAATCAACTCGTCTACTGATGACAACAGGCGTTTTATGATTAAAAAGAGTCGCAGTCAAGGTTGCTACAGTCAGGGCGCGACTATCGTGAATATGAATGAGGTCAATTTTGTTTTTAATGCAAATATTTTTTAATCTCCAGGCAGTAAAAGGACTGTAGGCAAAGGTTTTACTAAACTCAAAGAATTTGAACCTTTCTTGCTTAGCATAGTTACTCATCACAGAATTTGTAGGACAAAATAGGAATTGGTCCACATTTTTAGTGCGTAGTTCTTTCATCAGCCATGCGATTTGTTGTTCGCCGCCGCGCCAAGAGGTCGGAGTGGAAATATGAAGAATACGCATGTTGAGGATTTTAGGAGTCAGGAGCGAGGCGTTAGGAGTCGGGCTGTACATGATATTACAGCCTGACTCTTGACGCTTGACTCCTGACCCCTCGTTTATGATACAAAATAACGAAAAGAAAACCGTAGAAAAAAGTTGTAGATATTCCTTGTTCCTACGAGAAAAAAACCTAACTTGCCTGCTTAATCCTTTTGCTTATGAAAGCCGTTATTCCCGTTGCCGGGGCAGGCACTAATCTTCGTCCATTAACCTATACACAACCTAAGCCATTAATACCGGTGGCGGGCAAACCAATTATTTCTTTTATTGTAGAACAATTACTAGAAATAGGAGTGCGAGACTTTGTATTTGTGATTGGTTATTTGGGAGAGAAGATTCAAAAATTCATGGAGAAGGCTTATCCAGATTTGAATACAACCTTTGTGACGCAGGAAAATCGCTTGGGTTCAGGACATGCTATATGGACTGCTCGCGAGGAGATAAGAGGCGAAGATGAAATTATTATCTTTTTTGGAGATACAATTATTGATGCGGACTTTAAAAGCATTATGAAATCCCCTTTGTCTTGTCTGGGTGTTAAAAGAGTCGACGACCCACGACAATTTGGAGTTGTAGAATATGGTAAAGACGGCATCGTCACCAAAGTAGTAGAAAAGCCTAAAATTCCTAAGTCTAATATGGCTATGGTTGGGTTTTATAAAATTCTTGAAGTTGATTTACTACTAGAAGTACTGGACGAACAAATAAAAGGTGATAACATCGGTGAGGGAGACGAATATCCACTTACAGATGGTCTCATGAAAATGACAGAACGCGGTGCAAAACTGACCGTGAGTAAGGTGAATAATTGGTTCGATTGTGGAAAGAAGGAAATTCTTTTGAAAACAAATGCCATCCTTCTAGATAAAGAAGGTTATGCTTCTTCACACTTACCTACTTACGATAATTCTATCGTCATTCATCCTGTCAGTATCGGCAAAAATTGTAAGATTACGAACTCAATTATAGGGCCTCATTCTACAATTGGCGACAATGCAGTGATTGACTCTACCATTGTCCGCAATTCTATCATTGGCAATTATGCTTCATTAAAAGAAGTCGTTTTACAAAATTCTGTAGTCGGAAACGATACCGCAATCACGGGTATGCGCCAAAGTCTAAATATTGGCGATAATACAGAAATAGACTTTAGTTAGCACCCTACGTCTAAATTTTATCCAATCACAAAAGCTTATTGTACACAATTTTTTAGCTGTTCTTCTTTCACTCAAACGCTGTTTGAGTCTACGTTTTATGCTCAAATAGCATTTGAGTACACATCAACTTCCTTCATTTTTAGGTAAAAAGATAAAAAACAGCAAAAAAATACCGTAAACGGACATTCTCTCTTTACAGATTAACTTACACCTTCCTTTTCTTTTCGTACCTTCGCGCTTCTTTTTCGGATTTCATTGTATTGAAAAAATATGGAAGATTTAAAGTCACAAGTAGATACGGAAAACCTCCCCCGCCATATTGCTATCATTATGGACGGTAATGGACGTTGGGCCAAGCAGCACGGTAAACCACGAGTCTTTGGACATCAGAGTGGGGTTAAGTCTGTGCGTGAAACCACCGAGGCAGCAGCAGAGCTGGGTGTAGAGTATTTAACACTCTATGCTTTTTCTACAGAAAATTGGAATCGCCCAAAGTTTGAAGTGAACGCTTTAATGGCTCTCTTAGTAGAAACCATTCGTAAAGAAGTGAAAACTTTAAATAAGAATAACATCCGTTTGGCAGCGATTGGTGATTTGGGTAGATTGCCTGAGAAAAGTCAGAAAGCTTTGAAAAAAGCAATAGAAGACACCGCAGGTAATACACGTATGACTCTCGTACTAGCATTAAATTATAGTGCTAAATGGGAAATCATGAATGCTGTCAAATCCTTAGCGTCACAAGTAGAGTCCGGAAATTTGACCTCAGAAGCAATAGATGAGGAAGTATTTTCGAATGCTTTGGCGACAAGAGGAATGCCAGACCCCGAACTATTGATTCGGACTTCTGGAGAGACGCGCATTAGTAATTTCTTATTGTGGCAGATTGCTTATTCTGAGCTATACTTTACGCCAACTTTTTGGCCAGATTTCAGAAAAGACAGTTTGTACACTGCCATTTTGGATTATCAAAACCGTGAAAGACGCTTTGGTAAAACAAGTGAGCAAGTAGCAAAGTAAAGGAAATTACGGAGCGCATACAACTTAAAGTAAATATCAGGACACCTTATAGGTAGTTTTGAATGTTCTAAGTTAAAAGAGCATTCAATGAGAAAATAATAACGGAAATTTCAGAATGAAAAAATTTATTCGATTAGCAGCAGTACTGATGTGTTTAACAGGATTTTTTACTCCTGCTATGCAAGCACAAATTAATGGCGACACCCCCGTCGCCGACTACACTGCTCCTAAGGATTACGAGATTGGTGGCTTGAAGGTAACTGGGGCTAACTTTAGTGATGAAAATGCACTATTGTCTATTGCTGGTTTCAAGGTAGGGGACAAGGTTCGTATTCCTGGTGGTGACGTTCCGCGTGCCATTAAAAACTTATGGAAGCTTCGTCTTTTTACTGATGTACAAATTTATAAAGAAAAGACCATTGGTGATGTTGTCTTTTTAGAGATTTATGTACAAGAACGTCCGCGTTTATCTCGCCACTCTTTTACGGGAGTAAAGAAGGTAGACCACGATGACCTGAATGATGAAGTCAATAAATTTTTATCAAAAGGTGGTATTGTAACTGAAAATATCAAGGTGAATGCTGCGAACGGCATTAATGAGTATTATGTGGGGAAGGGATTTTTGGATGTAGCGACAAAAGTAGAAGAGTTTCCAGACACTTTGCGTACAAACTCAGTTCGTTTAGAATTTATCATTGATAAAGGACAAAAAGTCAAAGTACAGGACATTACCTTTAGTGGAAACACAATCAAAGAAGGAAAATTACGTAAGCAATTTGAAAATACAAAGCGTAAAAGACGTTTGTTTGCTTCTTCAAAATTCATAAAGGAAGATTACGAAGCGGATAAACAATTTTTGATAAACTATTACAATACGCTTGGTTTTAGAGATGCAACAGTTAAAAGTGATAGTATTTGGAGAGATGAAGACGGGCACATGATGGTTCATTTGAACCTGTCAGAAGGAAACCAATATTACTTCCGAGATATTACATTTAAAGGAAATTCGATTTACGAAGAGGAGCAATTACAGAATGTCTTAGGGCTCAAGGCAGGAGATATTTACAATCAAGAGTTACTAGATACACGTTTGAGTTTCAGTCAAGACGGTCGTGATGTTTCTTCTCTCTATATGGATAATGGATATTTATTTTTCCGTGTTGACCCAGTAGAGACTGCGATTGACAATGATAGTATTGACTTAGAAATTCGTATTTTTGAAGGACCTCAAGCAACGATAGATAAAGTAGTCATTGCAGGAAATGACCGTACTCACGAACACGTTATTCGTCGTGAATTACGCACGCTTCCAGGCGAAAAATTTAGCCGTTCAGACATCATTCGTTCTCAACGTGAAATTATCAATTTAGGATATTTCAATCCTGAAGCCTTAAATATCAACACACCCGTTAATCAACAACGTGGAACAGTTGACATTGAATATACAGTAGAAGAGAAACCTTCTGACCAGTTAGAGTTATCTGCAGGTTGGGGTGGTGCTGGTCGTGGTGTTATTGGTACATTAGGTGTATCTTTCAATAACTTCTCTATCAGAAATATCTTCAAAAAAGAATCTTGGTCTCCACTACCACAAGGAGATGGACAACGTTTATCTATTCGTGCACAAACGAACGGACGTTTTTACCAGTCGTATAATTTATCTTTTACTGAACCTTGGTTAGGTGGTAAGAAGCCTAACTCTTTGAGTGTTTCTAGTTTCTACACTATCTTATCAAATGGACGTGATAAAGAAACAGTAGGACCTTTAGGATATGGTGCATTTAAAGTATTAGGAGCAAGTGTGAGTTTGGGTACACGTTTGAAGTGGCCAGATGATAACTTTGTGAGTAGTACTGCATTAAATTTCCAAAATTTATCTTTGGATAAAACTTACACAAGTGGAAATGGAATTTTTAGAACTGCAGAGAATGAAAGCGTAAGAAGAGGTAAGTTTAACAACTTTAGTCTAACACAAACAATTGCAAGAAGTACTGTTAATAATCCTCTTTTCCCTCAAGAAGGATCTAAGATATCTTTATCTCTTCAGATTACGCCTCCTTATTCTTTATTTAAAGAAGACGGCTTCTTCCGTTTGAATGATGAAGAAAAGAATGCTATCAAAGAAGACATAATAGAAAGAGAACTTGACGGAGAAATTGTCAGTGTTGAAAGTGATTTGCCATTAGAAATAATGGACGAAGAAAATGCTAGACGTTTCCGTTACTTAGAATATCACAAATGGCGTTTTAATGGTGAGTGGTACTCTAAATTAGCAGGAAAGCTAACCTTAAAAGTTGGTGTTAAAATGGGTATGATTGGTTTTTACAACAAGACCATTGGAACATCACCATTTGAGCGTTTCCAGTTAGGTGGTGACGGTTTGAATAATCAAACTTTTGGTCAGTTCGTAGGTACAGATATCATCTCTATTCGTGGATATGAGCCAACAGAAATCGAGGCAAACTTAGTCGGAGGAAACACCAGTACAGCTGTACCAACACCTGTATTCAACAAGTTTACAGTTGAGGTACGTTATCCTTTATCTTTAAATCCAAACTCGACTATCTACGTTTTAGCGTTTGCGGAAGGTGGAAACGCTTACCAAACTATCAAGGAGTACAATCCATTTGAATTAAAACGTTCGGCAGGTATGGGTTTACGCGTATTCTTACCGATGTTTGGTATGCTTGGATTTGACTACGGTGTCGGTTTTGATAAAACAGTTACAGGTGGAGTAGACGACGGTTTCTTCTCTCAATATGGTAACTTTAACGTTATTCTTGGTTTTGAACCTGAGTAATACTTACGGCTACTGCGCTTGACAGCGTACAGTAACTAGTAGTTAAAAAGTAAATGCCCAGCTATTCCTTTATGAATAGTTGGGCATTTACTTTTTATAAATTATTTCGCTCTTTTCCCAATCATAAAGTCTATTCTTCAAAATTATTCAAATGAACAAAGAAATTCTACGTCTCGCTTTTCCTAATATCATTAGCAATATTTCTGTTCCACTCATTAGTAGTGTAGACACGATATTGATGGGCTCATTGTCAGGGATGCATATTGGTGCCGTTGGTATAGGCGCGATGATTTTCAATTTTGTTTATTGGAATTTTGGCTTTTTGAGAATGGGAACGACAGGAATTACCGCTCAAGCATATGGTCAAGAAAATAACGCCTCTATTATTAATAGCTTAGGACGCGCATTATTGATTGCGGGTATATTAGCAGTTTTAATTTTGCTACTGCAAAATCCATTAGAGCAAATTGCTCTAGTTGCCATGAATGTATCTGCGGAGCAAGCTGAGTTAGTAAAGACCTATTTTTACATTCGCATCTGGGGCGCACCTGCTGCACTCGGAATGTACGCGATGTTAGGTTGGTTTTTTGGAATGCAAAACTCTATATATCCTTTGATATTGACGATATTAATCAATGTCATCAATATTATTCTCAGCTGGTATCTTGTCGCTTATCAAGGTTTGGAGGCTGCAGGTGTTGCTTATGGAACAGTTGTGGCGCAATACGCTGGACTTTTTGCTGCGTTTGGATTATTCCTATATAAGTACGCTTATCTTTTGTCTGATTTTAAGAGAGAAGCTTTACTGAAGTCTGACGAGCTAAAAAAATTCTTACGTATCAACGGTGATATCTTTATACGTACAATCGCTCTGACTTTAACTTTTAGTTTCTTTTATAGCCAATCTTCAGAAAATGGCGAATTGATATTAGCCGCTAATACTATTCTTATGCAATTTTTTAACTGGATGGCTTATGGCGTTGATGGTTTTGGCTTTGCTGCGGAGAGTTTGGTTGGAAAGTATAAAGGTAAATCAGACCTGCAAGGAACACGACGAGCCGTTAATTATTCATACGCTTGGGGAATGGGCTTTGCCCTAATATACGCGATTGGTTTCTTTGTCTTTGGTAGACAACTTCTATCTCTATTCACTGACCAGCAAGATGTTATACAAACTGCCATTCCGTATCTTTTGTGGATAATTGGTTTGCCCATTATTGCAACACCGAGTTTTATCTGGGATGGTGTCTTTATTGGATTGACGGCATCGGCATCTATGCGGAATAGTATGATACTAGCAACAGTTGGTTTTTTTGCGGCTTTTTATTGGTTAGAGCCTATTTATGGCAATCATGGACTATGGGCTGCTATGTATATTTACATGTTGCTCAGAGGCTTGGTACAGCAAATTATGTACTCGAGAAAGGGAATTGAATTGAAGTAAATCTGAAACCTATTGTGCCGAGCCACATAAATAGTGTCACGTACTTAACTATTTGTCATTTCTAGCCTACTGAATAAAATTCGTCTTGAAATTTTAACACTTTTTATACAACCTTTTCACATTTTTATGGTCGTTTAAAAAGTAGAAGTCTTGAAATTTTGTTAATTATTGTTAATCGCAAACAATAAGACAAAACGCTTGTCGAATAAATCTCCAAAAATCGCGAATAGAACTTATCTTCGCAACACTGAGATTAGCTATCTGATTTGAAGATTCTACTCAGCACATAATTCTCTCTTTATTCAAACCGACTTCTGATGATAAAAAAAATATTATTACCACTCTCGGTGACCTTGATGGTCGCACTAGGTTTCTTTGCTTTTTATTCAAATGATTCATCTCTTACAAAACAATCAAGTCTTGCAGATTCTGTTGAGGAAGAAGACGGAGAAGAGGAACTATCGAAAGAACTTCGCATTAAAGAAGCAATTGAATGGAACTTTAAAATAACCAAGGATTTAGAATTAGGTTATCCACCTTCGGAAACATTAATTGAGGCTATTGAGCATACACGTCGTCTACAGACACAGTATTATGCCAATCCTGCTAGCGGTAGAGACACTGCCGAAAATGCCCGTTGGAAAGAACGTGGACCAAGTAACATTGGTGGACGTACACGTGCGATTTTAATTGATGAGAGCGACCCGAATCGTAACAAAATCTGGGCAGGAGGTGTATCTGGTGGACTTTGGGTAACGAATGACATCACCGCTTTTAATCCACAATGGCAAAAAGTTAATGACTACATGGACAATCTATCGATTGGTGCCATTGCTCAAGACCCTAATAATACAGATTTAATGTATTTGGGTACAGGAGAAACATATACGGGAGATATTAGAGGTGTTGGTCTATTTCGTTCGACAGATAATGGTGTTACTTGGAATGTAATTCCAAGTACGGTTAACAATAGTGCTTTTTACTTTACTCAAGCTATTCTCGTGCATCCAGTAACAAGTGATGTATACGCAGGAACTTCAGGCGGTGTATATCGTAGTACTGACAATGGTGATACATGGGAGATTGTTTTGAACGAAAATGCTGGTAACAATAGAGTTAATGACATTCATCATGTTGCTGGGAAAATATTTGCATCGAACAACAAGTCTATTTTTAGCTCAACAACAGGAAACTTGGATGATTGGACAAAACTAGGTGCAGGCTCAAATAATTTTCCTTTAAACTTCACGCGTTGTGAGTTTACTATTTGTGAATCTGACCCTAATAAAATGTATGCTGTAGGGGCAACAGGTGGGTCAGGAACAGCAGTCTATGCGTCTGAAGATGCAGGGGCTACTTGGTTTAAGAGAGGAGAAGCAGTGCCAGGTGGAGATTTTACGAATGGACAAGCTTGGTATGATTTGGATATAGCAGTAGACCCATTTGATTGTAATCAAGTTGTCTTAGGAGGTGTTCCTCAATTTCACTCTAATAATGGAGCTTTCAACTTTCAACCATCTAATGGTAATAGCCAAGGAGTAGTTGACGGTCACGTTGACCAGCATTTGATTTTATTTGATAAAGAAACACCCAATAGAATATTTCACGGAAATGACGGTGGTGTATATTACAGAGAAGGCGGTTCTTCAGGACCTGTTCAAGATAAAAACAATGGTTATAACGTCACTCAATTTTACAGTGGAGCGATTCACCCTGAGGCTTACAGTAACTACATTCTAGGAGGAACACAGGATAATAACTCTCTCCGAATGAATTCTTTTGGAATATCAACTGCTGAGAATGTAAATGGTGGTGATGGAATGTTTTGCCACATCGACCAAGATGACGGACAAATTCAAATTGTATCTTCTCAATTTGGGAACTATGTTATATCTGATGACGGAGGACTTTCATTTTCTGACGGAGTTTTTGTAGACGGAGGTTTTGTTAATATTAGTGATTACGATAATGATGCAAATATTCTATACGCTCAGACAAATCTTGGCGATTTGTACCGTTACAGAATTTCAGGAAATAATAGTAACCCCGTCGTAAGCACTGGTACTGCAGATGTTACCGCTTTACACGCCGACCCTAATGTTCCGAATAGACTTTATGTGGGTTCTTTTGGTGGTAGAGTTTATCGTATAGACGACGCGCATGAAGGCTCAAATCTGACTTCGGTTCAACTGACGCAGGTGACGGGAGCTATATTGAGTATTGACGTAGAGTTGGGCGACCCTGACCACATTATAGTCGCTGGAGGTAATTATGGATTGACGAATAATATCTGGGAAACATTTGACGGTGGCGAAACATGGGTAGGAGTAGAAGGTAATGCAGTAGGAAATCTACCGAATGTACCTGTCCGTTGGGCAATCTTTAATCCTGTAAATGCGAGTCAAGCGATGGTTGCTACAGAGGTAGGCGTCTGGGCAACAGATAACTTAGATGGAGACAATACTATCTGGTATCCACCAGTACCTGGACGCGGAACACCATTAGTAAGAACTGACATGTTACAGGTTCGTACAAGTGACCGTACCGTTTTAGCGGCGACCTATGGTCGTGGAATGTTTACTTGTAACCTATGGTCTGAACCCAAAGCTTTATTAGCGGTGCCTAAAGTTGGCTATGAAGAAGGACGACTTTTCTTTAATGGTAGTGCCTCTATTAACGCAGATAGCTACGATTGGGATTTGGGAGATGGTACATCTTCGGAGGAAGAAGATTTTTTACACTCTTATGGTAATATTGGAGAGTACGATATCAGTTTGACAATTAATGAAGATGCTTCTAATCCAGAATTTTATGAAGAGGGAAGCATAAAAATTCTACCAAGTTTGCCTTTGCCTTACGTTTCTGAAGCGTCAAACTATGGAGGTAGTTTTGAAAGCAATGACGAGCAATGGGGAATAGATAATGTTGGAGGTAAGTCAACATGGGAAAGAGGCGTATCAGAGGAAACTTACAAATCAGGAACGAATACAGGTGCCAATGCAATGGTTATCGCAAAAGATACAGAACATTATGAGAAGGGCTCTGAGTCTTATTTATACATGCCTGATTTTGATTTCTCGGATAATTCTATCTATGAATTTAGCTTTTACGCGCGTTATGAGTTAGGTCCTGGACGTGATGGCTTCAATGTTGAGTATTCACTTGATAAAGGAGAAAACTGGCAAATATTAGGAAGAGGAGCAGACGATTGGTATAATTTTCCAAATGATGCACAAAATACGAACACGCCGTTTCCTCCTGGTACTCCTTTCTTTACAGGTGAAGTTTTTCAATATACACCATACAAATTAGATGTAACGGAGTTATTTAGTGGTGAAGAAAATGTAGCATTCCGTTTCGTATTCCGTTCGGGAGATGCTCCGGGCAATTATGCAGGTGTGGCACTTGATGATGTACGTATCATTAAATTTGAGGGTGAGCCAAAGACAAAAATTATTAGCCAATCTGTCGAATTTGACCTAGATGCACAACCAGATGAATTAGTAGTTAAATGGGCAACATTACCAGAGTTTTATGCAGAGAAATTTGAAATTTACACATCAGAAGATGCTACAAATTTTGAATTACAATCAACTGTAGCAGCGCGAGCTCGTATTGCATCTACTACAAGAAACTATACGGAGCGTTTACCTGGAAATCGTAATCTATATTTTGTGCAAATATTCGGTATAAGTACAAATGAGGAATTAGGTATCGCAGACACTATTGTCATGCCTATCATGGTCGCGAATAAAGATTTAGCGGAGAATGAAAATGCAGAAGTAGAAATCGTCGCACAACCTAATCCGTTTAGTTCGGAAACTGTATTGACATTCACAGGTTACGTCAATGGAGATGTGACATTTGAGCTGTTTGATGTAGCAGGACGTTTGTTAGCTACGGAGAAAAAGAATTTTGATGCGGGCTTATCGACTACTTACAATGCGCCTAACTTAGCGACCGGGCTTTATATACTACGCTATACGATAGACGGACAAGAACCTAAATTGTTTAGAATCTATAAAGCGGCTAACTAAACGTTTTAGTAACGATAAAATAATTTTGGTAAATAAAACTGGCTGTTTCCTTTGGGAAGCAGCCAGTTTTTTATTTCTGTTGTATTCCTTATCCATTTTTCCTTTCATCGAAAAAAATGCTTGCTTTATCGTAAAATCCAAGAATCGAGACCCTTTCTGATATAGATTTGGGTAAAGATTTATAACTCAGGTTTTGCGATTATTCGTACGAAAGTACGTCTGACTTTGCAATGCCCTAAAACCTAATACCATATGAAAACGCCCATGGCATTTTTGTTTTTTGCTTTATTATTGACTTCTTGCGCACCTACTTCTAATACCGATTATGTTGAGTTAACAATTCCAGCAGAATTAGCTAATCAACCTGAAGTCGTGAAAAGGTTGGAGAAAGATGCTAAATTACTCAATTACACATTGAATTCAGTAGAGGATGCGCTAACGGTCATGGTTGAAATAGGAGAAGAGATTGCAGCGATTGAAGAAACAACTGAAAAGGAAGATTTGAAACGGGTCATCGCTCAAAAATCAGAAAAACTTGCCAATGCTTATGGTAAAATGATGCTGAACGGAATGTGGTTTTTGTCCCATGAGTTTGTCAATGAAACGGGCAATGAAGAAATTATTCGTCGCCTTTCTGAAGGGGAAAAAGTTGCTTTTGAAAAATCAGTTAAACACCTGCGCGTAAAGACAGGACTTGGTGAGCAGAAGCTAGAAGAGTTTGGAAAACGTATGGATGAACTGACGAAAATCATTGAAGAGAAAGAAGCTTTTCTGGAGGAGTGGAGTAAAAAGGAGTAATGAAATGATTAGTTTTGACTCGGTTTTGTGCCCATCAGCATCGAGTCAAAGCTAATTTTTTTCAAAATATTCTAAAAGAGTATTCTCTAATTTTTTTCCAAAAATCTTATGTCCTGCTTCAATAAAATGTACTTCTGTCAATGGGTAATTTTCTTTCAATTTCAAACCACCCTCTGGTTGAATAATTTTATCCTCTCGACCATAGATAATAACAACAGGAATTTTTTTCTCCTGCAAAGTCTGCAATATTTTTTTCTGATTACTCACAAATTCTGCCGTAAAAATCCAAGTCCCCAGCAGCCTTTTTCTATTTTTTTCATTCCCCAAATGATGCGTCATAAAGCGATGTGTATACTTGGGAACAAGTCCAATCTTATGAAGTGCCGACAATAGATTTAAAAACCAATCAGGTCGAGACATCAATCGACTTAAAACTTTCCGCAAAAAAATAGGAAAGAAATTATATCCGCGTCGTGCTTCCAATCCATCCGCTGCAATTAACCACAAACGACTAATATCCAGTGCATCTAAAACACCGAGACTCAAACGACCGCCATAACTATAGCCCATGAGTTCTACCGCTTGCACCTCAGGAAAGCGCGCAATAATAGCCTTTAAAACAGCAATAAAATCTTCTTTGCTAAAACTATCAGTTGTAATTTTTGTCTCGCCATGCCAAGGAAGGTCAAGGGCAATGACCGTAAATTGCTCAGATAAGGCAGGCGCAATTTTTAAAAACAAGTCAGCCTCATTTGCATAACCAGGTAATGCAATCAGGAGCTTATTTCCTGTACCAAATTGAATATAGCTGAAACTGGCGTTCGGGCTATCAATAGTATGACGTGAATGAAAAATAGAATTATGCAAAATAATCAGAATTAGCCAAGGGAAGGTGTCGGACGCTTAGATGAAATCGAAGAAAAGAAGATAAATAATTACCGAAAAATCATGCAAAAAGAAGCGTCTGACACCTGTAATAAGTAGACAGGTGTCAGACACTATTCTGAACTAATTTTAGTAAAAGATTGATATCTAAACACTCAATGAAATTATAAGTCTCCGACACCACCAATAAATCTACAACTCAAATTCATCTCCCAAAGCAGGAATTTCCACATTCGGAAATCCTTCTTTATTCAACAACTCACTAAAAGCGGTCTGCCTTTTAATCTCTCCATGTACCAAGAAAACCTTCTTGACACGTTTCTTTTGATTAGACAAGAAATCAACCATTTCGCCTCTATCAGCATGCGCCGAAAAACTATCCATAACCGCCACATCTGCCAAAACAGGCTTTAAGTCACCAAACAAACGTATCTCGTCCGTCCCGTCCCGCAATTTCTGCCCAGGCGTACCTTGTGCACAGTAACCAACGATGAGAATCGTATTTCGTTTCTGGTCAATACTATTATAAATATGGTGTTTTACGCGTCCGGCATTCGCCATACCTGACGAACTAATGATGATAGCCGCACCAGGCTTATTCAAAGACTTGGACACTTCTACCTCATGCACATAAGTCAAATTATTGAAACCAAACGGATTGTCATCAATCAATAAATAATTCCGCATTTGCTTATCAAAACACTCCGAGTGCGCTCCGAAAATTTTTGTTGCATTTACTGCCAATGGACTATCCACGTAGACTGGAATTTTTGGCAGTTTACCTGCCGTCTCCAATTGGTCTAACATGTAAACTATCTCCTGTGTTCTCCCAACAGAGAATGCTGGAATAATCAATTTTCCTTGCTTCTTAACACAAGTATGTTTGATAACTTCTAGCAATTTTTCTACTTCGGCAGGCTTACCGATGTGGTCTTTATCACCATAAGTACTCTCACAAAGCATATAATCCACCTCTGGCATCGGCTGAGGGTCACGCAAGATAGGACGGTCAGGACGACCAATATCTCCCGAAAATCCAAACATGACTTCTCGCCCGTTATCGTTTATTTTTAAAGTAACGCTGGCACTTCCAAGTATATGCCCCGCATCTGTAAACAGAACAGACACATCTGGACTAATTGGAAACCAACGATTATAATCCATGCCTACGAATTGCTTGATACTCTTATCTGCATCATCTTGGCGGTATAAAGGGGTACGCAATGCTCGACGTTTTTCCTTTGATTTTTTCGCTTGTCTTTTATTAAAATATTCCGCATCCCGTTCTTGAATTCCCGCACTATCCATCAACATAATCGCACTCAAACTCCGCGTCGCATGTGTACAAAATATTGAACCAGAATAGCCGTCTTTGACTAACTTAGGAATACGCCCTGTATGGTCAATATGCGCATGAGAAAGTATCATGCAATCAATTTCCGCTGGGTCAAATAACCAGTTTTCGTTGAAGTTTTTCATATCCTTACTGTACCCTTGGTAAAGTCCACAATCCAAAAGAATTTTATATCCATTAGATAATGTCAATAAGTGTGCACTTCCTGTAACATGCTGTGCTGCGCCGCAAAATTTAACTTTCATGTTGTTTAGTTATTAGTTACTTTGTTATTGGTTATTTAGCTGTGGGGAATTGTGTAGTAATGGTAAAAGTAACACAATAACTAATAACCAATAATTAATAAGCAATCAAAATTGAGAAGAACGTAGTGAATTCGGGTCGCGACGATATTGTTCAGCTCGTTCCTTATTATATCCAAAAGTAGTTTCTATCAAAATACGATTAAGGAATTTAGAAACTAATTTGAGTTTTTTAGCAGGCAAACCCACCGATATTTCATCACCGTCAGCTAATTTAAAATACAAAACCCCACTATCCATAAATTCCAAACCAAATGGATTTAGTTGCGTATTTAAAGCGTAGACCCAGACAATTTGTTTGGGGTTTTTGTTTAAAAGTAAAATAAGGCGATTACTTTCTATCGAAGATTGTTGAGCAGTTTTAAAGAAAAAACGCAAACCAAAGACAAAACTCGTTAGTCCAAACGCAGTCAAAATAATATGCTTCGTAAAGCAAAAAGATATCAAAACCGCACTTCCGCCCGTTAATAATAGCGAGAATATTAACTGCAAGCGAGATTCGCGTAGTAAGGCCTTACAAAGAATTTGCATGGCAGGATGATTGCGGTATTTTTCTTGGACTTGCAAATGTGATATTATTATTAGAACTTTTAAAACAAAATTCAATTCGTATTAAACATTTTGTTTAAATTTATTATCTTTGTACGTTATAATATTCAACATAGATAAAGAAGAGAAGTTTTTTACAAGGCTAATTCATGTTTCTTGAAAACGCGAAAATAACCAGTAATATAATAACCAATAACTAATAACTCTTCTTTATATTCGCATTTCAGAGAAAATCAACTACAAAATATAACGGTGAAAGGAAAAAGAGGTTTGAAAGTTCATGGTTAAACCGTTCATGGTTCATAGTTAAAAAAAGATATGGCAGCAGAATCAAATTATACAGAAGACAATATCCGGTCCCTTGATTGGAAAGAGCACATTCGGTTGCGTCCGGGTATGTACATTGGGAAGTTAGGGGACGGAGCAGCACCAGATGATGGAATATACATTTTATTGAAAGAAGTTTTCGATAACTGTATTGATGAGTACGTGATGGGGCATGGTAAAAATATTGATGTCAAGATTGAAGATGGCGAAGTAGAAATTCGTGATTACGGACGAGGGATTCCTTTAGGAAAGGTCGTCGATGTAGTTTCGAAGATGAACACAGGAGGTAAGTACGATAGCAAAGCCTTTAAGAAGTCTGTAGGTTTGAATGGAGTTGGTACGAAGGCGGTGAATGCGCTTTCTGAGCACTTTATGGTTGAAGCGGTACGGGAGAAAAAAGCGAAGAAAGCAGAATTTTCGCGGGGTGTTTTAATAAAAGAACACAACCAAAAGAAAACACCAGATGGCAACGGTACGCGTGTTATTTTTAGACCAGACGGTACGATTTTTAAGAATTATAAATTCCGTTCAGATTATGTGGAAACACAGCTTTGGAATTATGCCTATTTGAATGCAGGTCTAAAAATTAATTTCAACGGAAAGACTTTACATTCTAAGGATGGATTGTTGGATTTATTGAAAAATCAAACGGACCCCGAGCAAATTCGCTATCCAATTATCCACTTAAAAGGAGATGATATTGAACTCGCTTTGACGCACGGAAATCAATATGGAGAGCAGTATTATTCTTTTGTCAATGGACAAAATACAACGCAAGGTGGTACGCACTTAAATGCTTACAAAGAAGCTGTAGTTAAGACTGTCCGCGAGTTTTTCGGAAAAACATTTGATGCGAAAGATATTAGAACTTCCATTATTTCGGCGATTTCGGTCAGAGTGGAAGAGCCTGTTTTTGAGTCGCAAACAAAGACTAAATTAGGTTCAATAGATATAGGTCCACAAGGTCCAACCGTCCGTACATTCGTTAATGATTTTGTTAAAAAATATCTAGATAACTTCTTACATAAAAATCCAGAAGTTGCGCAAGCGTTAGAGCTACGTATCAAACAATCTGAACGCGAGCGTACAGAGATTGCAGGTATCAAAAAACTGGCAAACTCTCGCGCGAAAAAAGCGAATGTCCACAACAAGAAATTACGTGATTGTCGCAAGCACTATCACGATAAACCAACCAAAGTAGCGGAGGATATTCGTAACGCAACAACGGTATTCATCACTGAGGGGGACTCTGCTAGTGGTTCGATTACTAAAGCAAGAAATGTAGAAACGCAAGCTGTTTTCTCTCTACGTGGTAAGCCATTAAATTGCTACGGTCAGACTAAGAAGTTGGTCTATCAGAATGAGGAACTAAACCTCTTGCAGCACGCTTTGAATATTGAAGATGGTATTGATTTTTTACGTTATGCACGTGTAGTCATTGCAACAGATGCCGATGTGGATGGTATGCATATTCGTTTGTTGCTATTGACTTTCTTCTTGCAATTTTTCCCTGATTTGGTGCGTAATGGTCATTTATATATCTTACAAACGCCACTTTTCCGTGTCCGTGATAAGAAAAAAACCTTCTATTGCTACAGTGAAAAAGAAAAGCAAGATGCAATTAAAGCTTTGCGCGGCAAGGCGGAGATTACGCGATTTAAGGGATTAGGTGAGATTTCTCCAAGCGAGTTTGGTGATTTTATCGGTGAAAATATCCGTTTAGAGCCAGTAGTTTTACAAAAGGATACAGATTTAGAAAAAGTCTTGTCGTACTACATGGGCAAAAATACGCCACAACGCCAGAACTTCATTATTGATAATTTGCGTTACGAGGTGGATGAAGTTGATGATGGCGAAACTGTTGAAGATGCTATGGAAGATGCGGTTGAGTTTGAGGTGGCGTAATTAGTTACTGGTTATTGTGTGTTATTGCTTATTCTGTCTTTTGGGAGAATAAGCAATAACATAATAACCAAAACCTAATTAACCTCCATATGCAAATGGTCGTCATGTCGCACTGCCCAGCAGCCATGAAAGCGAATTTTCTCATTCCCTTGCATTCCAAATCTCTCCTTTAGATGTGGTTCAATGAAAATACGCCGCACAGCCTTTTTTTGCGTCAAAGTCTCTAAGAAATAACGATTTTTATCTGCGTCAATTTCCAAATCTTGTCCCGTAAAGTCAAAGACAAACCAGCCCGTAAAACCATACCACCAGCTTCCTCGTTCCGCACATTCCGCGGGTAAGTCGCGCTCTCCTTTTCGCACAGGCGCAAAATATCCATATCCTAAAATAGAAGGATTTTTTTCCACTTCATCACCTCCGTTTTTCTTCTTATAAAAAAAGCAAACATCTAACTTTCTACCACTTTTGTGTTTGATATGCGGATATAGTCGTGGCGTTCCAATCGGATGACTTCCGTCCAAATAGTAAGTGACCGTTCCTGGATATTTTTTACTCATTGCATCCGCTGCATTCATTATTTCGTTGCGCATATTTTTTGTAACATAGTGCCGATTCAAAAAAGCGTAAGCCAAGCGATGCGGACGTAGATTTTCAGAAAAGACGGGCAAAGGAACTTTTCCACTTCTTTCTGCAATTGAAGGAAGGATTAAGAAATTAAAACCAGCATACAAGGCGAAAAAAATCGACCAGTTTCGAAGCATGCGCTTTGGTTTAGAAATATCTTTTGAAAGAAAACTGCGAATGATTAGAAATACGAATAGAATTGCACCTCCAGTTTGAGAAAGGAAGGTCAATAGAGCAATCATAAATGTCCAGCCGATAAATTTAGATAGAACGGAAAAGGTATTTTTCATAGATAATATTAACGGATAGAAAGGAGGGAAGATTACAAAATGCCTATGCAAATTACACATTTCTAAACTTTTCCTTGTTACCTTTATTATTTAAGTGCGGGATTTTCAATAAGAACGGCTTTCCTGTCAACTAACAACTGTCAACTGAAAATTATGCACGAAGATTTAGAAAACCAACTACGCCTTTTACAAATAGAAAAAGAAGAAGACTTAGAGCAATTTAAGTTGAACGTGCAGAGCTTACCTATCTCTAAGCGTAAGGAAAAAGGCGTGACTTGGTATCCATTACAGGTCTTGAAATCTGGCTACACCTACGGTGAACGTGCATTCATCATAGCAGAACGGACCTCAGAATTGGGCAAATCTCACCGACTTCGCTCTGGTAAAACCGTTAATTTTTACACCAATCAAGCGAGTGAAAAAACACGCGATTTCACAGGCGTAGTCAACTACGTCAATAAAGATAAAATCAAAATAATTCTCAATTCAAAGGACTTGCCCGATTGGTTGAATATGGGAAATCTCGGTGTCGATTTACTCTTCGACGACCGTACTTATATGGAAATGGAAAAAGCCTTAAAAGCAGTAATGAATGCTAAGGGTGACCGATTGGCAGAGTTGAGAGAAATACTGAAGGGTAAAGAAGCACCACGCTTTCATTTTTCGCCTGACCCATTACATTTTCCATTATTGAATGACTCTCAGCAATCGGCTGTTCGACAAATAAAAGGTGCCATAGATGTAGCCGTCGTACACGGACCTCCAGGTACAGGAAAGACGACGACCTTAGTGCAAGCGATAAAGACTTTGACACAATCAGAAGCAACTGTTTTGGTCTGCGCGCCCTCTAACTCTGCTGTGGATTTATTGACTTTACGCTGTGTTGAAGCGGGTTTGAATACGGTGCGAATAGGAAATATATCGAGAGTAGATGAAGATATAATACAGCAGACCTTGGACATGCGCATGTCGAGTCATCCAGAGAGCAAGAATATTAAA
>CALDUB010000372.1 GCA_937923465.1 uncultured Saprospiraceae bacterium
GACAGAGAGTAAATCTTTTCAGTTTTCGCTTGAAAGAAGGATAATTGTTAATACGCTGCCTGTCCCGTGCCGAAGGTCGGGGACTGATTTCAAGTGGAAAATAGCTTGTCCCGAAGCAATCGGGAAGGAGATTTAATCCTCGCTTGCCCGTCAGGTCCAAATGTTATAAGTTATTGTTTTAGCGTTCCTAAGTGCGATGAGATTATATCTCTAAAAACACTATGCTATCTCAATTTTACATTTTCCGCCCACAAATATCGGCTAAAATACTTAAGTAACGAGAAACCTTCCTAAATTGTGTCGAATTAAGAAATAAAAGAAGTCAATTGTCGTGCATAATGAATGAATTTAGAGTTCTAAAAGTCATTTTTGTAAGGAAAAGACTAGCTATTTGATTTTTTTTTATCCAATTTGATTTTTTTTTTAATAAAAAGGAGATTTAAACTTTAAAAAAATCTATCTTTGCACTCCTTTTTAGAAAAGCAACGAACAAAATAAAATTTTGTAATAATATGAATACTGTTACAGTAAACGGAAATACGCGTACCGACCTTGGCAAGAAGGCAACGAAAGCGGTCAGAAAAGACGGTGGAATTCCATGTGTCATGTATGGTGCAGGTGATCCTGTTCACTTCGTGACAACTCATGCGTCTGTTAAAAAATTGATTTTCACTCCTGAGTTCCAATTAGCGGACATCAGTATCGACGGAAAATCACAAAAAGCTATCATCAAAAATGTACAATATCACCCGGTAACGGAGAATATTCAGCACATTGATTTCTTAGCATTAATCGATGGTCAATCAGTGAAAGTTGATTTACCAGTACGTTTCAGAGGTGTATCTCCAGGGGTATTAGCAGGTGGTCGTTTGACTCCAGCAATGCGTCGTGTGAAGGTAAAGACTGTTCCTGAGTCATTGGTAAACGAATTAGTATTAGACATCAGTTCTATGGACTTAGGTAGTGCTATACGTGTTCGTGATATCGACCCAGTAGACGGATTAGAAATCATGAGTAATGCAAGTATCCCTGTAGCAACTGTCGAAGTGCCTCGTGCATTGCGTTCAGCAGCAACAGCTGCAGCAAAAGACGGAGAAGAAGGAGCAGGAGACGAGGCAGCAGCCGAATAAATTGTTTTTTTTCATCCAAAGGTGTTATTTTTTTCACCTCGGGGTGTTTTTATACTCGAAAGGCGTGCAGCTCAGGCTGCACGCCTTTTCTTCTTTTTTAGTTTCGCATTAGAAAATGCGTTCTATTAAAGTTTTACTCAACTACCCTCCTTTTCCAACTATCCTTCCATGCAATTTATCTACAATGATATTTCTCTGCAACACAAAACGGGTGATCATCCAGAATGTGCAGAACGTCTAGCGCATTTCGCTAAGTTGACGCAGACCAAATTAGTAGATGCTTCTGAATTTCTTTCTTTAGTTCATACAGAAAAACATATCGCAGTTGTGAAAAATGCCGCAGCTAGGAGTCTACCTATAGACCCTGATACTTTAACTTCCGAAAAAAGTTATGAAGCAGCAGTTGCGGGAGTTAGTGCAGCTATTTTGGCATCTGAAACCAATGGATTTTCATTGATGCGTCCTCCCGGTCATCATTCTTATGCCGATAAAGCCTCAGGTTTTTGTTTGTTTAATAGTATTGCTGTCGCAGCACAAAAACAAGCCAATACGGGAAAGAAGGTATTAATTTTTGATTTTGACGGTCATTTTGGAGACGGTACTTCTGATATTTTTTATGAGAGTAAAAATGTGTTGTACTGGTCTATTCATCAATCCCCAGCTTTCCCTTACAAGGGACAGACTTATGAAGTCGGAAAAGGCAAAGGAAAAGGCTTTAATTGGAATATTCCCTTATCTCATAGCTGTGGCGATGATATTTTTCTAGACGCTATCAAAAGTTTTTTGCCTTTGGCAGAGCAATTTCAGCCTGACATTGTGGGCATATCTGCTGGCTTTGACGGTCATCACTCTGACCCGCTATTAGAGATGAATTTGTCCTTTCATAGTTTTTACGAAGCAGGAATATTGCTTCAAAAGAAATTTAAAAACATTTTTGCCGTTCTAGAAGGCGGATACAATTTAGAATATTTGCCACGCTGTATTGAATGTTTCGTAGCAGGAATGAATGAAGAGGAAATACCGCACGACGAGCCACGTACTTTTTCGGATTTGAATACAGTGACAGATTATAAAGAAACAAAAGCTGCATTACGAAGAGAATTGAGTCCTTATTGGACTGTTTAGGGAGTTCGTAAGAAATTTCCTAAACTAAATAATGGCTTTAGACTCAAATAATAACAGACCATTGAACCAACCTCAAGAAGGCTATTGAACTCTTTAATTTGTCCCCATTCTTCCAAACATTTAAAGTCCTCACAACCTTTACAATTTGATGAATAAAAAAATACTACTCCTCCCCCTTTTTCTATTGCTGCAAATTTCGGTTTTCGCAGGTGGTTACTTCAAGTGGACTCCAGATGCTCGGTCTACTTACAATCAAATTATTGACCTCCGTTTAGAAGAAGCTGAAATAAATATTCAAGCACTAAAGCAGTCTGAACCAGACAATCTTATCATTCTTCACTTAGAAAACTATATCGACTTTTTCAAAGTCTTTATTCACGAGGATAAAGCTGAATTTGAACGTCTAGAAGCGAATAAAGACCGCCGTTTAGAATTAATAAAGCAGGGAGACCAATTTTCTCCGTATTACCTTTATTTACAAGCAGACATTCGTTTGCAATGGGCATTGGCACGTTTAAAATTTGAAGAATACGCGACTGCATTTTTCGAAACAAATAAGGCGTTTAAACTACTAACTGAAAACAGTAAGAAATATCCTCATTTCAAAGCGAATAAGAAGGATTTAGGCATTTTACATGCTATGGTCGGTACTATTCCAGATAATTACAAGTGGCTGGTAGAGTCTCTCACAAGCATGGAAGGAACGATTGAACAAGGTCAAACAGAATTAAAAGAAGTCGTCAATTTTGCTCGAAATAATGACTTTATCTATGAGACAGAAACTTATGTTTTCTATGCTTATTTGATGTTACACTTAGGCAATAATGAAAAAATAGCTTGGGAACTTATCAATGAGAGTAATCTAAAACCTCAAAAAAGTCCTCTTGCCGCATTCATTATGGCAAATGTAGCGATGCGCACCGACCGTAATGATGAAGGTATTCGCATTCTACAAAATCGTCCGAAGGGAGCAGCATACACTCCTTTTCCATATTTGGATTATATGTTAGGTGCAGCAAAACTAAACCGTCTGGATACGGATGCAGACGTTTATCTGAAAAAATATCTAAATGAATTTGACGGATTAAACTTCATTAAAGATGCTTACCGTCGTTTGGCCTGGCACGAACTCATACAGGGTAATAAATCAGGTTATTCATCCTATATGCAATCCGTCAAATCAAAAGGAAATACAATTGTCGGAGGAGACGGAAGTGCTCTAAAAGAAGCCGAAAAAGGAGAAATGCCTGATGTCGCATTGTTAAAAGCTCGAGTGCTCTTTGACGGAGGATATTATGATAAAGCTTATGATTTATTGACAAAGAAGTCAGTTTCTAACTATGGAAGCAGTCGTTATGTCTTGGAGTACAACTATCGTATGGGACGCATCTTACATAAAATGAAAAAATACGAAGAGGCTATCAATTACTACAATAAAACAATAGCACGTGGACGCGATGAGATATGGTATTTTGCCTGTCGTGCGGCATTAGAGAAAGGTCGTATCTATGAAGACCAAGGTAAAGAAACTGAAGCTCGCGCCGCCTATAAAGAGTGCATTAGTATAAAGCCTGCCGAGCATAAAATTGGTTTGCACCAAGGTGCGAAAGCTGGTTTAAATCGGATGAAATAGGTTTTATATCTGTTTAAAAATGGTTTGAGTTATTAGAAAAATTCGCGTCGTTTGAGCAATCTATTTTTTCTAGCGACTCAAACCATTCCAACGATTATTATATATTAATTTCCTTTTCAGAAAAAAAATACCGAAGTTGTGAGAGATTTTAAATCGACTTATCAATTTAATAAAATGCCTTTCTGAAATTTAGATTTTTTTGATAGTCTTTTCTCGAAAATTATTGAATACAGTATTCCAATGCTTTGCTCGGAAGTGTCTATATTTATTTTTTAGAGAGAGAATAACGGAAAAATATATTTTCAGAAAGGATATTTTGTAAGGTGAACAAGTCTAACCAATCACTAATTCTCTTACCATGCAAAATATCTACGTTGCTGCGACATCTCAACATGTCGGCAAAACTACTTGTACTCTCGGTCTTGTAAAATGTCTACAAAAAAATGGTGTCAATGTTGGTTATTGTAAGCCTGTAGGACAAGAATTTGTAGATTTAGGAGATTTACGTGTAGATAAAGACGCTTTGCTTTTTGCGCAAGTTATTGGATTTGATTTAGACGCTGCATTACATAGTCCTGTTATCTTAGGACGTGGCGCGACTACTAGTTTCCTCAGCAATCCTGCTGATTTTGATTACGAAAATGATATTTTACAAGCCTCCGCAGGCTTACACCGTCAACATGATGTCGTTGTCTATGAAGGCACGGGACACCCTGGTGTGGGTAGTGTCGTCAACTTGAGCAATGCTACTGTTGCTAAAAAGCTAAATGCGAAAGTTCTGATGGTCGTAGAAGGTGGAATCGGAAATACGATTGACCGTCTACACATGAGTACGGCCTTATTTCGCGAACAAAACGTCGAAATAGCGGGAGTCGTCGTCAATAAAACTTTACCAGATAAGATTGATAAGGTCAAACGCTACGTTGGTGGCTGGTTAAAAAATCATGGATTGCCCTTGATTGGAGTGCTACCTTATGACCGTACTTTGCTGTTCCCCATTATGGCGACGGTAAAAAGAGCTATCTCTGGACGTGTACTTTTTAATGAGGGACAACTAGACAATCAGGTAGAAGATATTATCGCAGGTTCATTAGTTGCGGTGCACGATTTCTCAGTGGAGAAAAACGTTCTTTTGGTGGTGAGTCAGCAGCGTTTTCCAAATGCAATAGCACAAGTGATGCATCAAATGGAAAAACTAAACTTAGAAGAGTGCCCATTGGCTGGTGTCATCATTACAGGTGACGGAAAACATGCGGGTAATAATTTTGAAGTTTTTCAACAAGAAAAGTTTATCCAAGACTATCAAATTCCAGTGGTGACGACTCCTTTAGATACTTTTGGTTCGGTAGTGAAAATTAGTAAGATTGAAGTAAAAATTAATACACGGACGCCGTGGAAAGCTTATCGAGCGATTTCTTTGTTTAAAGAGCACACGGATTTAAGTATACTTGGAATTTAACTTTTCAACTATGAACTATGAACGGGTTAACTATGAACCTCGTCTCATCAAAGGCGATTTACTGAGAAGTAATTATAGTTAAATCGTTCATAGTTAACTTCACCCTCTCTTTCCTGCAAAAAAATTGGTCATTAAAGCCGCGCATTCCTCATGCATCACGCCGTATTCAACTTTTGTTTTTGGATGTAGCATTGGCAGACCAAATTTCATAAAACCACGCTTATCGTCTTGCGCAGCATAAACCAATCTATCTAATTGTGCCCAAGCCAAGGCGCCCGCACACATATTACAAGGCTCTAAAGTCACATAGAGTGTACAATCTTTCAGATATTTACTTCCTAAAAATGCAGAAGCAGATGTAATAACTAAAACTTCTGCATGAGCTGTCACATCATTCAATTGCTCCGTCTGATTGTGAGCACGCGCAATGATACGTCCCTGTGAAACAACGACTGCACCAACGGGAATTTCCCCCTTCATCGCTGCTTTTTGAGCTTCGACATAGGCTTGTTTCATAAAATATTCGTCACTTTGTACTGAGAGCATTTTGCTGATTATTAGTTATTGGTAATTGATTCTTGTCGCGATTCAATGCGAATTCCTCCACAAAAGTATCTTTTTCTTCAATAAATCAAACATCTTTACCCTTCTTCGGTTTTCAGAAGGCGGATTATGTGCGTTTAAAGATGCAATATTCAATAAATCGGACTATTTTTGCGCAAATTTAAACGATTAGAAAACTGACGTTCAGATAAGTATCTAAAAAGGTCTTAAATCTAGAGTCTTAAATCTAACATCTTAAAAAACTACTCCTTGAATATTTTCTATCATTTAGGTCGCTTTTTAACTTTACTCGGTACAGGTTTTACCCGTCCCGAGAACTTTCGCATGTACTGGAAAGAAACCATGCGTCAAATGGATGACATTGGTGTTGGGTCAGTAGTCATTGTGGCTTTGATTGCCATTTTTATGGGGGCTGTTGCTGCCTTGCAGTTTGCTTATCAGTTGAGTGGTCAGTTGATTCCTTTGTATTACATTGGTTATATCGTGCGTGATTTGGCGATTATTGAGAGTGCACCGACGATTACTTGTTTGGTTTTGGCAGGTAAGGTTGGGTCTAATATGGCTGCGGAGATTGGTGGTATGCGTCAAAAAGAACATATTGATGCCATGGAAATCATGGGCGTGAATACAGCGAGTTATTTGATTATTCCAAAGTTGATTGCTGCATTTGTAGTAATTCCTTTGTTGGTAACAATTGCAGCTTCGGTTGCGATGGTTGGCGGATATTTAGCGGTAGTTCCTACTGGATATTTGACGGATTCTGACTATACACGTGGTCTGACAGCCTTTTTTGACGAGTATAATATTTTTATCATGTACGTCAAATCAGCGACCTTCGCGGTTATCCTAACTTCTGTGTCTTGCTATCAAGGATACTTTGTGACAGGTGGTAGTGTGGAATTAGGAAAGGCGAGTACGAATGCGGTGGTGATTAGTAATATTTTGATTTTGTTGTCGGATTATTTGATTGCGGTTTTGTTGACGGGGTATTAGGGGGAATGGAAAGGATAGGAAATATATGTGCCAGTTGGTGTATATATCTATAAGAATAATTTTGGTCAGCCAATTTGTAATTTTTACATTGAATTAATTTTATACTAAAATATGGAAACAAAATATTTATTGATTTCTATTCAATTGTTATTTATTATATCGGTAGGAGCTCAGGTAAATATAGAATTTGACCTTTGTGAGACATCCATTAAGAAAAGAGGTGCTTGTGTTAAATTTGATGCAAACTGCAAATTGTCGAACGGTAAAAATTTTGTTGTTAAGGGGTATCCAATTACGGTAGATAAGTATAAACACGATCTGCAAATAATATCTCCAAATAATAAAATCTTGAAACGTAGAACTTTGGAAGATACATTGATTTTCAATTCGAGTGCATTGAATGACAATATTCGTTTGTTTTACACAGAAAAGTCTGGCTCACTAACTGTAGAGGAGATTGATAGTAACTTAGAATTTAAAGGAGACCCTCACAAACTTTTGGATCTAATTCCGAGGAAGAATAATACTGGGAAAATACATAACTATAATTATCCAGAAATAGTGTTCTCAAATGACTTTCTATATTTTGCCGTGATTGAAAATTATTCTGAAAGAAAAAGTAAGAAAAATACTATCAGAGTAAGTTTATTCAATGATCAGTTGAAATTGCTGAAAACTGATTTGATTTACACTGGTTTAGGTAGGGCAGGTTTTATTAATCAATCTATATTGGTTAATAATAATGGAGTTGTGTTTATATCTGGGCATTCATATTTTACAAGTGATTATTTTGTGTTCTCAGTAAATACTGATAGTACATATACTAAGATATTTCAACATGGTGATCTTCAAATTACACAAGAAAAGGAAATATTTTCTAAATTATTTTTTAATAACAAAAATGAAATAAGTTGTATTAAAACAGTTTTAGATAAAAAGAACAATATAAAGAAAACGGAATTCCTTAGTTTTAGTGATGACTTAAACATGTCTAATCAGACGGAGACGGATATCTTGTCAAGTAATATTCAAATTGATAAATACCGAGGGTATGACTTTATTAATACTAGAAATATTGAACTTATGCCTGACGGGAGCATTATTTTTGTCGCAGAGTACGATACTTACTCTAGGTACTATAATTCCTTAATCACAAAACCACCCTATTCAATAGGAGATCTGATTGTTTTCCAATTTAATGTAGATAATGAATGTAGTTTATTCAATGTACTTCATAAAAAGCACTTAGGTGTTCTCGCTGAGAATATGGGCGTATTAACAAAAATAGTTAACAACGATATTTATTTCTTTTATGCAGAGAAAGCAATTGCGGGCAGAGACAATTTCATGGTATCCAAATTAAACTTGGTAACCAATAAATTTAGTAACTCTATACTTTATGATACTAAAGAAATCCCAGGTCCAATTTTCTATAATAACAGAATTAATGAGGGGTCTTTTATAGGCAGACCATACAATTTAGTTCGAGATGTAAATTATATTAATATTGACGAGAAATCATTAATCTATTTTACAAGAAATGCAAGTAAAATGGTAAAAATATCAATTGTAGAATGACAGATGTAAATAAAAACTGTCCCTATCAAGGTTCATGTCGTTATAACCGCTATCACGTCCACACCGCACCGCATGCACCAATCGTTCTACCTAACCAAATAAAACAATAAAACCCAAATTCTCAATTGTAGATTTTAGTTTAAAGTATTAAGCATTAACTGCATTACAACAATAATATGATTAGAGCAGAAAACATAAAGAAGTCATTTGGAGACGCAGAGGTTTTGAAAGGTATTTCGCATACTTTTGAGACAGGAAAATGTAATCTCATTATCGGACGAAGTGGTGCGGGTAAGACGGTTATGTTGAAGATATTGGTAGGTTTATTTCAGCCGACATCTGGGAAAGTCTGGTATGATGATACTGCGGTATCTACTCTATCTAAAAAAGAAATTCGCTCGATACGCATGCAGGTTGGAATGCTTTTCCAAGGTTCTGCCCTTTTTGATAGTATGACTGTTGAGGAAAATATCCGTTTTCCACTGGACATGTTTACAAACATGACTGCAAAGGAAAAAATGATGCGCGTCAATAACTGTTTGGAGCGCGTACAATTGGAAGGTGTTAATGGTAAATATCCTTCAGAAACGAGTGGTGGTATGCAAAAACGTATCGGTATCGCTCGCTCTATCGTAATGGAACCTAAATATCTTTTCTGTGATGAGCCAAATTCGGGTTTAGACCCTAAAACAGCGCTTCTCATCGACGAACTTATCGCAGACATTACATACGAGAACAATATCACGACGGTCATTAATACGCACGATATGAACTCTGTAATGGGTATTGGGGATAATATCGCCCTACTCCACCAAGGTAAGTTGGTTTGGAATGGTAATAAGAGTGAAGTTATGGAAAGTAAAGACCAGCTTTTGCAGGAATTTATTTTTGCTTCGCCATTTTTGCAGCGGTTGAGGGATGCGGCGGTTGGGAAGTAAGTTTACTTAGTTTGAATTGTTAGAGTAGTTTGTTCATCATTAAACCGTTCATGGTTCATAATTACTTTAACGCCTCCTCAATCTTCCCCTTCAAAAAAGGCAGTACCCCACTTTCAAACCAAGGATTTTTCTTTAACCAATACTGATTACGCGGCGACGGATGTGGCAGTACCAGATAATTAGGCAGGTAATCCTCCCAATGCATGACTGTCTCCGTCAAATTCTTTTTCATCTCCTTTTTCAAAAATGCTTTTTGAGCATACGCACCAATAAGTAAGGTCAATTGAATATCAGGCATCATATTCAATAATGGCTGATGCCACCGAGGCGCACATTCTTTGCGAGGAGGTAGGTCACCTGATTTGCCCGTACCCGGATAACAAAAGCCCATTGGCATAATGGCTATTTTTTCAGGATTATAGAAGGTTTCATCATCAACTCCCATCCATTGACGCAGGCGTTTTCCGCTTTGGTCATCCCAAGGAATACCACTCGCATGAACCCGTCTTCCAGGCGCTTGTCCGATGATGTTAATTTTGGCAGTTGGATGAACAACAAAGACAGGGCGTGTCCCGTGCGGCAGGAATTCTGCGCAAATATCACAGGATTTTGCTTGTTGAATAATGTCTTTGTCTAGCATAATATTCTTTGAATAACGATGAACCTCTTCTTCTCATCAAAACGCTCTTATTGAGACGAGGTTCATAGTTAAATCGTTCCTAGTTCATAGTTAAAAAACTTATTCTTTCAGTCCCCAAATCCATTCTCCTCTCATATCAAAATATCCAACTTTATCTCCTTGTTCCACTCGAAAAACGCCGTCGCCCGCATAAGTAATATATTCATAATTTGCAGGAACAATTAACTCTCCTTTCAGATTAGTCAATCCACTAAATCCCTTAATACGAACCCGCGCAAAACCCTCATCGAAAGATTCAATCTTATCATATTTTGGCGGAATAACTTCGATACCTTTTTGATTGATGATGCCCCATTTTCCATTAATTTTAACAACAGCTACGCCGTGCTCAAATTTACGCGCATCTTCATAAGCACCGTCATATAAACGCGCTTGTTCTGTAATATAAATAAACGTTCTATCCTTTCCACGCACCAAGCCCCGTCCATTATTAAAATCATATAATCTATTCACAGAAGGCTCAATAATCACCTTACCATTTCTATCAATCAAACCTCCTCTTTGGTAACCTTGATAAACAACTGCACGTCCGTCATTAAAGTCTAGACATTTGGAATAAATACAAGGCACAATCTCATTACCTGCCAAATCAATATATCCACATTGACCTTCTTTTTGAATCATTGCTCTACCATCACAAAAGCTACCAACTTTAGAATATTTTGGCGAAATAACCAACTGCCCGTTGACGTCTATAAAACCATAACCATCTTTATAACGCACCGCAGCACGTCCTTCTTTAAATGGCGCGACTGTGATAAAACCATCCGCACGCATATTCCCTGTCAAGTCAATCACTCCAGAACGCACGCGCTCATTTCCATAACGAACAATCGCCAATCCATATTCATTGAATGAGGAAATATCAAGGTATTTAGGTTTTAAAATAAAGTTACCCAGTGTGTCTATCAGACCATGTTTAAAATCCTTAGTTACACGTGCCACACCTCGGTCAAAATCATTTGCATTTGAAAATGAGGCGGGTACGATTAGCTCATTATTCGCATTCACATATCCAAAACCACCGTCTGTATAAATAGGTGCCAAACCGTTCTTAAAACTCCCCGCTCGGGTATATTGAGCATCAATAAATATGTCACCATTTCCATCTATAAAACCCCACTTGTTTCCTATTTTCACAGAAGCTAAACCTTCGCTAAAATCATGCACTTCTCTAAAACGACAAGGAATAATCTCCGTTCCATTACTGTCTGTAAATCCCCAAACACCGTCTCGTTTCACTGCCAAACGTCCTTCTTGAAAAGAACCAATCTCATCATAATCTAGCCGTACGCATAACTGCCCTAAGGTGTCGATTAAGCCATATTTTTCTTTACTTTTATAAACTCTTAAAATACTATTATCCGTATTTTCTAAAAATTGTAAATCATCATATTCACAAGCCAAAAGTTCCGTCGCATCCTTTGCTATCATTCCCCATTTTCCATTAAACTGTACCAAGCCTACACTGTTCACGAGGTCACGTGCAAAGTCATATTGAGGAACAACTTCGACATTCCCGACCTCGTCAATATATCCCCACTTGCAGCCTTCACATATCAAGTCTGCGTCCGCTTGAAACTCTCTGTCATGCGTCGTAAAATCC
The DNA here is from genome assembly GCA_937923465.1 of uncultured Saprospiraceae bacterium. Taxonomy (GTDB): domain Bacteria; phylum Bacteroidota; class Bacteroidia; order Chitinophagales; family Saprospiraceae; genus JAHDCG01. Next base: position 11,727 of record CALDUB010000372.1, read on the forward strand.
ACCATTGCCACAGGGGCTTTTTGACGCGTCAAATAACTTTGCAAGCTACCCAAGCTACGTTTTCCTGGTCTCAAATCTCCAGACAATTCACCCTTAATAGCGACACGCGCCCGTCCGTCCTTAAACTTCCCAATGAAAGCATAATCCTTGACGATAACCTTTCCTATTCTATTAATCAAGCCATGTTTTCCATCTGCAAAAACACAACGTGCCGCAGGTAATCCTTCGTCAAAATCAGACAGGCGGACATCATATAAATTCATGTCTTTGACCAATAATCCAACCTTGTTATTCACCAATCCATACACTTCTTCATATCGGTAAGTCGTACGGTCAAAATCTAGTTTATTTAATTTTTCTACGCCGACGACGGTGAGCCCTAATTCTCGTTCGACCTGAATGTTATCAAAGGTCGGTTCTATCTGTATTCCTCCGTCTGAAAGGCGGCGCAAACCCCATTTATCTACTCGAGGAGAGTAAAACCATTCAAAGTCAGACAAAACATAATCTGTCTCGCCACTCCATGCTAAACGCGTCGTTGCTTGCTTACTGCGTACCGTTATGGTGAAGCGATTTGCGAAATTATTCTCATCGGTCAATTCCCCATTTTCATCAAAGTTGAAAAGCGTAAATTCTTCATTGCGATAAGCACTCGCGCGCTTCTCTTCCATTTCTATCTTAGTAAAATCTGGTTTTACGATTTCTTTTCCTCCAATATTTAGCAAGCCTAATTTTCCCATTTTCTTGACGACACACACCTTATTTTTCAAAGGTGCGATGTAGTCATAATTAAAGGGGACTAAATTTTCGTCACCTATAGTGACCACGCCCCATTTTCCCCCGATATTCACGCGAAAACCCGCATTGCCAAAGGTTTGAATTTCATTGTAATAAGGAGATAAAATTTGTTGACCATTCCAATCTAAAAGAGCTAAGAGTTCTCTTTTTCGGGCGATAACATACTGCTTTGAAAAGGGGAAAAATGCATCATATTCTCCGCGTGAAACGATACTTTTTGTGTGGAGAGAATAGAGCCAATTACTCGTGCCTGCTTTGAGACGAATGAAGCTATCTGAAATGGCTTGGTAGTAATCAAATTTAGCGGCGATTTGTCCGCTGTCATCTTGCAATCCCCATTTTCTGCCATTGCGAAAGAAGAAGAGATTGTCATTAAAAACGCGGATTTCATCATGCTCTGGATAAAGAAGTGTTTTACCTGTGAGGTTTAGCAAACCATATTTTTCGTCAATGCGTGTCAACCAAAAATCACCATCGAAAAGTCCAATTTCATCATATTCAGGTGGACAAATTTCCCGACCTTGTAAATCTATCGCGCCCCACTTTCCGTTACGCATATATGCTAAAAAGCGGTCTTCACAGACACGTACACGCTCATAACCTGCGGGTAAAATCGTCTGTCCTCTTAGATTAACGACCGCCCATTCTTTATTCTTCATCACTGCAACTAATGAAGAGGACAGAACTTTCAAATCATCAAAATCTGGAGAGATAATTTCTTGCGCATTTTTACCCAATAAGCCTACCCCACCATTGCGTTGCATGACGGCATATCCGAAGTTTTTAAACTCGCCTATCGCTTCGTAATTTGGTTGGACAACTACGCTACCCTTCCCATCGATTAAACCCCATTGGTGGTCGATTTTAACAGGAAAAAATTGCTGTGTATTCCCTTCAAACGCAAAAAATGATAGGAAAATGTATGTAAATGCTATCCGCATGGACCTTTGGGTGATTTTTACTTAAAAGTAGTTTGTTTGTTGATGCGAAGATAAAATTTTTCTTGGGGCTTTCTTTTCGAACTTGCATTAAACTTAATGAGAACGAAATTTTAATTATCTTCGTATCGAACAAATACTGTTTTTTCTATGTATCATTTTTAAATCCCGCCACATGAAATCGACTCATATCCTTTGCTTTTTGATTTTCACCTTTTTCCATTTTAATTGCCTTGCTCAAAATACCGTCAGTATTGCAAATGATAAAATGAATTTTCTCTATATTGGACTAGATAATTTTCTAACGGTTGCTGTGGAAGGAGTAAAAGATAAACACATTAGAATAGAATGTGAAAATTTGAAAATTGAAAAGCGCAGCTCAGGTAAATACATCGCCAAAGCTTCGTTTCCTGGAGTCACAAAAATTATCGTTTTCAAGAAAAATAAACCTTTGGATACGATTACTTATAGAATAAAAAGACTACCAGCCCCTAAAGCATTTGTAGGAAATAAAGAGAAAGGAATTATGTCTCCTGAAAAATTCAAAGTACAGTTAGGCATAACTTGTTACTTGCAAAATTTTGATATTGACATGAACTGTATAATTGTTAGTTTTGACTTAATCTATGTTCCTAAAGGCAAAGACCCTATCAGTATTTCCAATAGTGGGGGAAAATTTACAGGAAAAGCATTAAAATATGTGCAAGAAGCAGCTTTAGGCGATTACTATTATTTTGAAAAAGTAATGGCTCGTTGTCCAGGAGACAGACAAGCTCAAAATATAGATAGTATGATTTTTAAAATCAGTAATGATAAAAAGGGCGGTTACTAATTCAACATTGGTTCTTTATTATATTAGTTGATAAAGAATAAATTTAGCTAAAACTACTGTCCTAATCATCCACACATCGGGAAAATTTTGGAAGAAAATTTTGTCTTTGTGGATGATTTTTGCTGTAACTCTTAGCGAAATCATCCACAAACTCTATTTGACCCCGACAGGTCAGGATAAAATTTCGATGTGTGGATGATTAGTGGTTACCATAAAATTGTACCAACCAATTTCATGTAGAACCTCAATATCACTCTTGATAATAAGCCTTATGCCCTTCTGTAATATTCAATCGTTCAAAAAAAACAGACTTAATACCCGTAGCCTCTACATTGCCGTCCTTTACCCAAGAGATTACAGTACAATCATATGGGATAACGACAGGCTCTTCTTTAGACTTAGAAATAGTCGTTAGAGCATTCTTCTCACAAGTATTCGAATGAAAATGTGGCTCATCTGACAATGTAAAATACGCTAATATCAGGGCTACAAATCCAATAAAATTTCTCCGCATTTTATCTTTATAATATTGCATCAAAAAGAACGAGAATATTCCAAAGCAGAAAATCATACATAGCACTACAGGAGCAAATGTATCTGAACGAATGACGTGCGACCGGTATTCGCGATAGCCACCTAAAGGCAATAAAAGAACGAAAACGACAGAAAAAGCTAATAAAAACCTACCGATTATTAATAAATGACGCGCTTGTACTGTTTTTATTTTTCTAATTAAATAGACTTGCACCAATACGCTAACAAATAATAACGACAAGCCCAATTTTACTTTGAAATAATAAAATATCCCCCAAGGCAAGCGAGCATATCTTTCTAAAAGAGGTATTCCCTCACCAGAGCTTTCAATATTATTTTTGCCAATAAACAAGGAATACAAGTTCAGTAAAATCATCATTGTATAAAAGAGAAAAACACTATTTGGTATAGCTTTTAGCCGTCCTATGAAATCTTTTCCTTTTGCATCAACAAATAAAAACAGCAAAGTTCCGCCACAAATAATCGAGGCTATCCCTGTTATCAATGGACCGCTAAATGGTAAAATGAACAACAATCCAAACAGAAAAACATACTGAAATTTAGAGATTTCCTGTTCTGCTTTCAGTAATTGAAAGAAAGGTAAAAACCACAAAAGCATTATTCCCAAAGGTAAAGCGTAGAAAAAAGCATACGTTATTGATGCTTGAACGATACCCATTACTTGACTAAGGTAGCCATTTTGAAAAAAGGGGGTAACTAGTATGGCAGCGAAAAGAAGATTGGTGGGCAAGGAATCAAAATACTTTTTCTCCTCAGAGAAAAGTAAAATGTACTGTGCTAATAACCAGATGAGTAAAACCTGCATTGCCGTTTGTGCAAATGCAGCCGCAAAGTACAAACTCTCTATAGGAGGCATGAAATATTGTAAAAACAAAGGAAAATTCGAGAAATAGTGCACCATTGTCCAATGCACAAAAAATCGATTTGGAGCAGCATAAACGGCATCGTCAAAAAGAACAGATAATCCAAAAGGGTCCGTTAAGACTTTTTGATAATGCTCTACAGGGACTACTATCATTATTAAATCCCCGTCCAATGGCATTTGATAAAACTGATAGAAT
>CALDUB010000373.1 GCA_937923465.1 uncultured Saprospiraceae bacterium
AAACCAGTCCTTTATTAAATACTGCAAACTGTCCGGCGTGACGGCACGGATTTTTTCTAACAAGTCAAAAGAGGTCGTATAGTCGTCTTCTAAAAAGGCTACTTCTTTGGCATAATCACCAATGGCACTGTTAAATCGCTCCTCTCCAAGGTATTCTTGCATCGCATAAAAAACCTTTAATCCTTTTGGATAATGAATGTAATTTTGATTGTTTGTTGACAAGATTAAAGGGCTTTCTTCTCCTGGTTCATAAGTCCGACCTTTAAAATAACGACGGATTTCCTCGTTCATGTAATCCCGCGCCTTTTTGATGCCTTTGTGCTTCTTTTTCATCATCACATTGACATATTCAGGTATGGTTTCGTTGACCGATTTGGCACCGCGTCCCATTGGTTTTATTTGATGTCCCCACCATTGATGCGCCACCTCGTGTACCGCGCCGCCATAGGCAAAATCAATACCGTCATGGTCTTTATCATCATGGATGTGTGAAATAAATCCCGCCTCTTCACCAAATGGAATTACACTCGGATAACCATGCGCCGAAGCGCCGCCAACCTGCGCAAATTCAATAATACGTACCTGATTAAATTGATAGGGCGTGAAATTATCAGAACAATAAATCAGTCCGTCACGCAGACCTTCTAACATGCGCTCAGCATTGTAAGCGTGCGAAGGATGATAATAAACTTCTAAGTCTATGTCCTCCCATTTATCACGCGCTACAGCGTATTCACCTGAGGTAAAAAGGTAGCTGTGTGAAATCGGCGCAGCTGTTTTGTAATGGAAATAATTGCGTCCATCCGCCTTCCATTCGCGTTGTAATTGCCCTGGGGCAAAAGCTGTTTGCTTTGCAGAAGTACTGACGATTGCCTCAAAATCAATGCGTCTTTCGTCATTACTATCAAACGAATTTTGCAAGGCAATACTGTCTAATGGATGCGGGTCATTTTGCAGACCTGTCATGTTTAACATGCGGCGTGAATAGCCTAACCAATAACCTAATCTTGGCGATATTTCATCATTGATGAATGTTCCGTCAGACTTGACCCATTCGCTGGTGTACATCCAACCTTGTTTGTCGGTATGCATAGAGAATGTCATTGCTAAATCCTCTCCAGGCTGTAATCCTTTGTCCAAAATAACGATATCAAAGTTTGCAAAATCAGCAATTTCATCGCGACTATGAATGTGATACGGACGATTAAAATCATAAGTATGATTCAATCCGTAAAGATAATTTACGGTCAAAGTGTCCATGACTTCATTCGACATATTTGTCAATAAATAGGTACCTTTTGCGTCAAATGTACGCTCTTCGGGAAAGAGATTCATTTCTATTTTGACAGACTCAATCTTTGGCATTTTCAAGAATTGAAAGTGACTGTATTTCTTCTCTGCTTCTAATAAAATGGGCTTGCGAGTACTATTTGTATAGAAATCTCTCGCGATATTGTCTTGATAAAAAATAGTAAAACCAAAACTTAAAAATCCTACAAACAAAGCCAATGCTACGCCACCCAAAGGAGAAGACATATGCATTTTCATCAAAGAGAAACGTTCTTTAAAGCCTCTCGACATTCCGCGTCTCCACAAAAAATAAGAAGCACACAAAAGGATAGAACCGCACAATATCCAATACAATTTGTAAAAGAAATAAGGTTTTAAAAGTGGTCCGTAACCAGCTAAATCAGAGTAAGGTATTCCTGTGCCATTGCCGACACTGGCATTGTACCGAAAGACAGTTTGAGTGAAAAAATCTAAGCCTAATTCTGGTGCGACATCTATTATTCCGACCATTCCCATGGCAAATAAAATCAAAAAAAAGAAGGCTAAAAAGGTGTTTTTAAATAATGTGTGTATAAAAATTGATAGCATTACCCAAATCGAAAAATGCAATAAATTAATGATGTATAACTCAAAAAAGTATTGACCAAATTCATAATTGAAGTAGCCCATATAAGTTTGATAACCCACGCCTACCAACATCAGAATAGTCAATAAAATTGCTTGCATTTTTACAAGTGCAATGAACTTAGAAAATAACAAAGTGCCATTTGGTATTGCACAAACATCGGTGAGTTGCATCATTTGTGCGTCGCGCGCTCGATTGATGACAAGTCCGGTGTACAGAAAGGTCATTACATTAATGAGCATGGAGAAAAACATCAGAGGAAGGTCTAGCATTTTTCGAGTAACAGGATAGTGTTGTGTACCGAAACGCATTCCTCCATTAGCGACCATAAAAGCGACTGCGCCAAAACCAACCAATATCAAAATACTAAAGGCTTTACTCTTAATGATGTAATGAAAATCGACTTCGGACAGCTTCCAAGCATTCTTGACTTGTTGTATCCAAGAGAAGTCGAAATTAACTTTTGGAATCACAACGCGCGTGATATTTCTAAAATTTTCTTTGACAGGAACTTCACTCTTTTTCTTTCCAAAATTAAAGCCCGTCACTTCTTGCACAAAGGCGAATTTTTGATATAAATATCCAAAAACAAGTCCTGCCAATGCCAACCAAAACAAGCGATTATACAAAACCAATCCAGTCCATGGCAGCGACTCGTTGTTATACTCTTCTATTGTCCAGTACCCCACATATTTTCTCAGTGCGCCCAAACCAAAAGGGTCTAAAAACCCACTCAAATCTGGATAATCTAATACTAAACTCCCCGTTATTTTTCGGAAGAGATAAAAGACAAAAACGGTAATAAAACCCGCATAAACATTACGTGACAGCGCAACAACTGCAAAGGTACAGACGGACAATAAAAACACATTTGGCAATTCAATAATCAGCATTGGCTCTAAGTACTGACCGATGCGAAAAGGTTGAATTAATTGAGGATTTCCCCAAGGTGCTAATGAGCCTAAAAATAGCCCAAAATGCAACAAGACCAAACACAAAAACACCATTAAAAAAGAGCTAAAAAACTTAGCTAAAAGGTATTTGCCTTTCTCCAAAGGATAGGCATAAAGCACGCTATGCATCCGCGTATGATAATCCCGAAATAGCGACATCCCAACAAAACCCGGCAGTATAAAATAAATCAACATCACAAAGACGTTGCTAATTTTAAGAATACCAGAGGCTGAATTAATAACCTTCCCTTGCCATCTTGTCGAAACTTCACCCGACATACTACCTTGGGAAAGCCATGGGATTATAAAGAAAAAAATGAGGCAAAACCAGGTGAAGGGGTTCTTGAGCCAGTATTTGAGTTCAAAATTGAATATCGTTTTCATTGCAAAAGGTTGTAAAGTTGTAAAAGTTGTAGGCTTGTAAAGTTGTATGCATCCATTACAGTCGTACTCGTCAGGGCAGAAAAAATCCGTGTTAAATCTGTGTTTTCCGTGTTCATCAGTGTTCCGACCAAATCACGCTGGCATACTTTCATCCGCCTTCAAAGCAATGAAATACACATCCTCCAAGTCAGGCGTCACCACCTCAAAGTCAGGTCCTGGTTTTACATCAGAATGCACCCGAATATTGATACTATTATCAGCATTATAGCCCGAAGAAAGCAGGTCATAGATAGCCTCTGCCGTTTCAAATTCATCTCTTGGAATAGTCTTCTGCCAAATCATACCTTTAAGTGAATCCGTCGCTTGTATCGGAGTCGTTTGCTGCAAAATCCGCCCACCATTCATAATAGCCATTTCATTACACAGTTCTTTTACATCATCTACAATGTGTGTGGAAAATATGACCGTATTCTCCGTTCCGATTTCGCGGAGAATATTGAGAAAACGTAATCGCTCTGCGGGGTCCAAGCCTGCCGTGGGTTCATCTACAATGATGAGTTGAGGACTATTCAAGAGTAACTGTGCAATACCAAAACGTTGTTTCATTCCTCCAGAATAACTGCTTACGTCCTTCTTTCTCACTTCAAAAAGATTGGTTAAGCGCAGCACTTCTTCGATAAGGATACCCCGTTCTTTTTTAGAAGCGATACCTTTTAATACTGCGAAATAATCCAATAATTTCTCAGCAGATACTTTTGGATAAACGCCAAATTCCTGTGGTAAATATCCCAAGATTTTACGCAGACTCATTTCATCCTTTAAGACATCAATATCATTGAAAACAATGCTGCCGCTATCTGGTGTTTGTAAGGTGGCAATGGTACGCATGAGGGTAGATTTCCCCGCGCCATTCGGTCCTAAGAGTCCGAACATTCCTTTGCCGATTTGGAGGTTTAGATTGTCCACGGCTTTTACGCCGTTGTTGTATGTTTTGGTGAGATTTTTTATTTGAAGCATAATTAAGATGTTAGATATTAGACTTTAGATGTTAGACTTCCGCTCTGACTTGTTCACTTTTTTTGTCAGAATGAACTTCAATACTTCTAAATATAAATGCGGATTTTGCTTTGCCGCTTTTGTTGTTACAAATGTAGATGCGAAAACAATGGATTGGAAAAACTAATGGTCAACGGACGAAAAGTCATGATGAAAGTCAGAAAATTACTACTTTGAGGTGTCTTTTACCTTTCATCATGGGAATTGGGACGTTTGTCATCGGTTTTTGGGACATAGTGTTGATTGACTTAAATTTGCACTGTAGGTGTCGGACACTTAGAGTTTCAGAAAGAGTAAAATCTTTCAGTTTACTTCTAAATTTAGTAAAGAGTAGTGTCTGACACCTGTAATGAGTACCTGCAAAACAGGTATCATACACTTTATTATTTTTACTTAATTTTCGGATGATGTTCTAACTTCCTTCCGTCGATTAAACTTAAGTGTCCGACATCTTCCTTGAATGACTAAATATGAACCAAATCTTAAATAAAATCGAGTCCTTATTATTTCGTAATACGCTGTGGATTTTCATAGCAGGTATTCTCTTTTCGAGTATGTCTATTACGCTGAATATGAACGAGCAAACCTGGAGTCGTTATCTTGGTTTTGTGTTTAACTTGTCTATATATTTTTCTCCTATTTTATTATTTGCTTTCTTTAGAGAAACTATCGAAAAGCGTCTTTCTCTCCCTGTCTTGATAGTCCTTTGGTTGGTCATTTTTGTTGCGCTGCCTTCTTTGATGAATAACATGGAAGTCTATGAAATCTGGGGCATTGAAACCTTCGATGAGATTTTAGCGATTATGTGTGCTACTGTTCTTTTCTTTTCAGAAATTGCCATTCAAATCGCACGCTTTGAACAACATAAATCACTGGGTAACAAACTATTAAAGAAAATAAAACTGGAACAAGGCATTCTTGCTTTTATGGTCGTCTTTTCGATATTCTACATCAGCATTGGTTGGAAACAACATGCAGGAGGACTTACTTTTGCTAATTTCCCAAGTTATTTATCATCTATTTTTCAGGTCTTTATTATACTTTCTATTTACTATTTTTTCTACTGGGTCAACCATTATGTTTTGATATTGCGTATCTGGAAAAAACGTGGTTTCATCTATTATTTGCTGGCTTTTGCAGCGACGATTATTGTATTTTATCCGATAGCTGCACAGTTGATTTATTGGTTGCCGATTGGTCATGAAACCGATATTCACCCTGTTAATAGTGGACAGATTTTCGAGGAAATGAATTGGCTTATTCCTCTAATAGGAATGACTTTGAGTACTCCTTTTATTTTGATGATTCGCTGGTTAGAACAGTCAAAAGAGTTGGAAGAAATGGCAAAAGAGAAGTCGGAAACGGAATTGAGTTTACTCAAACAACAAATCAATCCACACTTCTTTTTTAATACGCTCAATAATCTTTACGCGCTGAGTATCACGAAAGACAAACAGACGCCTGAGGTAATTTTACAATTGTCAGAATTGATGCGCTACACGATTTACAAAGGAAAAGAAGAAGGCGTTAAATTATCGGAGGAAGTGAAGTATATTGAGGATTATATTCAACTGCAAAAGATACGACTGCATAAAAAATTGGACTTCCGTTTTGAGAAAAATTTAGAAGATAGTAGCATTGATATTCCACCTTTATTGTTTATTAACTTGGTGGAAAATGCTTTTAAACATGGTATTGAACCCGCAGAAGGAGACTGTTTTTTACATTTATCTTTGCAAGCTGATGAAAATGAGTTGGTCTTTATTTGCAAAAATTCAGTGGAAGGAAAAGTAGAGGAGTCATCTGGCGTGGGCTTGAAAAATTTGCGGCGTAGGTTGGAATTGCGTTTTCCAAATCGTCATCAATTGGAAGTCGAAGAATTTGAAGAGAATTATAGTGTTCGTTTGGCTATTTCTTTTTAGACTTAGGCACTCACGAGGGAGCTACGCCCCAGATTCCTCCCTGCAGTCGGAATGACAAGCTAAAAACAAAGTTTTTAGCTTGGTAAAAATATACACTTAAAATTAATCTCGCATGAAGTTACGCGCCCTCATCATCGACGATGAACCTCTAGCTCACAAAGTCATTTTGGAGTACGCAAAAGATGCGCCTTCTCTTGATATTGTGGGGCAATGTCACTTGGCGACAGAGGCATTAAAAATGCTGCGCGAAAAAGAAGTTGATTTACTTTTTCTTGACATTAATATGCCCAAATTGAAAGGTCTAGACTTTCTACGTACTTTGAGTAAAAAACCACTGGTTATTATCACTTCTGCTTATCAAGAATATGCTCTGGAAAGCTTTGAATTAGATGTCTGTGATTACCTTTTAAAACCCTTTCGTTTTGACCGTTTTTTAAAGGCGATAAATAAGGCGCAAGAACTATTTGCCTTAAAAAATGCATCTCAATCAATAAATCCCTTCCCTGTTAAAGCAACAGAAAAGGAAACCCAACAGTTATTCATAAAATCTGATAAACGACTGATTAACATTAGTTTATCTGATATCTACTATTTGGAGAGTTATGGAAACTATGTAAAAGTATGGACAGAAAAAGAATTCATTTTAACGCCACGCACTTTATCTAGCTTTGTGGCGCAGTTACCTCAAAAAGACTTTATTCAAGTGCATAAATCCTTTATCATCAATCGAAAATTTATTGACTATACAGAGGGTAATGTGGTGCGCATGAAGAACGAAAACACGGTAGCAATTGGAAAGAATTACCGGGCGGATTTTAAGCGTTTTCTAGAATAAATTGAACATTCTTTGTAACTTGATTTTTGTCAAGATAGTCCTCTAAACAACTATTCACATTTCAAGTACACCATATGAAAACACCTACAATATTCTCCTTACTTCTCTTCCTGTTGTTCTTTACAAGTTGTAATCGCTTAAAGACTATAAGTGTATTAAAATCTGGGACAACTAGCCAAACTAATTTCGTTGGTAGCATTCCTTTTGATTTCAGTAAAAAAATTCCATTCATCAATGTAAAAATCGAAGGAAAGGAGTATCGTTTCATGTATGATACAGGTGCACCTTGTGTCATTTCTACAGAACTATATAAACAATTAGGACTAGAAGCATCTGCTACTTCAAAAGTAGGAGACTCTAGTGGTGTGAAAGAAAAGCAAATTTATACGACTCTCAATCAAGTTGAACTTGGAGGCATTAACTTTCAAGATATTGGTGCAATCGTTATGGATTTAAATACGTCTGAAATTTTCGATTGTCTCGATTTTGACGGTATCATTGGCGCCAATTTAATGCGCATGGCTAAATGGGAAATTGACTATCAGAAGAATGTGCTACATTTTTCTGATAATATTAATAAACTGAACACAGAAGGAGAAAGCTATGTTTTAGATTTCTCTCCTGTCCGTTCTGGTACGCCTTACGTAGATATCACAGTAGATGAAGTAATCGTAAAGAATGTCACTTTCGACACTGGTAGTGCAGGTTATTTAACTTTGCCCGCCAAGCCATTCAAAGACCTCTATCCTAATTCAGATACGCGTCAATCGGGTTATGGTGTGACAAGTTATGGTGCTTATGGTCCAAGTTCTTTGGATACTTCTTTTTATGTAAAAACGAACAGTATAAATATTGGAAAGCTAACGGAAAGCAACAAAATGATAGAATTAGAAAATCGAAATAAAGAAATATTAGGTAATCTCTTTCTAGAAAATTATCGTGTCATAATGGATTGGGATAATGAAATCATTACATTATACCCTACTGTTGACAATACTGATAAAAATGACAATCTGGATAATTTCGGTTATAATACTAGATTTGACAATCAAAAAGTGACCATTAGTTATATTTTCAATCAGTCTTCGGCAGACAAAGCTGGGCTAAAAGTTGGAGATGAAGTCATAAAAATTGGAGAGTTCAAAACGACAGACTTAACATCTGCCGAGCGCTGCGCTTTACTATTCAAACCTTATGATGACGTGGATAATATCTCTCTGGTTATATTGAGAGATGGTAAGGAAATCAAGTTTTCGCTAGCTAGGAGCCCTCTATTTTAAATTACGATTTTCAGCAAATTTGTGACATTCATTTTTAACTCTAAAAAAATTAACATCTTCCTTTTGGTAACGCGAAAAAAATAAATTCAGAATCTGGACAAGATTTTTTGCCCTTTAACCTACCCGTCCGCAAGCGGTTCACTACGTTAAAAATCCTTATTTAGCTAGGCTTCCGATACTCGGAACGCGGTATACGCGGTCTTCAAAACTTGTCCCGATGCTTTGCTCGGGAGCCCAAATTGAAAACAAAACTTCTCTACTCAGATTCTGAATCTATTTATACCGCGTTCCTAGATGTTTATTTGATTTTAGCTTTTCATTTTTTCCTGTCACACGATTTGGCGGAGAACCTCAATTATTTTTGCATTCTCTCGCTACAATGAGCTATTTTCAGACAAAAAATATTAAATCTAAAACCGCTAAGATTCTCTCTTCTTATTTGTGACATTTCTCCGTTTTCTGGCATAAATCTTGCACTTTAGATGCACTGTTATCCTCTTACATTTCCCTCCTCTATTTTTAATTACTTCCCAATATATTTCATTTCAAAGTTTTATTATCTATGAAAAAGTTACACAAGCTTAACAACAACAAATTCAATCAATTCAAACTAGCCGAAAAACAACTAAACAGCGTCAAAGGCGGTGGCTGGGGTAATGGAGGAACTAGCGCATCTTTAAAAAATTGTCCTCCACCAGATGCAGGCGTATGGAAAAGAAATGCAATGATGTAGTATCATTAATTAAGTAAAGCAGGTTTACAATCAAACAGATAATGTTTTATTGTAAACCTAGCACTAAAAAAAATGGTTCTCTGACAATCCCCCCGTTGCACGGGACAAGCGGTGAAATGTGATTGAGAAAAAATAAGAAGCTCAAATTTCGCTTGAGTTTTGAACTCTTATTTTTCACAATCACTGCTTGTCCCGCAACGCGGGGGGATTTGTCAAAGAACGAAAAAAATTAAGTAGTCCATTTACCTAAATCATTTTTATTCGGCTAACTAGTATAAGAACACTTTATTCACCCTGAGAGCACTATGAAAAAGATTATTATTATTTTTGCATCTATTTTGATGCTTTCTGCTCTATCTTCATCGCAACTACTTGCTAAGACCAAAGTTTTTGCAGACTCTTCTCTTTCTACCACTCAAATAATTGACAGCTTATCTTCACTTGCGACACAAACCCTTGAAAAACAACAGTTCGAGATTACCTTAGACTATCTACAACAAGCTCTAGATTTATCAGCGAATGAAACTAACAAGGAGCAATACTTAAACATCTTAGTTAGTTTTGGTCATACCTACCTTTTAAAGAATGATTATTCCTTATCGCAACAATATCTCTTTCAATTTTTAAAGGAACACAATCCTGATTTAAATAAAGAACAAATAAGCAATGCCTATAGTATTATTGCCAATAACTACAATAGCCTTGGCAATGTCAATGCCGCACACGAGTATAGATTAAAATCAATAGAGATTGATGAAGTACTAGGTGATACGACGAGTCTTGCGAGTAACTACTATAACCTCGGTAGCCTTTTCTTTTACCAAGATGTATTTGAAAAGGCATTAGAGTATTACACAAAGGCAAATAAACTTGGCTATCAAATAAAAAGTTCCAAAGTAATCTATAATAGCACGGCAGCACTTGGTTCAGTTTATGGGCAGTTAAAACAGATAAATCGTGCTTTGGAGCTCAATTATAAATCGTTACATATTGCAGACTCATTAGAGTATGTAGTAGGACAAGCGTATTCTTTAGGAAATGTTGGCTCGAATTATCTTGATTTAGGGGAGTATACTAAAGCTAAAATGTACATTGAACGCTCTCTCGTACTAAAGGTGGAATTAGATGACAAGTGGGGGCAAATTGGTGCTCATGTGGCACTGAGCGAACTTTATAGAGAAATAAATAATTTTAAACTTGCAGAAGAAAATATCCTCACGGCCTTAAGTTTGGCGCAGAGTATCAATGCAAAAAAAAGAATTTCTGATGTTTATAAATTAATTGCAGATTTATATTTATCCAATAAAAAAAATGACTTAGCCATTGAGTATTTGAATAAGCATATTGCAGTAAAGGATTCTGTTATGAATGAAAATATCCTCAGGGAGATGAGTAATCGTAAGTCTGAAGCAGCAATACAAAAGAAAGAGTATGAGATAAATCTTCTAAAAAAGGATAATGAAATATTAGAAAAAAATAAAGAAGTACAGCGTTCTAGATTAATAGGCTTTGGCTTAATATCCATGTTTTTCTTGATAGTGAGTATCGTTTTTCGGTCTTTACTTTCTCGACAAAAAGAATTTACGCGTCTGTTAGAAACTAAAAATTTAGAGATTGAAGAACAAAAAAATAAAATCCAACTACAAAATAAAGAATTAGAAAATTCAAATGAAGACCTACAGCAGTTTGCTTATGTAGCCTCTCATGATTTGCGAGAACCATTGCGCATGATTAGCTCATATGGAAAAATATTGACGCGTCGCTATAAGGATACATTAGATAAAAGTGGTCAAGAGTTTTTATACTTCATGACGGATGCTGCAAGCCGTATGGACCTCCTACTTTTAGACCTCTTAAGCTACGCAAAAACATCTTCTAATGCACAACCTTTTGAAGAAGTTTCTACCGTAGACTTGCTGGCGTCAATAGAGAGAGTAACTGAAAGTTCGTTTTTAGAAAAAGGCGCGACTTTGGAAATTAGAAAAGAAAATCTGCCAACTATCAATGGTAGAAAAACTCAGTTGAATCAGCTCTTTCAAAATTTGATAGTTAATGGTCTAAAGTATAATCTAAACGAAAAGCCGCATATCACAATTGATTGTCAAACACTGGAAGATAAGTACGTATTTTCTATTGCAGATAATGGTATTGGTATCCCTGAGGAACACCAAGCTAAAATATTTGAGATGTTTCAAAGACTACATGCCAATGGAGAATTTGAAGGTACAGGTATTGGTTTAGCAACTTGTAAAAAAATCGCAGATATTCATCAAGGATATATTGCTGTCGAGTCGGAGGAAGGACTAGGGAGTACTTTCTATTTCCATATGCCCAAATAGTTATCCATAACTGTCAATAGTAAGAAATATTTCTACGAAAAATGGGCTTCACTTGATAAGTGAAGCCCATTTTTTATTTCTGTACATTTAATCCTACATCTCCTTATCTCGCTCTAAAATAATATCACGTGGCGCAACTCTACGCATCACTATCGTGACATGCTCCAACATCCGCCCCATTTCTTGCATACTGTTCGCATCATAATAATTACGGACAAGAGAGCTATCTACTAATATAAACTGAGAGTTATTTAAAACAGTCTCCCCTTCTTTAAATTTCATTTTGTAATTCTCTCTGGCAATACGGTCAAACTCAGCCTCTGTTCCTCTGATGACTTTCCACTGTGCAGTATCTTTGGGTATAAAGGTTTCATCGGCATTTGTGATGTGTGAAATAAACATGATATCATTTCTATCATCAAATTGCTCATGAAGCTTTTCCATCCTATCTTGGAGGTAATCTTTCTGAACTGCATTCTCCCCCATAAAATGAACAATGGCGGTATTACCTGCGATGCTTTCAAAGTCAAACGACTTACCGTCAGCCATGGTAGCAGAATAATTAGAAACGGTGCCAAAGTCCTCCTTCAATTCATTTACCAAGACTTTATGATAGTTATACCCTGTCGTGAGATAATACCATGAACCCGCAGGTAAAATGATAAGAATTAAAAAAAGCATTGAAACTACCTTCCAATGTATCTTTCCTTTTTTTGGTGCTTCTGACATTTGTATTTATTTTTTGGTTCTCTGACAAATCCTCCTGTTGCACGGGACAAGCGGTGAAATGTGATTGAGAAAAATAAGAAGCTCAAATTTCGCTTGAGTTTTGAACTCTTATTTTTTTCACTATCACTGCTTGTCCCGCAACGCGGGGGGATTTGTCAAAGAACGTATTTTTTTTACGGAGTAAAATTACCGTATTAATTTCACGCTGTGGACCAAACCTGATACTTTAAAAACAAAAAGGGAAGCAAGTAGTTGGAATAAACTTAAAGTTTTTTCCAACTACTGACTTCCCTTTTTTTGAGAATTCCAACTAGAGAATTCTATCCTTCCATTGCCTTTTCTAAGGAAATAGTTTTTGTATTATCTAGCATTCCTGTGTCATTGTTGATATCCTGTGCAGGAAGTGCATTCTTTTCATCAATCAATTCACGACGTGCTCCCCAGCTACCACCTTCCTGCATGAAGGCAATAACACCCCACACCAAAAGTAATACAGGTAACAAAATAGACATAGCCATTCCTTTCGCTTCTCCACCTAAGTGCATGAATTCATAAATAATGAAGTACGCTTTGTAAACAGAAAGTACGATGATTAAGAAACCTGCACCATATAAAACCCAAGGGTTTCCTTTTGCGCCTTCCCAGATGTGTCCTTTACCAAAAAGAGAAACACCTACCTCAATCAAAGTAATGAATGCTAAAAGTCCGAGTCCGTAGTAAACAAATTTGATAGACTCTTCGTAAGTTCTGTGCTCTGCCATTATGCTATATTTAAGATATTAGATATTAGATGTTAGATGTTAGACTCTCAATGTCTATAATCTTATTCTAAAATCTAAATATATTTAATCCTAAGTCAATAGGAGAATTTTTTAATTTGTAGTTTCTAAAACAAAATTTCTTGGTTTTAAACCTTTATTCGGTTTTACAAAGTCATAGTTACTGAAATTCTTAGCCTACTAACTACCAACTTTTAACCACCAACTTGTTTTACAATAAGTAAAATGCCAAGAAAACGAATACCCATACTAAATCGACAAAGTGCCAGTATAGACCGATTTTCTCTACCATCTCATGACCGTTATTACGCTCAACATATAATCCACTTAACACGTTAATCATGATGACCGTCAAAAATGCCAATCCAGAGAATACGTGAAAACCGTGGAAACCTGTGATAAAAAAGAACAATCCACCAAATGCTTTTGGTCCGAATGATTCGTTTTTAATTTCACCACCAGCAGACTTGTAAGCACCTAACTCGTATGCTTTTGTCTCTCCATTATATGTGATTAAGTAAGGTTCGCTTGCATCAAACGTTGTACCTGCCTTATCAGCAGCTCCGTGGTCATCACCGTGGTGGTCGCCACCATGGTCATCGCCATGAGCACCATGCATTGCTGCGTGCATCTGGTGGTGGTCACGTTTTACGAAAAAGCGATTTTCTTTGATATCTTCTGTACCAGGTGCTAAATAGTAAGTAGCAGCAGGTATGTTATCCTCTGGTTTAGCATCTTCTACTAATACCTTTGTAGTTTTAACGTAACCCGCTTTCTCTAAATCAGCAGCAGAGACATACTGTCCACCTTCTTCAAAACGAGAAAATGGATTAGTTAATGCAGTCATTCCCTCTGTATTGATAAGATTATTCCACTCCCAAGCTTGACAGCCTAAAAAGCCCAATCCGCCAATAATAGTCAACAACATCCAAAATGCGGTACCGCTTGTATTATTTCTATGCCCCTCTTGTACACCACGAACCATAGTTACAGAACTGATGATTAATAGAAAAGACATAAACGTTACAAAAATCAAAGGCATTCCTTCGATACCGAAAGGTGCTGTTTGAAAAACGAAATCTGGTTCTGGCCAACTTGGATTACTAAAACGCAACGCGCCATAAGCAATCAAGAAACCTGCGAAAGTAAAAGCATCTGAGAGGAGGAAATACCACATCATCAGTTTACCATAACTCGCTTTAAACGGCTCGGCTCCACCGTTCCATTCTTCGCCCGCTGGCGTATTATCTACCTTGTGTTCTGCTACTTCTGCCATTAGAAATACGATTATTTTTTCGAGTATAAATGCTATTAAAAATTTATCTTAAAGCACCCGAATGTCTGATTGTTCGTTTATATATAAATCAAAGTCAAAGGTTTTTTGCTGCCATTCAAGGTCAGCCGACCACCGTCCACCGTTTTATTAATATGCCATTAAAAATAGGATGAGTAAGTATACCCATAAAAAGTCCACAAAATGCCAAAACCAAAGTACCAATTGAAAACGATTTTTGCGTCTAGGGGTAACTTTGTATGGTAAGACAAAAGCATGGATTAATGCCATTATTACTGTGGCAATCCCTGCGATTAAGTGACCTGCGTGAGCAGCCGTAATGACGTAAACAAATGAGCCAGAAGGATTTCCATCTAGAAAAATACCGTCTGCATTCATCTGAAGCCAACCATTATATTGGAGATAAACGAATACCACACCCAATATTGCTGTCACTATCAGAAGACCTTTGTATCCTAATTCACTTCCTCTTAAGAAAGCTGTATATGCTAAATGTAAAGTAATGCTACTTGTTACAATAACTGCCGTGCTTATATAAAATACACTCGGCATTTGAAATTCTAACCAGTTTCCTTGCGCTTGCCTTACGATTAAAGCACTTGTAAAAGCCACAAACATCATCATCATACTTGCACAACCTACCAATAAGGCAAATTTTTGCGGATGCATGTTACTGCGACTTGATATATTATTATCGATTGATGTAATCAAAGATTTACGATTTAAGAATTACGATTTACGAAACGATACTTTTTCTAGCTTCACAAATCTTAAAAATGTTTCTTCCTCGTTCTTGGTTTGTTTATCGTTCTCTTTAAAATACGTCTGTGCCCCTCATCTCTATTTTTTTAAAAGAAAAGGAGTACGAATAATGCAACTGGCAAATAAGCAAAAGAGCTAAACATAGTTGCTAATGCGGATTCGCGGTCATTTTTTTGGTAAAAATTCCAACCATACCAAGCATAGATTACTGCTAAAATAGGAAGAATAATTGCTGAAATAATTCCTGATTCACCAATATAATAAGGTAAAACGCCTAATGGAACTAAAATTAAAGCATACCACATAGATAACCAGCCCGCTTTTCTATCTGGACCTTTACTACCAAATGGTAATAATTTAAAGCCTGCTCTTGAATAATCTTCATTTCCTAACCAGCCGATTGCCCAAAAGTGTGGAAACTGCCAGACGAATTGAATTGCAAAAAGAACTAAAGCTAATGCAGTTACTTCTCCTTCGTACGCGACCACACCAATTAGCATCGGTAATGCTCCTGGCACGGCACCTACTGTTACTGCTATCGGAGATACACGTTTTAAAGGTGTATAAATAAATGCATAAGTTATTAATGAAATAATACTAAACATAGCTGCCCAAATGTTGAAGCAACTCATCAAAGTAATACCCATTAAACTCATCATTCCTGCCCACAATATTCCTTCTTCACGTGTCATTCTACCTGCTGCTATTGGTCTATTTTCAGTACGCTTCATCATTACATCGAAATCAGCTTCTAATACTTCGTTAATCGTATTTGCCGCTCCTGTAATAAAGAAACCACCTAATGCCAATATTGCAACAACTGACCATTCCACTACCCCATTGGCCGCAATCAAATAAGCCATGACACTTGAAAAAACAACAGTAATATTCAAGCGAAACTTGACTAAGGCAGCAAAGTCTTGCCACTTAGTTGGTACGGTGCTCTTTTGCACTGTCGAATATGTTGTAGTTTGTTTTTTCATCTAAAAAATGAACTGTGAACTATTTTCACAAACAGGAGGCAAAAGGACTAACTTTTGCCTCCTATTCTATTTTATATCAAAATTCACGGAAAAAGAAATCTAATCATACATGACCGATAACTTTAAACCGTCAATGGTTAATGCGCTTCGTCAAACTCCTTCTCCCAATCCTCCACTGGAGCTATCTGAGAGATAAAGTCTTGACCACCTTTACCATAATCGTAAGGCCAGCGAGTAACTGTTGGTAATTTACCAGGCCAGTTTCCGTGTCCTGTTTCGATTGGAGTTGTCCACTCTAAAGTAGATGCTTTCCAAGGGTTTTGAGTTGTCATTTTCTTACCATTCCAAATACTATAGAAGAAATTAATCAACATCAACACTTGTAATGTAAATACTACAATCGCTGCTACTGTGATAAATTTGTTAATTGTATCAAAGTGGTTGAAAGCCTGGAAGCTATCAAAACTGTAGTAACGACGAGGTACACCTGCCATACCAATGTAGTGCATTGGCCAGAAGATTGCATATGCTCCAATCAATGTACCCCAAAAGTGAATACGACCTAATGTCTCATTCATGAAACGACCATACATTTTAGGAAACCAGTGATAAACTCCTGCGTACATACCGAAGAATGCTGCAATACCCATCACAATGTGAAAGTGAGCTACTACGAAGTATGTATCGTGTAATTGAACATCAATTGCAGAGTTACCTAAGAAGATACCTGTCAAACCACCAGAGATAAACATCGATACGAAACCGATACCAAATAAACAGGCAGTTGTAAAACGTATATTACCTCCAAACAACGTGGCAATCCAGTTAAATACCTTAACCGCCGAGGGTACGGCAATAATAAGTGTAAAGATTACAAAGAAGTTAGAGATAAACGGATTCACACCCGACATAAACATGTGGTGTGCCCACACGATGAAGGATAAGAATGCAATTGCTAATATAGAGTAAACCATGGCTTTGTAACCAAAGATAGGCTTACGCGCGTGTACTGATAATACCTCAGAAACAATACCCATGGCAGGTAAAATAATGATGTATACCTCAGGGTGACCCAAGAACCAGAACAAGTGTTGGTACAAAATCGGACTACCACCCACGTGGTCTAATGCCTGACCTCCTACAAAAATTTCAGATAAATAGAAACTTGTACCTAACTCACGGTCTAATACCAATAATAAAATACCAGATACCAATACAGGGAAAGACAAAAGTCCAATGATTGCTGTCACAAAGAAAGCCCAGATAGTCAAAGGCATTCTCCATAAAGACATTCCCTTAGTACGCATGTTTAGTACTGTTGTAATGTAGTTAATACCACCCAACAATACAGAAACTACGAATAGCACCATAGAGAAAGACCACATTGTCATACCTGCACCTGAACCTGTGGAGGCTTGCGGTAAGGCACTCAGTGGAGGATATGCTGTCCAACCACCAGAGAAAGGTCCTGTACTTAAGAATAATGATAGGAACATAACCACTCCTGCTGAGAAAAAGAACCAGTAAGAGAGCATATTTAAGAATGGAGATGCCATATCTCGCGCTCCTAACTGCAAGGGTATCAGCAAGTTGGAAAAAGTTCCAGACAGACCAGCTGTCAATACAAAGAAAACGATTATAGTACCGTGCATGGTCACCAGAGCATAATAGAACTCAGGAGCCAATGTACCAATACCCGCTTCATTTACCGTTATCCAACCTCCCAAGATAGGCTTTATCCAAGCCATACTTTCTTCTGGAAAACCTAATTGTAAACGGAAAATTAAAGACATCAAACCACCGATTACCGCCCAAAACATACCTGTAATCAGGAATTGACGTGCAATCATCTTATGGTCCATACTAAAGATGTAATGGAATATAAAACTTGACTGATATTTATCACCGTGGTGATGGTCGTGGAAATGGTCATCATAACCAAACTCCTCAATCAACGAATTATCATCGTATTTTGGTTTAGGCGCGGTAATAATTGCTGTATCTGCCATTTTCTTAAAATTTAACTTTACTACAATCAATATAGACTGTAATAATTTTTTTTGAACTGATTGGTTAGAGAAGCAGAAACCTTGATAAATATGATTTCTACTTTTTGCCTAATGTTCTTTTGTCTTTGTTCGTTACTTCTACTTCGTCAAAATCTTGAACTCAGTACGACGGTTTTCTTTCCGTCCGTCCTCTGTTCCGTTATCTGCGACTGGCTTAGTTTGACCATAACCCGCTGCTTGCAGACGTTCTGCACCAACACCGTTATTTGTCAGGTAATTATATACCTGTCTCGCACGAGCATCAGATAAGGTCATATTAGAATCTGCATTCCCTGTAGCATCTGTATGCCCTGCTACCTCGATTGTCATATTTGGACGCTTCTTTAATGCATCAACTAAGAAGTCTAACTCGTAAGTTGTTTCTTGTGTTAAATTTGCACTACCTGTAGCAAAAGTAACATAATCAAAACGAACAATACGCTCTAAACTATCTGGCTGAGCCAAAACTGTCTCCAACTTATCACGGAAAGCGATACCACGTTCTTTCTTCTCAAAATCTAAAACCATTCCCTTGAATGGGTCTTCATCTGTATCGCGAATGCTACCAAAGTAGTAAGAAGACTGATTACCTAACCATTCTTCATATTCTCTTTCTGTAACAATTCTTACCAAGCGACGCATAGAGTAGTGACCTGAACCGCAAAGCTCCGCACATGCTAACTCAAAATCGAAAGTTTCCCACAACATTTTCTCTGGGTCCTCTGGGTCTGGTACATTGTACTCTGGATACTCCTTCAAACCTTTACGGAAATCTTCAGTTGTAGTTGTTGGTGTAAATACAAAATATGTAGGAAGACCAGGTACCGCATCCATTTTTACACGGAAGTGTGGTAAATAAAAGTTGTGTAACACGTCACGCGCTGTGATACGTACACGAACTTGCTTGCCTACTGGCAAATAAATTTCAGACGGGTGAAAATCATCTAAATTTTTCTCATCTGTCCAGTCCTGACCTAATGGATTAACACCATTAATTTTTCTGTAATTCTTTGTTCCCAGTCTACCATCTTCACCAGGGTAACGTAAGTGCCACGCGAACTGGTAACCTGTACCTTCAATTTCGATGAACTCATTCTCACCCGTTGCACGCAATGTAGACGTTGCTTCCAAAGGTACATCAGCAGTAATCATATTCCAAGCATCCAAACCTCCTACAACTAAAAAAGTCATAACTACGGCAGGAATAGCAGTCCAGATTACCTCTAGTTTATTATCGTGAGAAATGAACTCTCCTACTCTACCTTCTTTTTGCTGGTACTTGTATGCAAACCAAAACAATAAAATTTGTGTGGCAAAGAATACAATACCAGTAATAACAGTAGTAGTCCAAAAAAGACTATCAATAGCACCACCATGCTCAGATGCAGACTGTAATGGTCCGAATCCTAACATCCAGTTCTTGTAGTAATATGCAGAATAACAGCACAGTACTAGAAAAACTACTAAAAACGGTACCATTAAACGAGCCGTTCCCTCGTTAGCTTTTTGTTCAGCCTCTTTTTCTCCACGAATCTTTGCTGACAACTCGCTCACACGACCGATTTGGACAACAATGACCGCAATTAAAATAAAACACGCAATAATGAATGGTATCATCTGCTTAATATTTTTTTAGAAGGTTAGTCTAACATACGTTATAGTATGAAATCATGCCCTCGAATTCGTTTTTACAAAAATACAAACTTATAACCTCGTTTGCTACATTTCGTTGAACAAGCGAGACTTATTTAGACTTAGTCTAAATAACAAGTTTAATGGTGTACCTCGCTACCTCCACCGTAACCAATATGGTGGTGAAAAGATTCTTCCAAGTAAGGGTCGTTCTTTGGTACCAAGGCTGCTTTTGATAACGTAGCCAAAACAACATAGAAGAACAAGCCCAAGAAGCCAACAAATACTCCCAACTCAATCAACCCTGGAAGCGTAAATCCAGAAACGAATCCAGCAGCATGGTGACCACCTTCGTGTGCTGCGCCTGCAGCGTGATTTACGTACTCTTGTGCTGTATGCATAACACCTGGCTTAATCATTTGGAAATAGTCCCACCAGTGACCGAATAAACATAATACAGATACAAAAATCAATGTACCATATTTACGCTTAGTGTCATTACGTAATAAGATTAAGAATGGAAGTGCAAAATTCATTATCAAGTTTCCATAAAACAAAATAGGAAAATTATCCTGTCTGTTACGGAAGTAAATAGTTTCTTCACCGTTGTTTGCGTACCAAATCAACATGTATTGAGAAAACCATAAGTATGTCCAGAAGATAGAGAATGCGAAAAGGAATTTACCTAAATCGTGCATATGCTCATCGTGAATTTCAGAGTAGTAACCTTTTGATTTCAACCAAATCATCAATAGAATAGTCAACGAAATAGCTGATACAAACCAAGATGCTGTAGAGTACCAAGCAAACATTGTAGAATACCAGTGACCATCAACAGACATGACCCATTGCCATATCATAGCAGCACTTGTAAAACCTGCTATTGGCATAAACGCCGCTGACCACTTACGTGTTGTCTTATGGTGCTCGTATGCTGTTGTTCCATTTTCATCCTCATCTAAAGAAATGCTACGCATTTTTCTCCAGAAAAAATACCAAATACCGATGATAATCAAAGTACCGAATGTGTACCAGTAATTGTTCAAGAAAGCAGATTTACCCTCTAAGATACGGTCGCCTTCGATATCACCTGCCCAGTGGTATAGGTGATTTATGTGTAACCAGTTAGCTGCCGCAACAACCAATAGTAAGACCATACCAACAATCATGAACGAGCCCATTGCTTCCCACAGACGTTTGAATGCAACATACCAACCTGCGTAAGCAGTTACGGATGCTGTAATTACAAAAAACGAAATGAAAGAAATACCTGTGAAAAACACAGAATTATGTAAGAAATTCGTCCAAAAACGCGCGTGCGTATTATGAACTACACCGTCTGCGCCTGCTGCTGTTAAAGCTGCTGGTTCCATGATGTAACTCAAAATCAGGCAAAGCACACCGACAAGCATCATCCCTACGGTGACGGTTTTATGCTTACTCTCAAAAATAAATTGGTTCATGCCGTATTTTATTATAATGACTTTTTAAGATGTTAGGTACTGACTTTAATACTAGACTTTATCTAATATCTTATTTTGAAACCTACGTCTTTATAAAATCTACTCTATTTTCTGTTTCGTTTGTACAAATTTCTTAGTGACCGTGGTCTCCGTGACCTTCTTCTGAATGGTCATGGTCTCCGTGGTTTTCAGCTCCACCTTTTGGTTCTTCCAAAGGCGCAACATCCGTACCTGGGTCTAACTTTTCATCCATTGGCTCTCCTCCTAAAGACATAACATCAGCCATTTGCTGCTTGATGCTTGCTCCTGGTGTACCGTAAGCAGGATTTAATGTATTGTTGTCTGCATTGTAATCCACTTTTCTCTCTTTCGCTTGTAATGAGCGAATGTAGTGAATAACTTGCCAGCGTTCTTCATAAGAGATTTTATCCTTGTACGCTCCCATTACGTTTTTACCATACATAATAGCGTGGTAGTAACGTCCATTAGAAGAGTTGACATGGTCATCCAATAAAAGATTTGCAGGTGCCGCAGGGTATTTAGCATTTAAGTTCGCCTCATCAACTAACCAACCATTACCATCTGCCTTTGCACCGTGACATATTGCACAGAATGTATTATACAACTCTTGACCACGTAACATTCCTTCTTCTGTAATAGGAAAAGGATTTGCTTGAATTTCAGCAATCGCACGCGTACGCTCTGCTTCGGTATCCTCATAGTAGTAAGGTACACTTCCGTTCATAGGAACAGCAATTGAATTATCTTTACCTTGCATAGCAGCCATTACAGCCTTTGTATCACCTCCTGCAAATGCAACACCCGCATATCCACGAGGTACTGTATTTGCTACAGGCATATTACGTTCTTGTAAAGTACGTAACTTGATTGTACTCTTTTCATCCCAAGTATTGTAGTAATAGTTGGTCAAAACGTTTGCCTCTTGTGCAATCGAGTGTCCCATGTCTGGCATGTACTCACTTCCGGGGTCTTGCACATCAGTCTCACATGCTGTAAAAGCAGTAAGTGCAATAAGAGCTAAAAATGTTGCGAAAATATTTTTCATTATATCTAATTGAACGCAAAGAATATTACTTTGTAGAACCCTAAATTCTACTCTACACTCTAAGCTTATTGTTCCTAAGTTTCTTTATCTAAACTGTACAAGAAAGGGCAGCCTAACAAATCCAACCACTAACTTACAGCCACTTTGTATTTACTTCTTCTACTCCTGTTGCACTGAAATAACCTTTTAACTCGTCTATTTCTGCTTCAGAAGAATTCGTTGTATCAAAGGCTACACAAAACTTGTCATCAGAGATACGGTCATCCAAAGTAGGATTAGTAACACCTGGACGTAAACCACAAATTGTGTAGAAGGTTACAACCATTCCGATACTAGCAAACAATACTGTCAACTCAAATGTAATCGGAATAAATGCAGGAACAGACCAGTACGGCTTACCACCAAAAATGATTGGCCAGTCGCGCGTAAAAATCCAAGACATACCCAAAAAGGCAGTCAAAGTTCCCAATGCACCATAGATAAAACCAGCGATATGCAAGCGGCTTTCTTCCAACCCTAATAACGGATCTAATCCGTGTACTGGAAATGGAGTAAAAACATCCATGATGTCCAAGTGCCTTTTGTTCGCTTCAGATATTGCTGACAACAAAATTTCGTCATCGCCATATAAACCGTAAAGCACTTTTGTTTTTCCTGAATTTGCCATTTTGACTATATTTTTCTTGTAATTGCTTTTGAAAAAGCCGTTACTAAAGACAATTTCTATTTTTGATATAATTCCGAGTAGAGCAATTTAAATAATAACTTTGTTAAGTATTATTCAAAATTCAACTCTTAGTGAGCTTGTTGTTTTTGACCTGTTACTTGCTCTCTCGTTTTTGGAGTGTACTGGTCTCCACTTGATTTCAAAATACTCTTTACCTCTGCAATTGCTACAACCGGTGCCACACGTACAAATAATAAGTATAATGTAAAGAACAATCCAAGTGTACCAACAAATAATCCAATCTCAACCCAAGAAGGCCAGTAATAAGACCAACTTGACGGTAAGTAATCACGTGCTAATGTAGATGCGATAATCACATAACGCTCGAACCACATTCCGATATTTACGAAAACAGACATTACGAATGTAACGAAAATATTACGACGCATGTTTTTAGACCAGAAAATCTGTGGAGATAATACGTTACAAGACATCATACCAAAGTACGACCACCAGTAAGGTCCAAATACACGGTTATAGAAAGCAAATTGCTCATAGATATATCCAGAGTACCAAGCAATGAACAACTCTGTCAAGTATGCTACACCTACAATAGTACCTGTTAATAAGATTACTTTGTTCATCGACTCGATGTGCTCCAAAGTAATATAATCTTTTAAGTTCAAAATCTTACGCGTCATAATCATCAGCGTCTGTACCATCGCAAATCCCGAGAATACCGCCCCTGCTACGAAGTAAGGAGGGAAGATAGTCGTGTGCCAACCTGGAATGATAGAAGTCGCAAAGTCAAATGATACAATCGTGTGTACAGAAAGTACTAATGGCGTTGCCAAACCTGCTAAGATAAGTGCCATTGCTTCCCAACGTTGCCAGTGCTTAGCACTACCAGTCCAGCCAAATGCTAAGAAGTTATAAATATTACGGCGTAAGCCTGTCGCACGGTCACGAACTGTAGCAAAATCAGGAACTAATCCCATGTACCAGAATAAAAGTGATACAGTGAAATAAGTAGATATCGCGAAAACGTCCCACAAAAGTGGAGAGTTAAAGTTTACCCATAATGGTCCGCGTGTATTTGGATAAGGAAAGATGAAAAACCCTAACCACAAACGTCCCATGTGTATCAACGGGAACTGTCCTGCACATACAACGGCGAAGATAGTCATGGCTTCTGCTGCACGGTTTACTCCTGTCCGCCATTTTTGACGGAAAATGAGCAAAATGGCAGAGATTAAGGTTCCGGCGTGACCGATACCTACCCACCAAACGAAATTGGTGATATCATATCCCCAACCGATAGTACGGTTCAAATTCCATGTACCGATACCTTGCCATACTGTCCATACTAGACAGATTGCATATGTCGCCAAACCAATTACTGAAAGGATAAAAGCAATTACCCATGCAGTCGAAGGCGTCCGTTCCGTTGGAGAAACGAGGTCTTCTGTAATTTGGTGATACGTTTTGCTGCCTCTAATTAAAGGCTCTCTTATCGGAGATACTGTTGCACTCATTATTAGTTATTTATTGATTTTGAAATACGGGCAATACCGCATCTCATTACAATTTTCTCTTTAGAGTGAAAAAGGTTGTAAGGTTCTAAGTTTGTAAAGTTAATTTACGATTATAATTGACCTTATTTCTTTTTCGGGTTGGAGAGTAAAACTCTTCTCTCCTATTTCAAAACTTCTATATCTTAAGTCAAATCTGCGTCGCGGTTAACAACTTTCGCAGAATAATAAACACTTGACTGCGTATTGATTTCTTCCAAAACACGGTAGTTTAAGTCACCGTCAACGTTTTGCATCAATGCAGATTTTTTATTATTCATATCACCGAAAGTTATTGCACCTGTAGGACAAGCAGTCTGACATGCAGTTTTCACTTCACCGTCGCGCAAGCCACGTTGTTCGCGTTTTGCTGTCAATTTACCTTCTTGGATACGTTGTACACAGAAAGAACATTTCTCGATAACTCCACGTGAACGAACTGTAACGTCTGGATTTAATACCATACGTGTCAAGTTGTCTGCTCCGTAAGGCACTCCTTCTTCACCGTTCATGTCTGCTTCGTTCGCAGGGAATAAATCCGCCGTAGTGTAATCCAACCAGTTGAAGCGACGTACTTTGTAAGGGCAGTTATTGGCGCAGTAACGCGTACCGATACAACGGTTGTATGTCATCTGGTTCAATCCTTCACTACTGTGATTTGTTGCAGCTACTGGACATACGTTCTCACAAGGAGCGTTATCACAGTGCTGACACATCATTGGTTGGTAAACCACATTCGGGTTTTCGAAATCACCGTAGTAGTAACGGTCAATACGCAACCATGTCATCTCGTGGTGACGCGCTACCTCATCTCGTCCAACCATTGGGACGTTATTCTCTGCTACACATGCTACTTGACAAGCACCGCAACCAGTACACGCGTTCAAATCAACGTGCATACCCCAGTGGTGTCCTTGAGAGTAGATTTTTTCTGAGTATTCTTCGAATGGGTAAAGAGTTTGGTCGTTTAGGTGGTTTGCTTCCTTACGGAATTCACCAATTTTGTGTGCCAAATCTCCAACTTCACTCAAGTTAGCTTGGAAAATGATAGAACGGTCAACGATACCACCTTGGTAACCTGAACCTACTGTCATCGATGTTTTCTCACCAACGTTGATTGTTTCTCCTGAATTCGGGTCTTCTGCTTTTACCCCCATTGTGTGGTGGTACTGAACTGCAGGGAACGTTTTGTCCATTCCCATTTTTTCAGAAACATTAGCAGCAGCATAGTATTGGGTGTTACCGTTTGCATCCAAAGACATCATTGGATAAACATTCCAACCTGTGTTTTTACCAGCTTGTCCGATTACAGTACGACCGTAACCTAAAGCCATTGAAACTACATTCTGTGGTAATCCAAATTGACGAACACAAGAAACACCTTCAGCCGTTTGACCATTTGCTTCTACGTTTACCAAGTCAGCATAACCGTATACTTCATCAGGATTCAAGCCATTTAATGCTTGCATTTTGTTGCTACCATCCCAGCTTACTGGAATTCCGATAAAGTTACCCCAAACTGTACGTGCTACAGGGTCTGGCATCTCTGTCAACCAAGGGTTGTTCAAGTGCTGTCCTGTACCTACGTTTACTGTTTCAAAAAATGAAACTTCTAAAGCTGCTCCACTTGGTTTAGAAACGGTTGCTGCTGCTGCACTTGCATTTCCGTTATAAACGGCTGCTCCACCTGCTGCTCCTGTTTCAAAAACACCGTCATGCAATGCACTATCCCAAAACATGTTGAAAGTAGCGAATTTGCTTTGACCTGCGAATACTGTATTTTTCCATGTCTGCTTCACATACTCGAAGTATGGTTGTTCAGACGCTGTATTTAAGTTTGCACTACCAGCCCAACGTAGAAGAGTTTCTTCTGCTTGGCGTGTTTTGAAAAGTGGTTGGATAGTAGGCTGAACAAGGCTAAATACACCTTGTTTTGGCTCTAAATCACCCCAACTTTCTAAGTAGTGGTTTGTCGGCGCTGCCATTTGGCAAAGTGCACCTGTTTCATTCATTGTACCACCGAAGAATACGCTGGTTTTAACTTTTGCCATTCCTGTTGCAAACTTGTCTGCATTTGGAATATCAAAAGCGGGGTTTGCTCCGTCCATAATGAAAACAGCATCAACGCTGCCGCTATTCATATCACGAATTAAACCTTGAATGTTGCTATCTAAACCTTGACGTTGGTTAGAAGCTCTATCCCATGTAATTGTAGAACCGTAACTGCCTAGCATGTTGTTAATCGCATTGACTAACATCTGCTCGCCTACGTTATTGCTACCAGAGACAACTAATGCTTTACCACGTGCTGCTTTCAATTTAGCAGCAGTTTTAGTAATAGCAGTTTTTGCTTTCGCATTTAATGCTGGTCCAGAAACACCTAAGCCCAATGCACTTGCTAATGCAGTGATTGCCGCGCCCATTTCTGAAGGCTGTATTAAGATACGATTATCTGCGTTAGAACCCGTCAAGCTCATGTGTCCTTCCACTTGTACGTGGTGACTCATTTTTGCATTTTTAGCATTCTTGATAACGCGATTCGTAGAGTAATCTTTAGTGAATTCTACTGGAGAAATCCATGTCCCTAAGAAATCCGCTCCGAAACTAACGATAACGTCAGCTTTGTCAAAGTGGTAAGAAGGAACTGCTTGACGACCAAAATCTGATGCATTCGCTTGTAGCAATGCAGAAGAAGAAACCGGGTCGTAAGTAACTACTTTCGCGTTTGGATACTTAGCTGAAAAATCAGCCATAGCGCGCTTAGTAGAAGGAGAGATATTTGTATTAGTAACAATGCGGATGTTTGAACCTGCATTCAATTTAGCGCCAACTGCTTTATCTACATCTGCCCAGTTAGTTACTGTTACTTTTCCGTCAGCAATAGTTCCAGGTCCCTGAATACGAGATGTATCATAAAGGCTTAACACCGATGCTTGCGCACGTGCTGAAGTACCACCTTTCGTGACAGAAGAGAAGCTATTACCTTCGATTTTGATTGGACGACCTTCACGTGTCTTCACCAAGACTGCACAGTAGTCACTGCCGTCAAAGAAAGAAGATGCATAGTAAGAAGCCACACCAGGAACGATGCTATCTGGCTTTACAACGTAAGGAATTGCACGTTTCACAGGCGTATCACAAGAAGCTGCAATAGTAGCTGCACCAAGTCCAAAACCGACGTATTTCAAAAAGTCACGACGACTCGCTTGGGTTTCTTCTACCACTTCATCGTTGCCTAATTGGTCAACGATTGGCAAACTAACAAATTCTTCGCTCGCGACTATCTTGTCGAAACGCTCATCTCCTGTCAATTCTGCCTCACTTCCCCAAACTCCGTTATTCTGATTATCCATATAAAAATAGTTGGTAGTTGGTTTTGGTAATTAACTAGTCTGTTTAGACTTTTACTTCTCACCCAACTGATTTCAACACTTTCGTAAGTTCTTAAATAAAATTCAAAATAGAATAGCAAATATTTGCTGTCTATCCTCAGTCAAACTACTATCTAGTAGTGACACTTCTGACATTCCAAACCTCCAATATCTTCTACTGTTACCTTATCACGCTCTCCTGCTTTCATTTGTTCGTGGTAAATCTCGTAGCTATTGTAGTAATCGTTATCAGCGAACTGAACTTCTGTCTGACGGTGACAGTTGATACACCAGCCCATGCTTAATGGTGAGTGCTGTGCAACAACTTCCATTTCTTGAATCTGTCCGTGACACGTTTGACAAGCAACCTCACCTACACTCACGTGCTGTGCGTGATTGAAGTAAACATGGTCTGGCAAGTTGTGGATACGTTTCCACTCTATAGCTCCCGCTACTTTGTCATCACCTGACTCAGGGTCAGTTAATGCACTAACGATACCGTTCCATTGCTCTTCTACTAAAGCATCACCGTCTTCGTCTAAAGAACCGTTCTCTTTGATGTAGTTATCCGCAATCCATGTTGTATATATGTCTTTAATCTCATCACGAGATTTCTCGTCATAATTTTCGATATACTTACCGTCTGCTGGATTCCAACCTACAGAAGCATAGATTTTAGTCAACTCTTTTGTACCGTAGTTACTTCCTACTTTAATTGCCGAGTGACAATTCATACAAGTATTAGCAGCAGGAATAACAGAGTGCTTAGAGCGACGAGCGCCGTCGTGACAGTACTGACATTCAATTTTTTGCTGTCCCGCGTGTAATGCGTGAGAGAAAGCAATCGGTTGGTCAGGTTGGTAGCCTTGCTGACGTCCCATTTCGATAGCATTATTAACAGTAGTAAAACCACCAACTAATACACCTGCGAAAAGTAAGAAAGCAATAACACCAGGACTAGTTAATATATCAACCAATGTACGGCGTTGTGCTGGCGCATTTCCTGCTTTTACTTGAGCCATGTAGTTTAAGTTAGACACGATACGTGCTAACACTACGGCAAGAAGTCCGAGGATGACTGCTAGGATGATGAATAAAGGTGTGTTGTCCGATTTTTCAACAGGACCTCCTGCTACAGCAGTATCTCCAACGTTCACAACAGGACCTTTCGTAGCCACATCATTAATATAACCAATTACATTTTCGATTTGTGCATCGGTTAGATTAGGGAATGCTGTCATGCCCGTTGGCTTCCAAGTAGCCCACAAAGCTGTGGCACGTGGATGTCCGTCTGCAATCATTTTGGATGAATTACGAATCCAAGCATACAAGTCCTCTCTAGGATAGTCTGCCCAACGTTCTTCCAGTCCTGCGAGAGCTGGACCAGTCATATCATCCTTCATGTTCTTGTTGTGACAAGAAGCACAGTAATTCTTAAACGATGTCTTGCCGTCTGCTAAATCTATTTCCTGCGCTGACGTGTGTAGCGAGAAAAAGAAGAAAGAGCAAAGTAAAAGACTGATTTTCAACAGTTTATGCGTCATGTTAACTGACCTTTATATTTATAAATGATACGTTATAGTACCATGTCATTTTTTTGTCAGCGCAAAAGTACGATTCTTTAGGAAAAATTAACATAGTTTTTTGATGAGATTTTTATTTTGAATAAATCTAAATAAGAAATTAAGGTAATATTGGCAAGAAAGAACGGAACAAAATTGGAAAAAATGGCTCTAGACAGAATTAATTTTCGAGAAGGGCAGTTTTTAAAGCAAAAAAGAGAAGATTAAATGTGGAAAACTTTTTTAATATAATTTTTCAATGTGACTAAATTAGGCTACAAGAATTAAAAATATGTTTTTTGACGTAAAAGTTATTTGAATATAACTTTCGATTTAAAAGTAATGCTAAACGAACCTCTAACTTTCAGTTCCAGACAACCACAAAACAAAGAGAGCCGACTTCTATGAAAAGAAGCCGACTCAATAACCCCAAAAAACCAATTCTTATATATCTTGACAAAAAGCATTTAAGTTTGAATATGGGGAATTCGTACTTAGTTAAATATGCTTTTTGGTTATAATCAATGTATAGACATCCAAAAATACGCCGCAAAAATAGAAAAAAAAAGTATTTCAAAGATTTTTTGTACAAACTTTATAAAAAAATCTTCCTTTTTTCGTTTCATCCTTTTTGCCAGGACAAAGGTACAACTTAATAATTGAATCAAAAAATGACGACCATCATTAATTGTAACAATATAGATGTACTACTAACGCTGACCCAGTTCATTTTGTATCAAATATATGTCATTTTTTAACAAAGCTATATTTTTTTGAATAAACAAAGTGAAAAATTAAAAGGAGAAACATTCTCAGAGGTCTTATATCCTGATTTACATAATCTTCTTAGAATATAATTGTTTAACAAGCTGCTTTATATAAATCGCTCAAATCACGAATTAAAAGACGCCGACGATTGAATGTAATAATATTTTGATTGCGCAACTCATTTAAGGTAGTTGTCACTGTCTGACGACTTGTTCCTGTCAAATCTGCAATCTCTTGATGTGTAAAAAAATTTCGCACAAGTGTCTCATAACCAACACGTTGACCTTGTTCCTCTCCTAGATTATGTAAAAACTCCACGATACGCGTGCGTGAATTTTTAAAAACCATACTCTCTAGTCTTTTTTCTGCTTTCATCAATCGGTGACCTATAGAACCAATCAAATGCATGTATAAACTCGGACGGTTTCTGAGTATTCTACGTATATCTGCTAATGCAAAAATCCATACTTCAGCTTCATCTTTTGTAATAGAAAAATCATCCCGCACTTCCTCTCCTATCAATCCCAATTCACCGAAAAATGAGCCCGCTAAGACCATTCCTTTAGCCATAATTTTTCCTTCATCGGAGAAAGTTCCTGTTGTTACGCGTCCTTTTTTTAAAAAGAAAACTTTATCAGAGCGTTCATCTGGCAAATAAATATAATCTCCTTTCTTGCAGTTTTTAACAGTATATAATTGTTTGTCTATAGATGCCATTTCTTGTAATAATTGAAATTGGTCTTGGTCGGAAGAAATTACGGTCGGTCTCATATATTTATTTTTTTTTTTTAGCGGCAGATGTCGCAGTTTAATTATAAGTTACGTTGAAATGGAGTTAAATAGATTTTCCCGGAAAAGTTTTTGTCCTTTTTTTACTTTTCACATCACAAAGTTACCGTCAAGACATTACCACCAAATCACGAAATTATCACAAGAGTATCACAGGCTATCATCTTGCTGCCACAAACCACTCATTAACTACTGATTATCAACCAATTACAACTAATATGTATTTCTCCCGATTTTTACCAGTAACATTTTATTATCATTATTGTACTGCTTTTAGTCCGTCAGCAGACATTGAATTATAGACCATTTTCTCGTAAATAGGCAAAGTTCACACTTACTATTTCCTTTTGTGATAGTTTTGTGATAGTTTAAGTAGAAATTTGTAGAAAAAAATTCTCTACATGACTATTATTGCACATTCTACAATACAAGCAAATCCAACACAGAAAATTTCTGACATGAAAAATGTACTCATTATAGAAGACGACCCAAACATTGTCGAATTGCTGGAAATTCATCTCGGCGATTTAGGTTGCTCCTTGTCTACTGCCTCTACGGGTACGGAGGGCTTAGCAAAAGCATTGGAAGGAAAACAAAATCTCATTATCTTAGATGTTATGCTCCCAGGTATGGAAGGAACAGAGGTGCTAAGGCAGATGCGGATGAACAAAATTAACACGCCAGTTTTGATGTTAACCGCAAAGTCTGAAGAGATTGATAAGGTCTTAGGGCTTGAGCTAGGAGCAGACGATTATTTGACCAAACCATTCAGTATTAGAGAATTTATCGCTCGGGTAAAGGCTATTTTCCGGCGTTCGGAATTGTCTGTGCAACAAAGACAAGAAACTGTAACGCAAATTTTACGTTTTGGAGAACTAAGTATTGACTCAGAAAAACACAAGGTCACGATTGCTGACAAACGTGTTGATTTGAGCCCTAAGGAATTTGAGTTATTAAATTTATTGGCTTCGCATCCTGGTAAAAGTTATGACCGTTCTAGATTACTCAATTTGGTGTGGGGCTATGATTTTGACGGATTTGAACATACTGTCAACTCGCATATCAACCGCCTGCGCGCTAAAATAGAACCAAATGTCTCTAAACCCACTTATATCCTAACAACTTGGGGAGTTGGGTACAGGTTTAATGAAGAGCTTTAAAATTAACTATGAACGATTTAACTATAAACTATGAACCTCGTCTCATCAAAGATGCTTTTACTAAGAAGCTGTTTGAGTTTAAGTATTTTTATATATGAGAGAATATTTTTCGTTTGCTTTGGCTTTGAAAACCGCGAATAGCCTTCGCTACATAAGGATTTTCAAAGTGAAAGCAGGCGGAAAATTGTCCTCACATATAGAATTAGTTAAATTCAAACAGCTTCTAAGAGGAGGTTCATAGTTGAATCGTTCATAGTTCATCGTTAAAAAGAATCAATGTCCAAGAATACATCTAATAAGTTTTTTCGAAAGATATCTATCATATTAATGTCCGTTCTCATTGTTTTGGGAGTGGCTTATGTTGCTATTACTGTTTATATTTCAAAAGCATTTTATCAAGAGACAAATCAGCAGTTATATTCTGGTTTGGCTAGCTATGCGAGCATGGCGGTAGAAGATATGACTCAAAATGGAGCGGATACTACAGAGATTTTTAAGTTTTTACGCATTATTAATGAGGCGAACCCTCATGTAGAGGTTTATTTTCTGAATGAAACGGGAGAAATTTTACTGACGGACACCAACAAGGAAGTCGTGGCGCGTGAGCGAGTAGACTTATCGCCAGTGCATGCTTTTATTGATGCCGAAAAATCTGACAAGCCTTATCTTTTAGGAAATGACCCTAAAGATTATAAATGTGAACTTCCGTTTACGGCTTCAAAGATTAAGAAAAACGCACTTGCGGGTAGCTATATTTATATTTTGATGAGTAGTCAACAGCAATCCTCGGTTAGTTCTAATGCTTTGTTGGCATTGGTGCCGCGTATCGGAGGAATTGCCTTCGCTTTTGCTCTTTTGGGTGCTCTGGGCGTTGGTCTGTTGGCAAACTGGGTGGTGACGCGTAATCTAAGCAACATCATTGATACTGCCGAAAAATTCAAAAAAGGGGATTATTCTGCCCGTATCAAGGATGAAGACAAAGGAGATTTTGTCTTGCTAGGTGATACTTTTAATGAAATGGCGACACAAATCGAAGGAAATATAAAAAGTATTCAATCCATTGAGCAATTACGTCGAGATTTGATTGCGAATGTCTCTCATGACTTACGGACGCCACTAAGTATTATGCAGGGTTATGTGGAGACTTTACTGATGAAAAATGATACTCTTGCGCCCGAAAAACGGATGCATTATCTGAATATTGTTCTTAATTCTGCTAAAAATCTATCTAACTTGGTTTCTCAATTATTTGAGTATTCTAAGTTAGAAGCTCGGCAAATAGAGCCCCAAAAAGAACCTGTCTGCTTAGCTGATTTGGCGCAAGATGTTGCTGCAAAATATCAGATATTGGCAGAGGACAAAGAAATTTCAATGTTTGCGAATATTGATAAGGATTTGCCGCTAGTTAATGCAGATATTGCTCTAATCGAGCGCGTTATGCAAAACTTAATGGATAATGCCTTAAAATTTACCCCAGAAAAAGGGACAATAAAAATCTGTGTTCTGCAAAAACAAAAGACAATAGAAGTTTCGATTTCGGATAATGGAAATGGTATTTCTGAAAAGGAATTGCCGCATATTTTTGAGCGCTATCATCAGGCAAAAAAATCCGCAGAAAAGAGTAATGGCGCGGGTTTGGGCTTAGCTATTGCTAAAAAAATAATGGAAATACATGATGCGGACTTGACGGTTAAAAGTGAGCAAGGACGAGGGACAGAATTTCGGTTTTCTTTGCCGATTTAATACATTTCACTCATTCTGATAGTTATTGGAACTTTCAATTGAGTCTCGTTAACTTAGTGCCAGCATGACTTGGTAGGAACGCGGATTTAACGGACAAACACGGATTTAACGCGGATTCTATGTTCACACTTTTTTAAAATCCACCTTACTTCCATTCTGTCTCAATCACATCTTTCTCAAATGCTAATACAATGCGCGTTAAGTGCACTTCTTCTTTACCATTTTCATCTTCGGCCGTTACTTCTATGAAATAATTATCTCGATAAGCAGCGTTTGGAATCACAGCCAAGCCAAAATGTTTAAAAGCCTGCCAAATACTCATCGTCCGAAAATTTGTTGCCGTTGCGCCTTTCTCCCATAAGACACGTCGAATCTCATCAATTGCATATTCGGAAATTACTTGACTGCGTTTGCCTCTAAAAACAAGAATTGTGATTAATCCAACTAAGATAACGACTGATAATCCTATAATGACTTGTGTGTTTTCCATTATGTTTTTATGATTCTTGTTTGTGTCTTGAAAGGATAAACTCTATTGAGAATTCCATTAGGACTTAATTTATTCCAACAAATTACGCGAAAGATACCAATAAGCGGAAAAAAACAGCCAAATTCGCGTTTTAATTTCTATTCACCAACTAAGTCATCAGATATGAAGCCAATCGTTAGTATTATCATGGGTTCAGACAGCGATTTGCCAGTTATGCGCGCCGCTGCCGAATTTTTAGAAAGTCAAAAAATTTCGTTTGAACTAACCATCGTTTCTGCGCACCGTACGCCAGAACGCATGTTCAAATTTGCTAAAAAAGCTCACAAACGTGGTATAAAGGTAATAATTGCTGGCGCAGGTGGTGCTGCACACTTGCCAGGTATGGTAGCTTCTTTGACGCCTTTGCCTGTGATTGGCGTTCCTGTCAAGTCATCAAACTCTATCGACGGTTGGGATAGCATGCTGTCTATTTTGCAGATGCCGAATGGTGTTCCTGTCGCTACAGTAGCCCTGGATGCTGCAAAAAATGCGGGAATTTTGGCAGCACAAATTATTGGTGCTTCAGATAAAAAAGTACAAAAAAGACTGGTAAAATATAAGGAAGAAATGACAGCTGGCGTTGCCAAAAAATATGAACGCTTAGAAGTAATGGGCTGGGCAGATTATACAAGAGAGTAGACTAAAATGCCTGTATACAAAAACGGCAATCGATGCTACATCGATTGCCGTTTCTATTATATTTGTCGGGCTATTTATTACTCATAAACATACACTACAACAAGCTGTTAGACACTACTTTTTTATATAGCAGCTTTGCGTTGATTTCTCAACTCACCAATGTTGTCGTAACGCTTATTTATTAGTTCTTTTAATTCTTTTCTGGCAAAGAAAATGCGACTCTTGATAGTTCCCAATGGCAACTGAAAGTGGTCTGCAATTTCTTGATATTTATAACCGCGATAGTGCATCATAAATGGAATTTTGATACTATCGTCTAATCTTTCAATCATTCCTGATAATTCTTTCATCATAATATTTCCTTCTCCTCCGTTACTAATAGTTTCTTTACCTGAATTCAAATAAAACATGTTTTCCGTAGAGTCCACAATTGTATTTGCTTTCATTTTTTTACGATAGTTATTAATGAAAATATTTTTCATTATCGTAAATGTCCATGCCTTAAAGTTAGTTCCCATACGAAACTTATCACGATTTGTCATCGCACGAAAAGCAGTCTCTTGGTATAAATCTTTTGCGTCTTCTACATTTTTAGTCAAATTGTAAGCAAAAGCGTTTAATACACTTGTCATAGTGTAAAACTTATTTTCAAAATCTCTTGCAGGCATCATTGTAGGTATAGTCGTATCTAACATTGTATATTATTTTTGGTGATAAAGGTTAAGTTATCTTGTTTTGTTTAAACAAAGGTATGAAACATTCAACAAAAAAGAAACCCCTTTCTCTATTTTAGAGGTCTTTTCAAGTCTGAAATAATTTCATACTCAAATAACTATCTGATTATCAACTATTTATAATTAAAAAACAACCTTATTAAAGTTTCAATAATTTTTGAAAGAATGAATTTTTATCAATAATTCATTAAAAAAAGCGCATTTTCACACTCTGAAAATTAAAATCATACCCTTAAAAAGGCTTAAAATCATACAAGTTAGACAAAAGGTTAAACAAAAAATATTCTAAACCTTTTTTGTTTAACCTTTTAAAGAAGTAAAGAGACAAATAGAAAATTCTTTTATGTTCAAACATTTGTTAGTAGCATTCACTCATTTACTATTGTCAACATTCTCATTTTTAGTACCTTTGTATTATGGTTCTCTGACAAATCCCCCCGTTGCACGGGACAATCACTGCTTGTACCGCAACGCGGGGGGGATTTGTCAAAGAACGTGTATTATTAAAATAGTTCTCTGACAAATTCCCTGTTAAACAAAAGGATTTGTCAAAGAACGATTAAACTCACAGACTAGCATTTCGCAAAATATATGGACGTTTCGCTTCCTCAACCAACACACGATATTGATTCCGCTGATTTTTTAGCAGGAACGGTATTACTCGTCAATAAACCTTTAACCTGGACCTCTTTTGATGTTGTTAACAAAATACGCCATCGTATAAAAAAGCGTTTAGACATAAGAAAAATAAAAGTAGGTCATGCGGGTACATTAGACCCTCTAGCGACTGGCTTGCTCATTATATGTACAGGAAAATTTACCAAACGCATTGATGAGTTTCAAGGTATGGAAAAGGAATACACTGGAACGATTAAATTGGGAGCATCGACGCCTTCTTATGATGCAGAGACAGAACCTGACCACATTTTTCCAACGGAACATATAACTCCTGAAAAAATGGAGGCTGTACGCGCTTCATTAACAGGTGATATTGCGCAATTGCCCCCAATGTTTTCGGCAATAAAGGTAGACGGTCAACCTCTCTATAAGCGTGCACGCAAAGGCATCATGATTGAGGTAAAACCACGCCCTGTTAGTATATACCAATTTGACTTGACTCGTACAGAAATGCCAGAAGTAGATTTCCTTATAAAATGCTCGAAAGGAACTTATATTCGTTCTATCGCTCATGACTTTGGAAAAGAACTAGAGTCTGGAGGACATTTAACTGCGTTATGTAGAACTAAGATTGGTGCTTTTTCTATAGAAAAAGCCTGGGACTTAGAAGAATTAATTGAGAAATTAGAAAGTTAAGCTTATGAAAACGATACAAAAATTACTCTTTGCTACATTATTACTATTATTCTGTAGTCAAAATATTAACGCCCAATCCATCTTTGGCGCAAGCATAGTGGCAGGTGCCAATATTTCACAAATGACCGGCGACCTAGACGGTGGTTTCAACAAAATTGGGCTGCATGGTGGTCTAAAAGCATCCGTTCGCTTAACTTATCGAACAGAAATGGGCATTGGCATCTTATATGACCAACGCGGTAGTCGCAATAGACCTGCATTAGGTTTTGACCCATTTAAGATAAAACTCGACTACATCATGGTGCCTGTTACTTATTCTTTTAAAGACTGGTATGATGAAGAGGACGGTTTTTATAAGGTTCACTTTACGGGGGGTCTAGCTTATGGACGTTTATTCCAGAGTTCACAAGAAGGAGGAGCTATATTAAATGAATGTTTAGATGATTTTCGTGACAATGATGTGAGTTGGATGCTAGGCGCAAGTTACTTTTGGACAAGAAATTGGGGTGCAACGATATATCACACCCGCCCGCTATTAGATGCGAATACAAGTTTAGGTAATTGCATACAAGATATTCGTCCATATCAGTGGACATTTAGAGTGGAGTATAAGTTTTAGATTGGTTATCGGTTATTATGCTATTTGTTTATCTAGTGTTACGACC
This sequence comes from uncultured Saprospiraceae bacterium, assembly GCA_937923465.1. Classification (GTDB taxonomy): domain Bacteria; phylum Bacteroidota; class Bacteroidia; order Chitinophagales; family Saprospiraceae; genus JAHDCG01. The sequence continues at coordinate 37,686 of CALDUB010000373.1, forward strand.
CATAAATAATTAACAACAAAACTATTGACCTAATCATCCATACATTGGGAGAATTTTGTCTTTGTGGATGATTTTTAATGTGACTCTTAGTAAAATCATCCACAAACTCTATTTGACCCCGACAGGTCGGATAAGCGTCAGGTTTGTTTTATGATAATATGTAAAGCATTAACTGTCAATTAAAAAATTCAAATTAATGTTTCTTGTCTATTTTTTCTTCTTCTTTTCTGGGTTTGCTTGCG
>CALDUB010000374.1 GCA_937923465.1 uncultured Saprospiraceae bacterium
TTTTCAAAGTATGAACGAAGTGGTGCGTAGCAAAAATGATTTAGCAAATCATTTTAACGTAGTGAACCGCTTGCGGACGGGTGGGTAAAGGAGCAAAAAATCCTGTTCAGATTCTGAATCTATTTTTTTCGCGTTCCTAAAGACTTATCGGCTGTATTAGACTTTATTCCAAAATATTTTGGATGCCTTGAAAATGTCCCCGATAGTAATCGGATTGGCTTTTTTCCATCACTTTTCGTTAAAAATACTCGCCGTCCCGATAAATCGGAATGTCTGTGCTTTTTGCCTCAATTGATGAAAAGTACAAATTCCAATACACACAACACATTCTGGAATAAGTAGTCGAGTCTACTTCATAGAAGTTTAGTACATCCTTTTTAGGACAATACAGTCAACTCATCCATTGATGCTGATGTAGCAAAATATGTCTGTATTACTTCCTTCTTTGTCCGCTTACCATAGTATGGTCGTTTCTGTCCTTTTTTCATCTAAATACACTATTAGTAGTCCGGTCTTTTTGGGATAATACAAGGTGAGTTCATTCTAACTTAACATAAACTAATTTATAATAACATTATTTACACGTAAATATTTTCTAATATTTCATCCATTTTATGAAAATACATCCATATGACTTTCCAAGTCATCAATACCGACTGGAAGTTAGAAAATACGAAAATTTTGCCCTTAAATTCAACAATAAGCCATTTTTCAAACCTAATTAGACGATTAATATCCTTGCCTTTATATCATAGTTTATAAATTTACATATGAAAATTTAGAGATAAATTTGTACATGAAATTTTGAAATGTAACAAGTAAATACAACCCATCATTCAATTTCAAATTTACTTCAATCCCGTAAAAAAAGGCAAAACCATATGAAAAGTAAATCTACGATGCTAACATTTTTGTTAGTAAGCATAGCTGTGTCATTTTCTTTTAATAGCATTAATTCTGACCAGTCGTTCTTTGATGTTGCGATAGCAAAAATTAAAGCTAGTTCGTTAAAGTCATTTAGCACAACTCTATCTTCCCTCTCAAATAATTTTGATAAAAAAAAGAAAGTACCTTCTTTTTCTAAGTTCAATTTGCAAAAGACCAATACATTAATAGCAAACTGTCCCGAAAACAATGCAATTATAGGCACAGCCACGGCAAGTTCTGAAGCTTTTGGTGGATTTGCGGCAGCTGCAATCGACGGAGCAACTACAGGAGATATTCATCACTCAGCTAGTGAAACAGACCCTTGGTGGCAGGTAGATTTAGGGAGTGTAATGCCTGTTGAAGAGATTATAGTCTATCTGCGAGGTGGTCAGGCCGCTCGATTTCAAGATGCAGTTGTTGAGGTTTTGGATGCATCTGATACAGTTGTTTTTACAAACACAGTCACCAATGTAGCTTCTATCATAACGATACCGGTGTCAGGTATTTCTGGACAAAAAGTAAGAATTCGTTTAGTTGGAAACAATCGAATTTTAGAGTTTTATGAAGTGGAAGTTTATACCAATACGGGAGATTGTCCACTAATAGTCAATGCAGTTGACAATAGCTGTATCAATGGCGTGGTAGGGAATGACGGTAGTCTTGTGATTAATAGTACGGTAAATACTGAAGACCGGGTAAACTATTCCACAGGAAGCACTTATACTGGAGATATTGATTATAACAATGCTTTTGTTATTGGAACTTTACCTCATATCGTTGTTAATTCGTTAGCTAATCCTGCAACATCAGAGGATTATACTATTCGGATATTTAACGGTTCTTCTGCTAATTTTACAGATGTCACGGTTACGCTTACTAATGTAGATTGTAGTACAATTTGTGATTGTAATGAATTCGTTTACCTAAACGAAACAACAAACAACGGTGCGGTACACAAATTTGAAGTAGAACCAGATGGTACTTTAAATGAAGTGGCAGGTTCTAAAGGAATACCATGGTATGCGAGTGCTAATGAAGCAAATGTTGATTTTCTAACGAACCCACACGGTTTAGGTAGAGACTTGAATGGTAATTTTTATATTGGTAATAACTTCATTAGCCCCATTAGAAAGTTAGACTGTTTGGGAAATATTGAACCAACTACTTCATTTGAAGTAATGGATGGAGGTTTTAATATTGGAACGGTTAGTAACACTATCTATATCAATTCTTATAACAATGACGGAATACAAGCTTACGATGCTTGTACAGAAGCCAATCAAGGATATGTCTTATTAGAGTTAGTAGATGGAACGTCTGCGATGACAGATGATTGGGGTTTTTATGTAGATGATAAGGCTACATTTTACGCTACTTCGGGCTTTAGTGCCTGTGGCGATAATTCCCTTTTTGTTTTTAACCCTACTCCCGCAGATTTTACTAATAATACAACTTACAATCCAGTCATGATTTCGGACGGCGCTACTCCTGACCCCGCAATAGGTACTTTTGGTATATTTCCAGAAGGAGATATAAGAGGTGTAACGACTGATGAAGCTGGCAATATTTACATCGTAAGACTACGAGAATGTGTAGGCGGTGTAGGCGGTGGCTGCTCGAGAGTATACAAATATGCCCCAGATACTTATGAATTATTAGCGAAGTCGAATGAAGATTGTGCGGAAAATGGAGAAGGATGGAATTCGGCTATTGGTATTGTTTATAGCGCAGACTGTAATTGCTTATACACATCTACTCAGTCTGCAATCGACGATTGCGTACACACTTTTGATACAAATCTGGTATCTATGGGAGCAGGAATAGGACCTGTTCCATCAGGAGGGCAAGCAAAAGGAATTGCCATATCAAAAGAGTGTTGTCCTACATCTCCAAACATAGTTATCGATACAATATTGTGTAATTCTTCCACGATAGGACAGATTTTCTTTCTACAAGATTTTATCAATTGTACAGGGACTATGTGTGAAGGAGATTGGCTACCCGCAGGAACAAATACGGGAATGACCTTTGACGCCTGTGAAAACTCATTCAGTTTAACACAAGTAGGTGCTTGTGGCTCTTTTTCCTTGTCTTCTGACGGGACGGCTACAAACAATCGTTGTGGTGCATTCTCTATCACAGTTAATATTATTTTCAATTCTATAGACTTAACAGTTTCACAATCCAGTTGTGTTGACAATTTGGACGGAACTTTTACCGCAAATTATGATGCGGTTATTGATTGGAATAGTGTACCGTGTCAGGTTGGCGAAATGATAAACGTTACTTCTGACGGCGTATCTATCGGAATGATTGACCCGAGTACAGACTCCAGTCCCTCGACTTTTTCTGTTGCAATAAATGCTGACGGAGATGGAACACACAATATTAAAGCTGCATATACCATAGCAAATTGTTCAGATAGTTTGTCTTTTAAAGCCCCTACCCCATGTCCAATTGATGTCAATCCATGTGCATCCACTTCTGGCTGTATAGGTGGTAATGTTTTCGAAGATTTTAATTGTAACGGTGCAGATGATAGCAACGAACCAGGCGTTCAAGGGCTTGCAATTCAGATTTATGATTGTGATAATGTCCTTGTAGGAACGAGTTATTCTGACGCGGAAGGAGACTGGCAAGTTTGCTCTCTGACAGATGGGACAGCGTATCGAGTTGAATTTGTCTTGCCAGAGGCCGTTGCCTGTTGGGCCACACCAACGCATGTAGCGGGTAGTGGTAACCAGTCCGAAGTGCAGTTTTTGACCGCACCAGCTTGTACACAATTTAGCGTGAGCAATCCAGATAGCTACTGCGAAGATGATAATTTACGCATGTCAACAGTTTGCTTTGTAAATGGAACAGCTAACGGTAACGAGGATGTATTGGTCGGTTTTGATTATTTAGGAACGGGAACGGTAACTAATGGAAATAAAAAGAATCTTGGTTCAGATAGCGAATTAGGTTCTGTTTGGGGACTGGCTTACGACCGCCGAAATAAATTTGTTTATACATCTTCTGTTCTTCGTAGACATGTTGGACTTGCAGCCACTCCAGGAATGATTTATCAAATTGATGTAACAGATGAGGACAATCCTTCTGTTGTCAATTTTATGAGTGTCTCTAACGCAGGAGTATTAAATGAAGCGAGAGGTTTGTCTGCTGGTGGAAACAATGCTAATCCTTCTCATGATGTTGAAGCCTATGCGAAAGTTGGAAGAATGTCATTGGGAGATATTGATATTTCAGAAGACGGAAAAACCCTCTGGACGACCAATCTAAATACACGTGAATTAGTAAAAATTGATGCGACAACAGCCACCGAAGTTGCTACTTATGCTATGCCACAAAATCTATGTGACGAAGTAGCAGAAACGCGCCCTTGGGCAGTGAAAGTTTACCGAAATGAAGTGTATGTAGGAGTCGTGTGTAGTGGAGAAAATGATGGAACCTTCAATGGAAATGTATTAAAATTGGAGACTGACGGAAGTTTTTCTGTTGTCTCTACCGTAGATTTATCTTATGCAAAAGCGGAAGTTTGGAATTATACAGGAAATGGTTGTGACTATAACGAACCCAATACTTGGAAGGCTTGGAACGATACTTGGCCTTCTACCAATTGTTCTAATCCATTTGGTGGCGGCGATAATTATCTAAATAGTAATGAGCAGCCTATTCTTAGCGATATTGAATTTGATACGGATGGTAGCTTAATTCTTGGCTTTTTAGACCGTTTTGCGATGCAATCTGGTCCACGAAACTATCAACCTGACGTTAACGATACGGATACTTATTTTGGGTATTCAGGAGGAGATATTTTGCGCATTTGTAAAATAGACGGAAGTTTTGTTCAAGAAGGTGGCGCAGGATGTACACAAACGAATGGCGAATTTTACTCGGCAGATAACTATGTTTCTGGTGGTAATATTCAGCATCCCGAGACCAGTCTGGGAGGTTTAGCTACCCTACCTGGTAGCGGCGAATTAGCGGTAACTGTTTTTGACCCTCTTGACAATGTTGGCTTTCCAAGTGGTGTAAATACAGGAGGTATCAAATGGGCAAATAATAGCAATGGAACGAGTAACCGCGGTTTAGCGGTGTATGGAAATTCTATTAATAACCCTGGTACTTTTGGAAAACTGGCAGGATTAGGTGATTTAGAAATCTTCTGCCCCGCAGCGCCCCTCGAAATCGGAAATTACGTCTGGTGTGATTCCTTAGAAAATGGCATCCAAGATGCCTGTGAACGTGGCATCAATAACATTCTCGTTTCACTTTATGATAGAAATGGGGTATTAGTTGGTCAAGATACTACATCCAATTCTGGTCAATATTATTTTAACCAAAACAATGTTGACTCGACAGGAATTACCGTCAATGGCAGTGGTATTGCTACGCCTGTTTCTGGTGACTTTACTGGAATGAGTTATGAAACTCAGTACTTTATTGTTTTTGGAGGCGGACAATTTGCTTCTTCCGAATTTACTGTAGACGGTGATATTTATGGAATTTCTTCCATGGTAAATGCAGGCAGTAACGACAATATTGACTCTGATGTGGATGGCAGCAGCTTGACAACAGGTAGTCTTGGTGCGCGTCCAGATGGTTTGCCTTTCATTGACATGACGACGAGCGCAACGGGCTGTGGGGACCATAAATATGATTTAGGTGTCACTTGCGATTGTACTGTTCCTATTATAGCAGCTTTGACAAATGAAAATATTTGTGAAGGTGATAATTTTACAGCTTCCAATGTAACTACCAGTGTCACGAACGGTGTGCCCGTTTCTTTTCAGTGGTATAACGACAACGGAACGGACAATCCTACTACAGGAGCTATTTCTGGTCAAACAACTGCTGTTTTGACCGCTTTACCAACTACTTCTGGTAGCTACACATACCGAGTCGAAGCTACGAATACTTCGGATAATACTTGTTTCGCAAGTCAATCAGTAACTTTAGTTATCCATCCAAACCCGAGCGTTTCAGTTAATAATCCAACTATTTGTGAAGGAAATACGGCAACTATAACTGCAAGCGCCACAGATGGCGACGGCTCTTATACTTATGCATGGGATGTACCAATGGGTGAAAGCGCCCCTGGAAATGTATCAAGTTTTACTGCAAATACAGCTGGAAATTATAGCGTTACGGTAACGGACGGAAATTCTTGTACCGTGAATGACAGTGGCATTTTGACTATTAACCCTTTGCCAACAGCAACGGCGGTAACTACAGACCCAAGTTGCAGCATGACTACTTCTGCCAGTAATGATGACGGAACAATCACACTCTCTGGTTTTAATCCCACGGATACTTATCAATACAATACAGGAAATTCGTTTAATTCAGGAAGCGCAACACCTGCAACACCAATGACTATCCCGAACGATGGTATTATTGTAAACAACTCAGTAAATCCTACAGGTTCTCAAGACTATACCGTCAGAATCACAAGTACAACAGGTTGTTTTGTTGACAGAGTAGTTATCTTAAACGAGGTGACTTGTTCGGCTACTATTGACTATGCAGATTATTCTTCAGGATTAAGAGAATGCGCCAATGAACCTTGTCATATCGTTGATTCAAATTTATACTTAGGTCAATCTGTTAGCCCCGACGCTAATCCAGTGACTGGCGAAAGTGCAGATAGTGACGATGATGACGGTGTGTCTATTAACTCTAAAATGCAAATCGTGCCAGGCAATACAGTTCGTTTTCCTGTTACAATTTACAACAATACGGGTTCGGTTGCTTACTTAAGAATGTGGATTGACTGGAATGCAGATGGTGATTTCGAAGACGTAGGAGAACAGGTAGAAGACAACACTTATCCTTCTACAGGAATGGCTAATGTTGTTTTGGTATCTGTCACTGTTCCTCTTGATGCGGTACAAACAAGTCCAATTGCTTTACGTGCCCGTCTAAGTACGGATGATACGAATTCTGCTACACCTTGTGGTAC
>CALDUB010000375.1 GCA_937923465.1 uncultured Saprospiraceae bacterium
AGGACAATTTTCAGAAAAAACAAACCATTTAACGCAAGATGTGTTCTAATAACTTTGTGCGCTATTTGCGCGCTTAATCAACAAGAAAATAGACAATCATAAATTGAGTATGAAGCAATATAAGACCTTAGGAGAATTGAAAAAATCGGGTTACAAACCGAAGAGTATCAAACAAGAATTAAGAGACAATCTTATCGAAAAACTACGTAGCAAAGAAACTGTTTTCGAGGGAGTCTTGGGTTTTGATGATACGGTTATTCCTGATTTGGAACGCGCGATTTTGAGTCGTCATAATATGTTGCTACTTGGTCTGCGTGGACAGGCGAAAACTCGTTTGGCGCGTCTTATGGTCCATCTTTTGGATGAATATATGCCGATTGTGGCGGGAAGTGAGATGAATGATGACCCTTTGGCACCAATTTCTCGTTTTGCGCATGATTTAATTGAAAAACATGGTGATAAAACGCCCGTGGCTTGGGTGCACAGAAGCAACCGCTATGTTGAAAAATTAGCGACACCAGATGTTTCTGTAGCGGATTTGATTGGAGATGTTGACCCGATTAAGGCAGCAACTTTGAAATTGCCGTATAGCGATGAGCGTGTGATTCACTTTGGTTTAGTGCCGCGTTCACACCGTAGTATTTTTGTGATTAATGAGTTGCCCGATTTGCAAGCGCGTATTCAGGTTTCCTTGTTTAATATGTTGCAAGAAGGTGATATTCAAATTCGTGGTTTTAAATTGCGTTTGCCTTTAGATATTACATTTGTATTTACTGCCAATCCTGAGGATTACACCAACCGTGGTAGTATCATCACGCCTTTAAAAGATAGAATTGAGAGTCAAATTTTGACGCATTACCCTAAGACAGTAGAGATTGCGCGTCAAATTACGGCCTTAGAAGCTAATATTTCGGACGATGCGAAGAAAGCGGTTTCTGTGCCAGATTTGCATGAGATTTTGTTAGAAGAGATTGCATTTACGGCGCGTGAAAGCGAGTTTATTGATGAAAAAAGTGGTGTTTCGGCGCGTTTGACGATTGCGGGTTATGAGAATTTGGTTTCGACTGCAGAGCGTCGTTTGTTGATAAATGGAGAAAAGAAAACAACTACACGAATTACTGACTTTTGGGGTGTCATACCTGCGATTACGGGTAAAGTGGAGTTGGTTTATGAGGGAGAACAAGAAGGTCCTTATGCGGTAGCGATTTCTCTTTTGAGTGCTTCTGTGAAGGATTTATTTTTAGAGAAGTTCCCAAATCCTGATGCTTTGCAACGTGGTCGAGAACGTGATGCTTACGGAACTATCCGTGCTTACTTTAGCGGTGGGAATACGCTTGACTTGATGAATGATGCAAGTGATAAAGAGTACAAAAAAGCATTGGATGCTGTGGCTGGTTTGAAAAAATTAGTGGAGGCTACCGATGTTGCCAAAAAAGACGTTTACACTTATATGGAATTGGTTTTGCACGGACTTTCTGAGTTTAGTGTCATCAATCGCGATATCGTAGAGAATAAATTGTCTTTTAAAGATTTGTTGGCGGATATGTTGGGTGATGAGGATGAGTTTGGGGATTTTAACTAAAAGTATCACGCGCGTTCTACGCCGTGTAGAGTATCACGTCCGTTCCACGGCGTGCAAATCACGCAGACATTCATACGATATACAAAAGAGGGCAGTTCAGATTAATTTCTGAGCTGCCCTCTTTTTGTTAGCTGACACGGTGTAAAACGACCGTATTATTTTTCACGCCGTGGAACGGAAGTGATACTTTCCTACACAGGTCGAAAAAAACCAAGCACTCATCGTACAAAGTGGAATTTGACCTCCGTTTACCTGCATCTTTGAAATGTAAACAAGAAGAAACGAACAGTTATTATACATAACTCGACTTTCTTCTAACCATGTAAGTGCGTGACACTATTTATCTGGGCATTTTGAGAGGATATTTTTCCGCTATTTTCCTCTAAAAAATAGTTCCGTAACTACGGCTATGCAACGATTTTTTAAAGAAAACTATCGAAAAAACCTCTCTCTCAAATTTACCCACATAAATAATGTCACGCACTTATAAAACATTTTAAAACCTAAAACATGACAGACTTCAAAATCAAACTAATTAAGTATTCGGTCGCAGCGGGATTAGCCATTATTTTACTGATGCTCGTTAATCCCTTCGGCTACAACAACATGGGTTACCGCCAAGTTATCGAAAGTCCATTTGGCACAAAAAGTATCGTATTCGGAAATGGAATGTATGTAAAAGTACCAGGAAGTACCGTGACGACTTATCCAAACTTAGTGACAATCGCTTACACAAAGCAAGTCACCGAAGCAACTGTAAATCAAGGACTTGTAGAAATGCGTTTCATGGACGCGACAGTGGCACAAACAGAAATTTTCGTAAAATATGCTTTACCAAATGGTGAAGACAAGATGTTAAAATTGCATGAAGATTTTAGAAATGTGGACCACTTAGCATCAACTGGATTGGCACCATATACACGAGAATGTTTGAAATATTCGGCGCAACTTATGGAGTCTGAGCAGCACTATTCTGGTGGAATGTCGCAACTTTCGAGTAACTTCCGCGACCAGTTAGACAATGGACAATACATCGTAGATAACTTTGAAACGACAAATCGTGACTCTGTCACAGGTGAATTGACAAAGACTTACGAGAACAAAATCCGTAAGGGCGAGGACGGCAAACCAGTCCGTAACAGCAATGATATTCGTGACCTTGGCATAGTAGTGAGAACGCACAATATCATCAATGTGGACTACGAGAAGCAGGTAGAGGACAAACTGGCGAAGAAGATTGAAGCGAGTACGCGGGAGTCTATATCTAAGCAAAATTTGATTACTGCACAGCAGGAAGAGTTAACAGCAGCGGCAGAAGGTCGCAAGCGTTTGGTAGAGATTGAGTACAAGAAAAAAGAGGAACAAACGAGTCAAATGGTTGAGGCTGAAACTTCAGTTAAGTTAGCTCAGAAAGATAAGGAAAAGCAGAAAATCGCACTTGAAGCATCTTACATGGAAGCTGATAAAATCAAGGCTTTAGCAAACGCAGAGGCGTACGCAAAAGAAAGGATAATGAAGGCAGACGGTGCATTGGAGAAGAAGTTGGAAACTTACTCTGAAGTACAGCGTGTTTGGGCAGATGCTTTCTCTAAGTATCAAGGTGACTTGGTTCCGCAAATCCAAACGGGTGGCGGTGCTGGCGCAAGCGGTAATGCAGGACTGGACTTCATGCAGTTGATGTCTATGAAAGCAGCGAAGGACTTAGGTCTGGAGATGAATGTGCCTAAGAACTAATTTAGTTGTCCGTTAACGGTCGATATTTTGACCGTTGCGGGTGGCAAATTAAGATATAATTGATGATAGATTTTGAGGAACTCACTTTGTGAGTTTCTCTTTTTTTGCATACACAATCCTCTCCCACTCTTCCGTTTCAAAGTTATACTGCTTCATTATTTTTGCAGGATTACCCGCGACAATGGTATAAGCTGGAACATTTTTCGTTACTACGCTCCCTGCAGCTACAATTGAATTTTCGCCAATGTGAACGCCCAATGTAACAACAGCATTTGCGCCAATCCAAACATTATTTCCTACTACAACTGCACTGGTTTTGCATTCTTGCTGCCGAATTGGTATATTAATGTCTGAATAGCCGTGATTCAAACCCGATAAAGCGACATTTTGGGCAAACATAACATCATCACCAACTTGAAGCGGACCAGTCAAAGAATTAGATAAACCAATCAAGGTATTTTTGCCTATATGCACATCTCCCATGCCATTATTGACCACAGTAAAGGCTTCAATCAAAGTATTATCACCTATAGAAAACTGATTGAAAGGCAATACATCCAAACGCGTCTGACGCCGGACAATTACTCCCTTACCACGTTTATGCTTCAGTGGATTCAAAAAATTACGCACCCACCAACGAGGTCTAAAATCGTTTTTGGGAAGTAGTAATAGTAGTAAAAATTGCTTCAGCTTGGGATGCTCTTCAGCCCAATATTTTATTTTCTGAATCATTGTTTGTAGTTAACGTAAGTAGTCTCAGGAAAAAACAAGAAATTGAATTAGTGATTAGTAAATTCCTGTCAAAGCAGGCAAATATTACCTATATCTTCACTCAGAAGTATTATTCCAAACGGTACTTTTTAAAATATGAATACTCCTTCTGAAGAGGGTTTAAATTCTTCCTTTTTTAATTGTTTGCCTATTATCAATGTTCATGAAAGAGTTTGAAAAATAAGATAAAACAATATAAGCGCGTAATGTATGGAAAATATACCTGATTCAGACAAGTGGCAAGTAAATTTTATTTCAAAAGGTATTGAATTGCGATATGAGCTTTGTGGGCGCCAGAGTTTTTCTAAGGTCAGTCATTACTTCCAGATAATATTCAATTCCCCAACACGAGCTCCAATTTATCAGAATCAAACATGTCCGCTGGCGATATCACTTTCTCATTCATAGGAATTCTATCCCCATAACGCTCTTTCATTTTTTGCTTCACAATGTTATTTGTCAAATCAAAATTTGAAAGTTCTTCAAGCTCTCCAATCTCAATGCCCGCGCCTTCTTTATATATTTTCCAAACCAATTCAGAGCAATAAATCTTATCATTTGACCACTCAAAATACAAATCGTAATCCTTACCTATAAATTTTTCACCGACCTTTTTCATTTGCATTAATGTCTCTGGTGTTAGTATTTCAGCGGCATTCTTAAGTCTTTTTATTACATAATGCCCGTCTTTACCGCGATTTATCCATTTTTTCAAGAGTGTAAATTTGACAGGTTGGACAGCTTCATAAACGTATTTTTGTCCTTTTAACTCATAGATTATTCCCATATGACTATAGTCTGAATGGGTAGCAAGCTGTATCGCTTGGCTTTGGCTTGACTTTGATGTCTGAAAGATAATATCTCCGTTTTGAGGCGTATTCTCTATAGCTTCTTGTTTAATTTCAGTATTCTCTGCATCTCCATCAATATTAGGATTACACGAAAATAAAAATAAAATAATTGTGAATAATGGAGTAAAATATTTCATGATTTCATGATTTTCATTTTATAAAACTATCTTTTCAAATTCTCTCTAAACTTCCGCTTAAACTCCGCTTGGTTCTTATTTATTCTCCGCCTATGCTCCTTTTTTGTCTCAATTTTGATACTTTTCAAGGCACTCATTGCTTCTTTTAAATACCATTTATTGCTTTTCTTAAGCTCTACCCCGTTCACTATTAAAATTCGTTCTTCTTCCGATAATAGAGCCGCTGGAATTTCCGAAATTATCTTTTCAATTGACAAATCTTCCACCTGTTCAATAAAGCTATCTATCGTTTCCTCTGTCATTTCGCGATATAAAGGATTCTGTCTAAAACACTTCAGTATCCTTTCATCTTCTAAAAATTTCTTGTCCTCTATCACTTCTGACAAGAGTAAACTCGATTCATAATCTACTGAATAAATTTTGTTTCCAACCTTCATCAAATTAATATTATCGGCTGTTCTATCTATATTGAGCATCATTAAATCAAATAGGAAAACTTCATTTATCTGTTGGTCATCAAGATATTCTGTATCATTTTCACTAACATCTTTCGCCTCTTCCAAATACGAAAATCCGATGTTCGTCCCCAGACTTTTGAGTATCAAATCTTTTACTTCGATATGAATATCATCAATTTCTATGTTGCTTTCTAGTTCAATCCAATTGGGAATTTGCGTCGGTATTCCTAACTGATAGCCTAATTTGTTTCCTATCCATTCGCTGACTAAGGCGTATTTTCCGCTCATTCCTGCGCGTAATTTTACGAAGTACATTTGTTCTTTGTCTTCGAGGATTACGGGGCATGAATTGCCTTTTTTTATGTAGGATTTAATTGTCATTCTTCTTATTTCTAATTCATTTCAAAGTCTCACTTAATAGTCAGTCATTCACACTGGCACAGTAACAAAGCTAATCATTTAATCCGAAATCTCCGCCCCAATCAAATCAACCATTCGCCGTAAAATCGGATTCCGATTCTCCCGATTCCAAACCGCAGAAAGCACCGTCTGATGATTAATTTTATCCAACTCGATAAACTTCACATCTGTACTATAACCAAATTGTAAAGACTTCGGAACTATAGAAATACCCAAATTATTCTCCACTAAACGGTAAATCGAATTCGCATGAATAGTATTGTGTGAAATAATCGGCTCAAAGCCGCTATCTAAAAAAATCTGCATCACACTTTCGTGATATGACGGGCTATATGACGGGTCAAACATGATAAACGACTCTTCTTTAAATTGACTCAAGTCTTTAAAATTGGCAACATCAATCGGATGCGCTTTTGGTAAAACTAGACAAAAATTCTCTTTCAAAACGGGCAAAACTTCCAACTTTTTTGGAATATTCTCCAATCGCAAAAAGCCAATATCAATGTCTTTTGACAACAAATCTTGCACTTGCCGCTGATTATCCATTTCTTTCAAGTCAAAAATAATATTCGGATATTCTTCTTTAAATTTCAATAACAATTTAGGTATCAATTGCTGCATTGCCGAACCCACATAGCCCAATCTTAAATGTCCCTCTACGCCTTCATGCAGCAGTTTTGCGTGCTCTAATATTTGCTCTAATTCTTTTTGATTTCGGGTCAATTCCTGCTTTAAATACAATCCCGTTTCCGTCAATTCGACTTTTCTATTGTGTCGTTCAAATAGTTTCACATTTAAGTCCTCCTCCATTTGCTTGATTTGACGACTCAATCCAGGCTGAGAAATAAACAGCTTCTCCGCCGCCTTCCTAAAATGTAAGTCTTCCGCTACGGCTAAGAAGTATTTGATGTGTCTAAACTCTATTTGATTACTCATGGTTATCAATTAATCACTAACTAAGTATTATTAAGCATCAAAAATAGGTTTATTTTTGCAGAAAGGGTAGGATATTTTCATAAATACCCCCTAACCCCCATTTGGGGGAACACTCATTGAGCTTAATTTTATCTAATTCTAAATTTTAATTTTCTTCGTTTTTTATTTTTTCACATTGAAAATGTAAAATTTAGAATTATAAGGAACTCAAGCTCGTAGAAAGTTCCCCCAATAGGGGGTTAGGGGGTCAGTCAGCACCACAAATGAAATTCAAATACGGAATAGACAAACTAACAGTCGATAAAGTCATTGCAATAGCAAATGGCACATTAAAGGCAGTCGTCACCAAAGCTGCAAGAGAAAAAGTCAATACTTGTAGGAACAGGGTAGAAATAATGGCCAGTGGCGATAAGCCTGTCTATGGCATAAACACAGGCTTCGGTCCTTTGTGTGATGTCCAAATCACGCCCGAAGAAACAAGTCAACTGCAAGTCAATCTTTTGATAACCCACGCCGTCGGTGTTGGCAATCCAATCGAAAAAGACTTGTCCAAAATCATGATGATATGTAAGGTCCATGCTTTGTGTCAGGGGTTTTCGGGTATTCGTTTAAAGGTAATTGAGCGTATTTTATATTTCATTGAAAACAACATTTTGCCCGTCGTACCCGAACAAGGTTCAGTTGGCGCTTCAGGTGATTTGGCCCCTTTATCTCATTTATTTTTACCTCTTTTTGGAGAAGGGGAATTTTGGGTTAAGAATAAAATCGTAGCCGCAAAAAAAGTCTTAAAAAAGCATAAGTTAAAGCCTATCCAGCTACAAGCCAAAGAAGGTCTGGCATTGATTAATGGAACACAATTCATTCTTGCACACGCCATTAAAGGCTTGAATAAAATGGAATATCTCTTAGATTTAGCAGATGTTGCAGGTGCGATGAGTTTGGAAGGTTTTCAAGGTAGTGCTGCTCCTTTCCGTAAGGAATTACACGAAATTCGTCCATTTAAAGGCAATTTAAAAGTCGCTAAACGGGTGCGCATGTTACTCAAAGGCTCACAAAATGTGAACTCTCATACCGATTGCGAGCGCGTACAAGACCCCTACTCTATTCGTTGCATGCCACAGGTTCATGGTGCATCTCGCAATGCGTTTTATCATCTAAATGAAATGGCGGAGATTGAGATGAATTCGGTAACAGACAATCCAATTATCCTCAGTGAAACAGAGGCTATCTCTGGTGGTAATTTCCACGGTCAACCTATGGCAATGGTCATTGATTATTGCTCTTTGGCGACTTCTGAATTGGGGAATATCTCTGATAGACGTTGTTATTTGCTATTGGAAGGCAAGTATGGTTTGCCGCGTTTGTTGACGGAAGCGGGTGGTTTAAATTCGGGTTATATGATACCGCAATATACGACTGCTGCTTTAGTTACAGAGAATAAATCATTGTGTTTCCCTCCTTCTGCCGATAGTGTACCGACTTCATTAGGACAAGAAGACCATGTGTCTATGGGGAGTATTTCAGGGCGCCGCTTCAATCAAATCTTAGGTAATTTGGAGAAAATATTGGCGATTGAATTGATGTATGCCGCGCAAGCTATGGACTTCAGAAGACCAAATACTTTTTCTGCTATCCTTGAAGAGAATTTTAAAATCATTCGTGCAAAAGTGGATAAATTGGAGGAGGATAGAATTTTGAAGGATGATATTAATGCGATAATTGAGATGGTGAAAGGACAAAAATTTATTACAAAACTATGAACAGTCTAACTATGAACTATGAACCTCGTCTCATCAAAAACGGTACTGAGACGCGGTTCATAGTTCATAGTTAAATCGTTCATAGTTCAAATTAGAATTATGAATTTCAAAGAACAAATATTACAAGGAATACCAAACGAACTGCCAGCAAAAAAGGCATATCCAAAAGACGCCAATCGCGCACCACGTAGAAAAGATGTACTCTCTGCGGACGAAAAAATATTAGCCATCAGAAATGCGCTCCGTTATTTTCCAAAGGCATGGCATCAAGAATTGGCAACAGATTTTGCTTATGAATTGAAAGAATTTGGGCGGATTTACATGTATAGATTCAAGCCAGAATATAAAATGTACGCCCGTCCTATCGACGAATATCCAGCCCAAACGCGTCAGGCAGCAGCGATTATGTTGATGATTCAGAATAACTTAGACCCTGCCGTTGCGCAGCACCCTGAGGACTTGATTACCTATGGTGGCAATGGTTCCGTTTTTCAAAATTGGGCGCAGTATGTCTTGACGATGCAGTACCTCGCAATGGTCACGGAAGAACAGACATTACACATGTACTCTGGACATCCAATGGGTCTATTTCCTTCCTCTAAAGATGCACCGCGTGTCGTCGTCACCAACGGTATGATGATTCCAAACTACTCTAAACCAGATGATTGGGAGAAATATAACGCGCTTGGCGTTACGCAATACGGTCAAATGACCGCTGGTTCTTTCATGTATATCGGACCACAAGGTATCGTGCATGGAACAACGATTACGGTGATGAATGCCTTTCGTAAGATATTGAAAAAAGGAGACAATCCAAGTGGAAAAATCTTCTTGACAGCAGGTCTTGGAGGTATGAGTGGCGCGCAGCCGAAAGCTGGAAATATCGCAGGTTGTATCACAATTTGTGCAGAGGTAAATCCAAAAGCTGCGACCAAACGACACGCGCAAGGTTGGGTGGATGTTTTGATTGACAACATGGATGATTTAGTCACTCGTGTCAGAAAAGCAAAGGCAAATGCCGAGGTAGT
>CALDUB010000376.1 GCA_937923465.1 uncultured Saprospiraceae bacterium
TAAACTACAAATTTCTCCTCAAAATATTCCTCATCAAAATAATCAGAAATGACGTACACTTCTACATAGTTATTCCCTGGCATTTTTGCAATTTCAGAGTTCACATCTCCACCTTTCAATGTAATTAAGCCATTAGGCAAACCATGAATTTGCTTCTTTTTGAGCAATTTCCTCGTCCATGCTTGCAAACGGTCAATGCGTGTCACGGCACGTGCTAAAACAAAATCAAACTTACGATTGAGTTCTTCTGCGCGCATGTGCTTTGCTACCGCATTTTTTAACCCAATTTTATCAATAATAGAATTAGCAACACGAATTTTTTTACCCGTTCCGTCTACCATTGTGAACTTCGTCTCTGGAAACATAATAGCCAGAGGAATACCAGGCAAACCACCACCAGTACCCAAGTCTAAAATCTGACCTCCTGGCATAAAACTCAAGGTTTTAGCAATCGCCAAAGAGTGTAAAATATGACGTTCGTAGAGATTGTCAATATCCTTGCGAGATACGACATTAATCTTTTCATTCCACTCTTTATATAGTGGTTGCAATTGAGCAAATTGCTCCTTCTGTGTCTCCGTTAAATCGGGAAAATACTTAAGAATGATTTCCATGCCGCAAAGGTAATTTAAAATGATTGATTAGTTACAAAAAAATATAGTATTGAATTGATTTTATGTTAATATCGCATGAAATTTGCAATACAACTAAACCCGCTAATAAGTATCTCTTTTATTGGCAATTACCCCTGGATTAAATGAGACTTAAAAAAAATAATTGCCCAATTGAGTTTATGAATTTTATAAAAAGAGCCTTTAACTTTATTCATTCCAGAGGAATATCTGAAAAATTTCCTGAGGATAATCAACTTACTGGACGACTTAATATAATTAGCTTTATTACAGCTATAGGTAGCTTAGGTATCTTCATTATAAACTACTTATTCGTAAAAGACGTGGTATATACTAGCCTTAGTCTGCTTGTTACAGTTACCTATCTGACTATTCTTATACTTCATCATTTCCATTTAATTCAACAAGCAAAAATTTATTTTTCCGCTATTTTGCCTTTGTGGTATGTAGCCGCTACTTTATGTATCGGGGGACATTTTAGTCAAAGTATGATTGCTTTGACTACGATTGTCATTACTTTTTTGATGTATAAAAAGAGAGTAAAACTTAGAAATAGTTTGATACTTTACAATATTCTTTTGTTCGTTCTTCCCTCCTTGTGGATTACATTAAATGAGCCTTTTTTTGGAGTAAGAGATTATCCCATAGATGAAATTGTTGTTTTCATCTTGGCTTTAGGCTGGATTTCAATCGTATTTTTTATTTATGAAAGTAATACGGAAGAGTATATAGACTCTCTACAAGAGAAAAATAAAGAACTCGTACAAAAGACAACAGAATTAGAACGTTTCAATTATATCGCCTCTCATGACTTAAAATCCCCGTTGAGAAATATTACCAGCTTTCTGAATTTAATAAAAAGGGACTTGGCAAAAGGTAAGAATGAAAACATTGAAGAGTACATAGAATATACGCTGACGAGTGCCTACCAAATGAATGAGTTGGTAAAAGGAGTATTGGAAATCTCGACAATGGGAAGGGATAATACGATTAACTATCAGACCTTAGACTTAAACAAAACGTTGGGTAAAGCCATTCGAAATCTACAAGAAGATATCCATGATGCTAAGGCAGAAATTAGTACAGAGAAACTCTCCTCTTGCTACGGGAACGAAAGTGATTTTATCGTCATCTTCCAAAATCTCATCCAAAACGGCTTGAAATATAACAAGTCCGCTAATCCTAAAATTGTCGTTTCCTCAGATATCAAAGAAAAGCATCAAATTATACACTTTAAGGATAACGGCATTGGTATTTCGGAGGAATACCACAATCAAATCTTTGAATTCTTCAAGAGGCTCCACAATTCACAGGAATATCCAGGTACGGGTTTAGGATTGGGTTTGTGTAAAAAAATAATCAATAAATATGACGGAGATATTTCCGTCGATTCCAAAGTTGGAGAGTATTCTACTTTTAGTATTCGTTTACCCTTATTAGAAAATGAGAATTAAGTACGCGGACTTCATTTAGATAACAATATTATTTTATTCAAAATTTCATTCAAGACATTAGGCTTATCCATAGGAATAAAATGTCCACAATTTTTAATGATATTCGTAGGAACTGCTGGGTTTTCCTCACTTAATTTCTTCACGTGCGCATAACAAAGCGGGTCTTTCTTTGCGACAATCAAATGTTTATCAACTCTTAATTCTTTATATTTTTCAGCTAATATCAGAAATTCGTTTTGTTTGCCCTGTTCTAATGGCTCTAGGATAGTCTTCAACTTTATCTCCGTCGTTAAATCATCATGAACAGCTAAGATTTCATTTATCCGATTTCGATGCGCCACTCCCCTACTCTTAGTCATTATCACATTCATCAATATTTTCAAGCCAAAAGAACTCATGATTATTCTATTGATTATTGGCAAATTAAAGGCAAAGTGACTGAATTTGTCAAGAGCGGTGCTGAACGGATATATTATGGTGTTTAATATGATTAAACGATTGACACGTTCTTGGTTTTCGCTCGTCCAAAGAATGGCTGGTGGTCCGCCAACGTCGTGTGCAACGATAGTCACTTTCTCTCCCTTTTTTAATAGACTCGACAAGACTTCATCTAAAATTTCTTTCTTATTCGTAAAGGTGTAATGATGATTTACGGGTTTATCGGATTGACCAAATCCTAACCAGTCGAAGGTGATAACTTTGTATCTATCTTTGAAAAAGTCTACTTGATTCTTCCAAAGACTTGAATTGACTGGCCAGCCGTGGAGGAAGACTAATACTTCTCCGCTACCTTCAATGTGGGCGACAATGTTGTGTTTTTTGTATTTTATGGATTGGGTCATTTTCTTTTTATTTGACAAAAAATAAAAGTATCTTAATCGACAATATGATAGATACAAAAGGATAAGTTCATAGTTCAATAATAACCTAATATAAAAGCCAGCTTTTCAAGTTATTGCCCCCCTCCAACTTTTAACATACGTTAAAATACTTTAACCTTATAAAATACTTCCTCTCGCAGCGTTTAAGAAATACCGTTCGTTTAGAACAGTGATAAAAATAAATATATTTGGCAATTTCCTGCCACCCTTTTCAAGTTGAGCATCAATAAAATAGAAAATCGTGACTAAATCGCGATTATCACTAATTTTTAAATTCACCCAGAAATTAGACAGTATATCTATGTCTTTTTTCTAAAATCTAATCTTTATGTACTCTAAATTCCTTTTATCTTCTCTATTTATTTTGGCAACAATTGGTCTCAATGCACAAGCTACTTTTTTAGGAAAATCAATAAAATCCGTCTCTCTATCGCTGAGTCACGACCGTGATTTATTGAGTAGCATGGACAATGCTTACTTTACCGATGCCATGAAAACTCCGTCCGACAATTCTGTTTTAACAGAAAAATTTTCAGACGCGCAGGTAGCAAGTATGGTCTGTGAAAATCCAAATATGAATCTTAACATCGTCCTAGAATTACCGAGACAATTAGAATGGTCACTTGGCGTAAATGCTATCATTAGCAGATACGATGCGCTTTCTTACTCATCAACGTCAGATTCTAACTGGGGTTTCGATTATGCTAATTTCAGCACAACTGCCGACGAGTTTGGTATTGAGACTTCTTTAGTCAAACGCATTAGTTTATCCGCATATAGAAACAAATTAGGCAACAGTCCAATTAATCTTTATGTAGGTGCAGGAACAAATATCGGCGTAATTGTCAATAATAAATTATATGCCTACGGTTCAAACCAATCAATGGTGGAAGATTTTACTTATACCAATAGCAGCCAATTAAGAAGTGAAGTTGAAGAGAATACTCAAGTCCCTTTTTACAGTTCTTCTATCTTCTTTAACGACTTTAATGAAGAAGTTAAACTCAACGGAGGTTTCAGTCAGCGCATCTACGGTCAACTTGGTATTGGCTTTACTATTGCTCGTCGTTTTGAAATTGGTTTGCAAGGAAAATATGGTGTCGGCTACCGTGTGATTAAAGGGGCGGATACTAAAAAAACTACTTTGGAGAGTGTGGGTTTGACGATGAAGTGGTTGTTGAATTAAAGGTTTAAGATGTTGGATATTAGACGTTAGACTTTTTCTTTCGTTGAAATTTAATCTCAAAACAAACCGGGCTTTCTGATTTACTCAGAAAGCCCGGTTTTGTTATCACTTACTTATGTCTCCTACCCTTCCTGCAAAGTCTTAAAATACTCTTCCACCAAATACTTATAGTAAGGTTTCAAAGCAGGAGAAACCGTCTTATACATTTCCGTTTCAGACTCGCGTTTTTTGATGTACTCTTCGAGAGAAGGTGGCATTTTACGCTCTGTAGCGCGGGCAGTTTCAGACTTACGTTTGTTGTCTAACTCACGTTCGCGTTCTGCTTTTTCGTGCTTGAGGAGTTTCGTCATGATTTCCTCTTGGCGCTTCATCATTTCATTCGTCAAGCGTTTGTTCACGAGGTCTGTTTCGTTTTTATTCATTTGGTCGATTAATTCTTGTAGTTGTTTATCGCCCTGACCTTGACCTTGTTTTTCTGCTTGTTTCTTACGTAAGGCATCGCGCATCGCGGCTTGCTTGCGTGCCATTTCAGCGAATTCTTTACTCGAACCACCTTCCCCATTTTTCATACCCTCCGCCATTTTCTTCATCTGCTCGCCCAGTCCTTTCTGACCAGCCGAACCAGGCTTGTCGGACGGTTTCTTCCCCCCTTTACCTTTTCCTCCAGGGTTGTTACATTGTTGGTCACCTGGCATATTACCTGCCATTTGCTGCTGCATTTGGTTCATCACCTCGCTCAGCATCAATGCCAAGTCGTTGACATTTTTCATCGCAAACTGCTGTTCTGCCGCAGCTTGTGGCACTCTACGTTGTTCCAAATCATCAATCGCGCCTTTCATGTTGCGTTTGATTTCAAATACTTTTTCAGTTACAAAAGATTCGATTTGGTACACACGCTTTGCTAATGCTTGCAAGCTATCTTCCACCAAACGGAAGTCATCTTTTAACTTAAATTGCTGCTGCGTCAAATCCACATAATGTGGTGTATTGATTTTAGCATCATTAAAGTCCGCCATTAAATCTTCTTGTTCAAATGACAAACCAACCAAGTTTTCCAACAACTGACGCAATGCCGCCATGTCTTCTTCCATTTGCTCTTGCTCCTGCGCTGCCATTTCCATAGCCATGCTATCCGCCATTTCTTTCATCTTACCCGCAGCAGATTTCTGCTTTTTGCTCGCAGCTTTATTATCTTTTTTCTCCAAACTCTCTTTAGAGTCTTCCAAGTCTTCTGAGATTTCTTCTTGCGCTTCCTCTTGTTCGTCTATCTCTTTCGGACTCTCCAATTCTTCATTTTTCTCTTGGATTTCCTCCATATCCTTTTGGATTTCCTCAAACTCCTTATTGATTTCCTCTTGTTCTTTTTCTAATTCTTCTTGTGGTGCTTCCTCTTGTTCCGTTTTCTCGGCGAGTTCTTCTTGCTTTTCAGCTAGCTCTTCGAGTTTTTCCATGGTTTTCTGCATCTCATTCTCCAACTCCAACTCTTTGAACATTTCGAGCATTCTATCCAATTCCATTTCCAACTCCTCATCGTTCATCTCCATATCTTCCATCTTCTCCAGAGCTTCTTCCTTGTCCATTTCCTGTAGAAGTTCCTCGATTTGCTTCATCAAATCTTTCATTTCCTCACTCAGACTCTCCTCAAACATCTTTTGAATCTGCTCTTGTTTCTTTTGTATCTTTTCGTCTTTCTCAGAAAATTCTTCTTGATTTTTCAAGTTTTCTTCAAAAGCATCTTTCGCTTGTTCTATTTCTTTTTCCAGTTCTTTTTGGCGGTCTAGCATTTTCTGCAATTCCTTTTTATCCTGCCAATCCAAATCTTTTTCTTGCAATAGTTTCTCGCGCATTTTCTTCATGTCATCCTGAATCTCACGCGTCTCCTCTAATGCTTTTTTCAATTTATCTTTAATCTCATCTTCATTTTCTTCTTCCATTTCCTCAAACTCTTCCACTGTCGGCATCTCAAAAACCATAAGGTTTGTACGCGCAGATTTTGCACCATTCACGCCGTCATTATCAAATACTTGAAAGAAATAAGAAACCTCATCACCTGGCTTTAATGCCAATTCTAAGACATCAAATGTGTGGTCAAAACTTGTCGCTTTACCCGTTGGGTTTTGGATAGGTGTGCTTTGCAATGCGCCTTCAACTCCTTTCTCGCTTTTGACGCGGTAGTTGAAAGTCAAATTACGCAAACCATAATCATCACTCGCTTCGCCTACGAAAAACAGCAATTTACTATCCAAACTATCTTGAAATTTCTCTGCTTTAATTGTTGGATATTGGTCTGGCACAACTGTGATTGTGTAGCTAATGCTGTCTGCATTTGGCAATGCTTCATTTGACATATACAACTTGTATCCTTCGTCGCGCATTGCTTTTTTCTTATAAGTAAATAACTCATCAGAAAAACGTACTGCTTCTGTTTTGTCTGCTTCATTCGCAAATTTGATGTCAATTGCATCTGTATTTTGAGAATTGAAAACCCAGTCGATATTTGTTCCCACGGGCACTACTAAGTCGCCAATGCTTGTCAAATCTTCATCCGTACGTCCCAAGTAATTGGGGTAATCCAACTTCACTTCAAAACCTGTGATATTCGGTTTTTTCAAAACATTCAATTCAAACCCTTCACTATTCACGCCACCAGAAAATAACTTAAATGGCGTCTCTTTTTGCACATTCGAAAAACGATAAGAGAAAGTATTTGGATTTTCTTTTACCAAACGGTATTGATAATTATCTACGTCAATGAAAACCTCATTTGGCAATACCTCTCCGTCTACTTTCACTGTCAATGCATAATCTTCAAACTGCACAACCGACAAATCGTCTTTGTCCACTTCAAATTGGAAAGGTGCAGGGCGCGCAAAGTCTTGTCCGTTATTAATCAAACGCGTCGTACTGTCTGTAATCAACCCAGAATTCACAAATAAAATCAATAGCAACAAAGCAATCGGCGGTAATGCATAACGCAAGTACTTGCGATTTTCTGCCAAGTCAATTGCCTTTTTGAAAGGAACAATTTTGATGTCCTCACTTTTTTGATTGATACTCGCCATGACCAATTCGGCATTGGGGCTACTATCAGCTTGGTCTTTTAACTGTAGAATATTCAGCAACTTATCCTTCACGTCTCCAAAGTGGTCACCAATAATTGATGCAGCTTTTGAGTGCGAAATCACATTACCCAAGTTAAAGTAACGCGCCAATGGCAATAATACCCACCCCACTAACGCAATGCTACTCACTCCGATAAAAGAGAAAAACATCGTCTTACGTCCACTTTGCCCAAAGTAATAGTAGTACTCCAACAAGTTGAACGCCACAAACAAAGCGACAATCAAAGCTAAGCTGTACATCGTACCACGAATGATTTGATTGAGGTAGTATTTGCGAATAAACGCATCCAGTTTGGTTATTAATTGCTGATAGTTGCTATTCTGAGCCATTGTATACTTATATTTTGGTCGATTTGGGTGTCTGACACTTATAAACTAACAAAAGTGGAAAATTTAAATATTTACTCTAAAATTAACCAGAATTTAGTTTCTGCTTAATTATTTTGTAGGTCTTTAATTTCTCGTCTTTCAAGTGAATTTAAGTGTCCGACACCTTCGTATCTTCTTTGTATTCTTTCGTGCTTACTTAACGTAAAAAATGGGCAAAAAGGTTGCCACTGCTGTGTTTTTCCTTGAAATTGTCTTGATTGTGCAAAATACGTTGGATTTTGTGGGGGAACAAGGATTTTGTTGTTAATGAGGGGTTAATGTTTTACGTTTTTTGACAAATCTCGTGATTTGTCAAAAAACCATATTTTATTTTACTGATTAAAAGGCTTTGGAAAGAAAGGTAAATAATGCACGCTGTTTTTCCTTTTAGGAGAATTAAAAACTCAAATACCACCTACTGAAAGTAGGTAGGTTAGAAAATAAAAATGACTAAAGTCATTCTACTTGACTTGCAAAGAATACATGATTGGAACGCGGATTAGACGGATTTACGCGGATTAAACGCGGATTTTCATTTATCGCATCCGCCCAAATCCGCCAAATCCGCGTAATCCGATTTTCAATCATATGTCCTTAGCGTAAATATTTGCTAATAATACTTTTACTCGGGTCGTACTGAAAGTACGAGGTTTTAAACCAAATCCTGAAACCAATAAATATTTAATATTATTTTCTGCTCGAGACACCCAAAACCCTATTTTAAGGATTAACATAATAAAACGGACCTCTTTAATTTATCTCATTGCAAGAAAAAGAACTCATACTAGCCTGTTTGACAGGAAATAGGAAAGCTCAAAAAAGACTTTTTGAACTGCACTATCCAACGGTTTTCCGATTGGCAAAACGCTATATGTGCAGACGTGAGGATACAGAGGATGTCGTTATTTCTGCATTTAATAAAGCTTTTTCAAAATTAGAAAATTTTGAATATAGAGGAGAAGGCAGTTTTCAAAAATGGCTCAATACTATTGCGGTCAATGATTGTCTAAAAACATTAAGGAAAATAAAGCATATCCGTTTTGAAGAAGAAATAGAGCTACAAACGCCTGACTTTATCGAAGAGTCCGTCATTGACGCAGAGCAGATAATGTCAATTTTAGAAAAAATGCCAACGGGTTATCGTACTGTTTTCAACCTTTATGCAATGGAGGAATTTACGCATAGTGAAATAGCAGAAGCGCTTTCAATCAGCAGAAACACCTCTAAATCACAATTATTGAAAGCCCGAAAATTTATCGTGGCGGAACTTAATAAAAAACGAGAATATGGAACATAAAGACTCGGATAAATTATTCCGCAAACTAATGTCGGAAGGTAATGCTGAAATTGACAAAGAAGCTGAAATGGCTAAAGATGCCATCTGGGCAAATTTGGAGATAAACCAAAAGAAAAGACATATTTCTTACTCAGCCATCATAGCCTTATTAATCTTATTTTTACTGGGCGGCTTTTGCTGTTATTTATTAAAAAATAATCAGGCTCAGAAAGATAGAAATCAAGATTTAAAAATAGAGATAGCCGAATTAAAAGCGGCACAAGAATCATTAGCAGCACAACTGACAGAAAGGACTATTTCTTCTGCAAAAAACATAGAAATAGCTAAAACTCCTATCTCTGAAAAACGCGAAATAGTTAAAGAAACAGTTCCTATTGCTCCTTTGATTATTGAGAAAGAGATAATCATTAAAGATACAGTTTTCTTAAATAAAGTTATAGAGTCTACCCCTCAGATTGTGTACTTAAAAGATACTGTTTTCATTGAAAATATGGCAGCGACAAACGCAGCTATAGTAGAAAAACCAATTGCTGAACCAGCTGCTAAAAAGCCCCGAAGCGTCGAGTTCGTTTTCGAGGATAGTGGTAATAATATAAAGAAAGAAGATAAGCATCGTGCTCTGTTTATCGTACAAAGTGGTAAATCTGATATCTCAGATGATGACCGCAAAAAAATAGCTACCATTCAGTTTTAGGGAATTTGTAGAGAATAATCTACCAGTTCTCTTAACAAACAATAAAATCTTAAATTATGTATAAAATAATGCTTGCAACATTACTGTTGCTCCTCTTCGCTATGCCCAATGCTGAGGCTCAAAGAAAAACTCAAAGTGACACTGTAAAAGTGTATGAAAACTTAAATTTAACAGCTTCTGTAGCTTGTTTTATGCCCTTTAAAGAGGATGTACAAAACGAAACAAAGGAATTGATTGA
This sequence comes from uncultured Saprospiraceae bacterium, assembly GCA_937923465.1. Taxonomy (GTDB): domain Bacteria; phylum Bacteroidota; class Bacteroidia; order Chitinophagales; family Saprospiraceae; genus JAHDCG01. The sequence continues at coordinate 9,874 of CALDUB010000376.1, forward strand.
AGACTTTATTAAAAATTTAAATCAAGTCAAGGAACAAATTCCCAACTATCAGGATTATTCGATTTCATATGCAAAAAATGAAAATCTGCGCGTAGTCGAAAAAGTAAAGGATGTCAGTATTTTTGTAGCGAAAGACGGTAAAATCTTAGATAAAATAACGAAAATAGCTACACTCAAAGGAGAAAAGGTGACGGTGCATTTGTACTTTGAAGAAATTTCCGAAATCTTAGCTAAAGATTATTCAAATATGCTAATCGAAGCAATGAAAACCATTAAAATGGGTACTTTGAAGAAAGCTTTTGCCCCCGCGACAAATCTGAAGTATTCTATAAACGAGCATCGTAAATTAAAAAATAAAGAAGTAGGTGAGAAATTCAAAATCCGACCATTTATCGTCGTAAATAGTTCAATTGGTGTTTATAGTAATAAACCACAGTATGAATATGGTGCGGGTTTTGGCATAAAAGCAGGAAAAAATCTTCAAGACATGTACTATGTCATGTATAGTCGTGTTAACCAGTTCGACACCCCATCTGGTTTGAGTCAAGGCGTAGGAATTTTGAGCTTTAATTATAGACCTTCTAAATATTACAGTATGCAATTAGGTCTTCCTTTGTATGGCAAGGAACAGCCAGAATTTAGAAGATTAAATGATTATGGTGTCCGCTTAGGCTTTACTGTTTATCCCTTCAAAGGGATTTCTATCAGTCCAAGTTTTCACTTTGTGAATAGCGACGCGGAAGGAGGAATTAATCATGGAATTTCAATCGGTTACGGTTTTTGATAATAGGTCAAAATAGTTACCTTCGGGACTTTCTAGGGCATTGAAAAGTGTTATTGAAAAAACGATTATATTCGCAATAACAAATTAATAGTTAATTGACCTTTATGAGAAATCGAAAACTATGCAAAATCAAGATTTAAACAATCTCCCCGTTCGAGACCATTTTCGACTCAGAGGTCATCAAGGCACTCAAATGGACGGGCTGACGGATGGTATTTTTGCACTTGCCGTCGCCGTTTTACTTATTTCGAGTAGTGTACCGACTAACTTTACAGAATTACTAGATTTTGTTTATGACCTACTCCCTTTTTCGCTTTGTATTGTTTTTATCTATTGGATTTGGCTGGCATTGAGTCGTTTTAACCTGCGATTTGATTTAGAAGATGATAAGACAAATCAATTGAAAATGGTGCTAATGTTTTTCGTACTTTTCTATATCTACCCATTGAAGTTTCTGATGAGTTGGCAAGTTAAATACTTTTCAGCCATTTTTGCTGGAGAGTTAAAAGACCGTTACACCGAACTAAATGAGATGATACCTTTCTCTAAAGTACCGCATTTGATGATTATCTATGGAGTGGGATTTGCAGCAATATTTTTCCTCTTACATTTCTTAAACAAGCGTGCTTTTAAACAGAAAGAAATCCTCCAATTAAATCCGCGCGAAGCATTAGAGACGGAACTAACCATGCGTCGATATTTTGTTTTTGGGAACATTGGGTTAATATCTATTTTAATTGCACTCATTAGTATTCTTACTAGTTTCTCAGAAGGAGCTATTTTCGCAGGAATCACATATAATTTGGTTTGGGTTTACGTCATTTATGAAACAAAATATTCGAAGAAGAGAGTCGCAAATCTAGAGACAGAATAACTAGTTTTTATTATAATTTTCGTAAGATTACAATCTCAAACAAGCTCAATTTTAAAACGAATAAAATGGCAATACCAAATCCTCCAGGCATCGAAAAACTGGTGAATTATCCAACTTTCAATACAGTTGAAGAACAACGTTTTTACTTAAAAAGAATGCTGGCTGGGGCATTTCGCATCTTTGGAAAATTTGGCTTTGCAGAAGGTGTCGCAGGGCATATTACTTGCCGTGACCCTGAGTACCCGCACTGTTTTTGGGTCAATCCTTTTGGTATTTCTTTTCGTCAAATAAAAATGTCTGATTTGATATTGGTTAATGAGGAAGGTAAAATCGTGGCGGGAAAACATAAGAATTTAAATGCAGCTGCTTTTGCGATTCACGCTGCTATTCACAAGGCGAGACCTGATGTTATTGCTGCGGCGCACTCACATAGCATATATGGCAAAACGTTCTCCACTTTTGGGAAGAAGTTAGCCCCAATCACTCAGGATTCTTGTATCTTTTATGAAGACCACGGACTTTATAAGGAGTATACGGGTGTCGTTAATGATTTGAGTGAAGGGGACAGAATAGGTAAAGCTTTAGAAGATAAAAAAGCGGTCATTCTACAAAATCATGGTTTGCTAACGGTAGGCAAAAGTATCGAAGAATGTATCTTTTGGTTTGTCACTATGGAGCGTACTTGTCAATCGCAAATATTAGCAGAATCTACTGGTAATAAACTTATCAAAATTGACCATGAGACGGCTTTGCGGACACGTAATTATGAGGTAGGGTTTCCGCTAGCGGGTTACTTTAGTTTTCAGCCGATGTGGCAGGATATTGTGAGTGAGCAGCCTGGCTTTATAGATATTGTAGCGCCTGAGGCTGCTTTAGTTTTAGAGGCTCTAAGGTAAAAACTGTGGGTGGTTAGTAATTTCTGAAGTTATGTTACAAAAGGAGTCAGGTTGCTCTAACTTACACAACTAATGTACAAGCTAAAGCAACCTGACCCCTAATATTCAAACAAATAGACAGAAAAAATTACTAACCCACTGTTTTCACCGTAGTGCCGTTTTAAAAGAATCCGTTTAAGGAAATCAGTCATATACTCACCCGATGACTTTGAGTCATCAGGTGAGTATACCTACAAATTATTGAACAACTGGCGTCACCTCCGTTACAACAGGCGCAGGGTAGTATTCCGTCGTATTCTCCTCTATCACCTTTTTCAAGGCTTCAATATTCTTCACTTCTTGCTTTTTAAATGAGCCGCCAAATATTTCCATTAAAGCAAACATAGAACGCATCATCATACCTTTTGCATTTACGGTAGATGCTGTTTTTATCGTTGTTTTGCCATCTGCTTCCGCGAAAGATGTTGTTTGGTCAAATAGCATCATATCGCTATCCAATTCCATTCTCATATGGTCAAATTCTTTTACAGAAAGAACCGTTTCTATCATCTCAAAGTCAGGCTGTCCCTCAGGTTGAACGATAACTTTGTACTTACTACCCACTGTTCCTGCTTCTCCACTAATCAAATCAATACTTTTAAACCCTTCGAGCCATTGACCAAATTTAGATTCATCTTGCTGTACTGCCCATGCTTCTTTTGCAGACTTATTGACAGTGATTTCGTGTCCGTAATTTATTGTGGGATGAATGAAGCCAACTGCAATGAATGCGAGGACGAGACCGATGATTAGAAAAAATAGATACTTTAGAAATTTCATTTTGTTTGTTTTTTGCTTGTTTATGAAAACATCTTCCGCCACAATATTCTTAAATTAAGAAATAGCAAAATCAGAAAGACCGAAGGAAAGACAACCAAAAATAAGATAAAATTAAATTCTACATAGGAAATGCCGAGCAAATTCGCCGCATTGATACAAAAGTCAGTACAATACCAATAGATTACTCTGCTGATTTCATCTAAATTCTTCATACTTTTCTAATTATATTTCCGAGTAATAATGCCATAAAGAGAGGTATACCAAAAACGTAAATAATTAAATTTATAGCCCGATAAGATAAACCAAAAGGATTATTATGTAGCCATACAATATTCTTATTATATAAGTTTTGGTTCTCCGCCAAATCGTGTGAAAGTGACATGAAAAAAATAAAAAGCTAAGTAGTTATTTGATTTTAGCTTTTTATTTTTTTCCTATCACACGATTTGGCGAAGAACGTAAGTTTTTCGCAGTATCGGCAAACCAAGTTCCTGCATATTTTTCATAAGTGCTATTTCCATGCGTACAAGTTACGTTATGACAATAACGGGTGCACTGGTCCTTTATATTTTTAGTAGTTGGTTCATTGACACTCGTATTCACAATGAACATCATTACGAAAGGTGTTAAGACAAACACGAGCCACAGAAGTACTTTTTTCATTAGTTATCTTTTGATTAAAAAATCAGAACAATCCGCTTTCATCTCTGTTTACAGACTTATGAAAACGAAAATCTGCGCTACTTGCAACACAGAAGATACGACCCTCTTTAGAGTCCAAACACGTAAAGGAAAGATTTGGATATTTGTCTGTGAAACTTGCTGTAAGATACATCAAAAAGGAGAATTTTATCGCTATGGTGGTACATGGAAAGGATATCGACACTAAACATTTTACAAAAGT
>CALDUB010000377.1 GCA_937923465.1 uncultured Saprospiraceae bacterium
ATTGTCTGACTCTACCAAAAAATCTAATTATATTTTTGTTGGTCCTGCGATGTTTACCGATAGTACGAGTACGCAGACCTTGCTATCTTTTGTCGAAAATGGGAATAATGCCTTTATTTCAAGTAAGTCAATTCCTTATGATTTGATGTTTTACATTTATTACGATGAATGTAACGAGATGTATTGGGATGATTACGCGGTGCTACAAGATAGTACGGCTAGCTTAAATATTACCCACCCAAATCTACGCGCAGATTCTAATTTCACTTATAATTATTATAAGCGATTCACCGCAACCAATTACAACTGGAATTACATTGAGTCTGATTTCTTTTGCGAGGAAAAGTATAGCATGATTAGTTTGGGAGAAATGAATTATGATTTATCCAATTTTGCCCGAGCAAAGTATGGGGACGGTTATTTTTATTTGCATACAACACCTATTGCCTTTTCTAATCTCGCGCTGCAAGAGGAACAGAGTTTGGCTTATGCAGGAAAAGTTATCTCTCATTTGGACGGAGAAAGTGTCTACTATGATACCTACAGTCGTGTGTCAGAAGGTGTGAGTCGCCGCCGCAATGAGCGTGAAAACTGGATGCAAAACAATCGGACTTTCAATACAGAAAGTGAGCTGTCTTATATCCTTTCTCAGCCCGCATTGCGCTGGGCTTGGTATATCGCTTTGGGACTGGCTTTATTGTATCTGGTCTTCCGAGCGAAACGTCAGCAGCGCATCATTCCTGTAACGGAAAAAAATAGAAATACTTCTTTGGAATTTGTCGGTACGATTGGCCAACTCTACTTCCAACAAGAAAATCATCAGAAACTAGCTGCTCAAAAATTTAAGCTGTGGCAAGGTTTTATTCGAGATAAATATAGAATGACAACACGCGAATTTGATGCGGATTTTGAAAAGAAATTAGCAGCGAAATCAGATGTAGCGCAAGCTGATATTCATGAAATTTTGACACAATATAACTTAATACAATCTGCCACAGGCATTCATACACACACCTTGATTGAGTTTCACTCCGCTATGGAAAAGTTTTATCGGACTTGTAAGTGATTTAACGGTGGACGCTTGACGGTCACTTCGCTTGACGGTAGACGCTGCGGGGCTTTCAACTCCTTAAAATTTACCTCTCAAGGCGACAATAAAACTACGTCCTGCTCCACTCACACCCGACGCAAACGGACGATAATGAATATCTGTAATATTTTCTACAGCCAAATCCAAACTGAATTTTTCACTAAATTGCCAAGAGGTATATAGATTAAAAAGCGTATAACCATAAGTACCAACAAACTCTTCATTTCTTACACCCGTCACAGGGTCGAAATCAACAACTGAAGGGCCTTCATCCAAATTATCTGTAGAGCCTTCCTTGTCAATAGTAAAACTATCTGAATTTGCATCATAAGTTATTGCATTAACCGCGTAATCTTCTAGATTTTTCGCTCCCATAAGTCGGGTTACAAATTCAGCTTTAAATTTATCTGTTTTAAAAGCAATTGAGAACTGTCCATATAAGGGCGGGATGTGGTCTAAAGGTACTAATGTGTCAATCTCAGCTAAGAGTTCTGTATTGGCAACGTCGTCTTTATAAAATTCATCCTTGTATGAAATACGTCCGTAGGTATAATTAATGCCCGCTTTTGCTGACCAATTACGATTAAATCGAGCACGTAAATTTCCAGAAAAACCATAAACAAAACCATTTTCTGCATTTATATTTGCTTGTGTCACAAAGACGGCTGTGTCTATTTCCCCAGTACTCACTAAGGTATCGTATTGAAACAAATAACCTTCCATATCTAGTGGAATATTATCATTAGGGTCTGGTAAAGGTGCATTTCGACGCGATATAGCGTCTTGCAAATAAGTGTAATATCCCGTGAGACTTACCTTGAAGGCAGAACCCTCTCTCGCTTTATAATTATTACTTTCTTTGGCAATGGTCAACTCGCCTGAATATGCTTTTTCAGGTTGTAAGTCAGGATTTGGAATAGTCACGAAACCACCTTTTTCCCGAATTTTCGCAAAGTCGTCAATATTTGGAGACCGAAAGGCTTTAGATGCCAAAACGCGCACTTGCCAGTTATTAGCAGCATTTAGAGTTGCGCCAAGTCCATAAGTCAAATCTGTATTCACATTCTGAATTCCGTCTCCTTGAGTCCACTCTGTTGGCCACACTATTGGGTCGTTAGGCGAAAATGTAGACTGTAAACTTACATATGAATATCTCAATCCGGCATTAAATACTAAAGACGTATCTGCTGTTTTCCAGCGATATGTTGCATAACCGCCTGCCAAATTCATCTCACTTCCTTGCAATGGATAACGAGATAATACACCACCAATACGCTGGTCTTCTGTCGTGATGTCCGTTTTCCCGGCTACACTAAAAACCTGATTGTGTGTTACATCAAATCCATAAGAAACCTCATGGCGCTTTGTTTCACCATACTTCTTATCAAAATCGGCTGTCAAAGAGTATACATTCACACTTTCCAACCCAAATTCATAATCCGCACGATTAAATCTACGCTGTACACGTTCTTCATTTATCCATTGGTAACTTGCAATAACGGTCGCTTTATCAAAGTATTTCTTATTGAGAATTTGTGTTTTAAGAGAGGTCATAAATCTTTTCTGTGGACCATAAAACCATTCCGACCATTTCAAATCACGTTGGCGTTCTCCTTCTGTTCCATAGTTGGGATTATAAACCACATCCGTCAATACATCATAACGCGGCACATCACTCGTTGTAGAGTATTGTAAATTTCCAACAAAGGACAAATCATCAGCTGGTTGATATTTTATCTTTTGTAGAAAGTCTGCTTGCCAATACGCTGTACCCCGCTGCAAATCATAGTTGCTAATGGTATCACCTGCGCTATTTCTAGTTGTATTTTCGATAGATTGGTCATTGCGCCCCTGCACATCTCGAAAAGCATAAAAGTATCTTTTTCCAAAATCCTCAAATCCTTCTGGGCGTTTACTTCCTGCTTGCAAATCATCGTAATCTGTGAAACTTAAACTTGTCAAAGAGCCCCACTTACTTTTACCATAACTCAAATCTGCATGAATGGTTTTTTCCACATTGGCAGTAGCGTGACGTGTAAAAACATTGACCTCAGAAGTATAACCGTCTTTGTCATTTCCATAATATAACTTTGGGTCACGCGTCCGATAGTGAACCACTCCACCCAAGGCATCACTTCCATAAATCAATGAGCCAGGTCCGTAAATGACCTCTGCTCGTTCTAATATCGAAGCATCAACTGTTATTGCATTTTGTAAATGTCCATTTCGATAAATCGCATTATTCATCCGTACACCGTCCAAAACTAAAAGAACTCGATTAGCTTCAAATCCCCGAATAACAGGACTACCGCCACCCATTTGAGATTTTTGTACAAAGACACCCGCGTGGTCACGGAGTATATCTGCTGAGTTTTGAGAATTAGTTAATGCAATTTGTTTGCGTGTGACACTTTGTACAGTATAAGGAATATCTGATTCTACTTCATCCCGCCGCCCAATAACAACAATCTCTGCTATGAGTTCCTCATTTTCTTGCATGACAATCTTGCCCCCACGTTTTCTAATCTCGTAAAAAGGAATACTCAAAGTCTTATAGCCAATATAAGAGAAATTTAAAATATCGTTATACAGTAAATCTTTAAGGATAATCTTTCCGTTAATATCTGTAGAACCCGTAAATTTTTGGTCCTCAGAAACGACGTTAACCCCAATAAGCGTTTCGCCACTGGGGTCTGTAACTGTAACCTCAAAATCGTAGATATTCGTACTTGCGGACAAGACACAAAAGGTGACGAGAAGAAGAGTGAAAGAAAGGAAATGTTTTAATGTTAAAATTTTCAAGGTGATTATTTTTCTGGAAGGATTTCTCCTTCTAACTTTTGTTCTTTGATAAATTCTGTGAATGTAAAAAAATAAAATTCATAGAATTTTCAAAGAGTCTTAGCTCTTAGGTAATTGTATCGTGAATGTAGTTCCTCTATTCTCTTCTGATTTCTTCACAAAAATTTTGCCGGTATGATACTTTTCAATGATGCGTTTGGCTAATGAAAGACCTAAACCCCAACCTCTCTTTTTTGTAGTAAAACCAGGATTAAAAACTGACTTAAATTTATTAGCAGGAATACCAGAACCCGTGTCGCTAATGTCAATGAATACGTCCTTTTTGTCTTCATAAATAGTGGCAGTAATCTCCCCTTTACCATTCATAGCATCCAAAGCATTGCGCAATAAGTTTTCTACTACCCAATCAAAAAGATGTGGATTTATATTAAAATTAATTGCGGCATTTGCTGTTGGGTCAGGAAAATTGAAGTTTACCTTACGTGGTGCACGGCGTTCCATGTAGACGCGACACTTTTCTATTTCATCATAAACGTTGATTGGTTTTAACTCAGGTTCGGAGCCAATCTTAGAAAAACGGTCTGCAACTAACTCTAATCGCGTGACGTCTTTCCTTAACTCTGCGGCAACTTCCAACATATCTTCATCCTCTTCTCGTATCATTTTTATGTGCTCAATCCAACCAATAATGGCGGAAATTGGCGTTCCTAATTGGTGCGCAGTTTCCTTAGCCATACCGACCCAGACACGGTTTTCTTGTGCTTTTCGTGCGGAGGAAAAGGCTAAATATCCAACGATAATGAAGGCACCGATAAGTCCAAATTGGAAAAAAGGGAAGTAGCGCAATTGAGTTAAAAGAGTTGATTCTTTAAAATATAAACGCTGACCTTCACTACCAATTAAGGGCTTTGTTCCTGCGGCTATGAATCTTTGCAACTCTTTTTCTTTGCCTAAAGAATCTATTTTTCCGTAATTTAAGGCATCATTAATACGTCCATTTTCTCCTACTAAAAGAACAGGAATGGTTGTATTAGCTTGA
>CALDUB010000378.1 GCA_937923465.1 uncultured Saprospiraceae bacterium
GAAGTCCAAGCCAAACCAACAGCTACTCCTGGTACTTTTTCCACTTGATAAGCTTCGCGCGAATAACGAGCGATACCCACCATATCTTTCAGGTCACTTGGTTTAACTGATACGTTGTACTCTTCTTCCATTGCCACTTTCTTGGCAACATTACGCATCACACCCGCTACTTGACGGTCGAGAGAACGCACACCAGATTCACGTGTGTAATCTTGTATTAATTTCTCCATGACAGCACGAGATAACTTCACATGTGAAGCTTTTAGTCCGTGCTCTTTGCGTTGTTTTGGTATCAAGTGACGCTTCGCAATCTCCAATTTCTCTTCCACTGAATAACCACTTACCTGTATGATTTCCATACGGTCTAAAAGCGCGGGTTGAATAGTAGAAAGGGAATTTGCGGTAGCGATAAACATGACTTTTGACAAGTCATATTCCAAATCTAAGTAATTATCGTGGAAAGTGCTATTCTGCTCTGGGTCTAAAACCTCCAAAAGCGCAGAAGACGGGTCTCCTCTAAAGCCTTTTCCGACTTTATCTATCTCATCTAAAATGAAAACAGGATTAGATGCCCCTACTTTTTTCAAAGACTGAATCACTCGTCCTGGCATGGCACCGATGTATGTTTTACGGTGTCCGCGAATTTCGCTTTCATCATGCAAACCACCCAATGACATACGCACAAACTTACGGTCAATCGCACGTGCAATCGAACGTCCCAATGATGTTTTACCCACACCAGGAGGACCAACAAGGCACAAAATCGGCGCTTTCATGTCCCCTTTCAGCTTCAAAACTGCCAAGTGTTCCAAAATACGCTCTTTCACTTTCTCCAATCCATAATGGTCTTGGTCTAGAACTTTTAATACCTTTTTGAGGTCAAAATTGTCCTCGGTATATTCATTCCAAGGCAAGTCTAGCATCAACTCTAAGTAAGTCAACTGCACCGAAAATTCCGCAACTTGCGGGTTCATACGACGTATTTTGTTGATTTCTTTGTTGAATGCTTGTTTGACCTCTTTCGGGAAATCTTTTTTCTGTGCACGACGCACCAATTGCTCAATCTCTTCCTCATGCGGGTTAGACTGACCCAATTCTTCCTGAATTGTCTTCAATTGTTGATTCAAGAAATAATCGCGCTGCTGCTTCTCCATATCCACGCGCACTTTACTCTCTATCTTATCTTTCAATTCCAAAAGTTGCAACTCACTATCCATAAATTTGATAATGGTAGTTGCCTTTTCAGAAAGGTCATTTATCTCTAAAATCTGCTGTTTTGCCGAAACCTTACTTCCTAAGTTAGAAGCAATAAAGTTCAATAAAAAACTTGAATTCGTGATGTTACGAAGCATCACAACTGCTTCCGTTGGAATATTGGGCGAGAGTTCAATTATCTTCTTAGCCATATCATTCACAGAGGAAATCATCGCTTCAAATTCCAGTTCATTCGTCGCAGCAATGTAACTCAACATCTCGATGCGCCCTTCCATAAAAGGCTCTTCCGTCAACATTTCCACCAAAGTAAAACGCTTGCGACCTTGTAAGATAGCCGTCGTCGTTCCGTCGGGCATCTTGATGAGTTTGATGATACGCGCAACTGTCCCAATACGGAACAAATCTGCATCATGTGGCACTTCTACGTCACTATCCATCTGAGAGAGGACAGCAATCAAGCGGTCACCTTCATAAGCATGTTGTATTGCTTTAATAGATTTATCTCGTCCTACAGTAATTGGAATAACAATGCCGGGGAAAAGGACTGTATTTTTCAATGCCAAAACAGGTAGCACCTCTTTAACTTCTTCATCAATCGAGTTTTCATCCTCCTCATCAATCGTGATTAGAGGCATGAAATCTCCATCTTCTTCAAATCCTTGGGCTTTAAACATAATATCTTTTAAAAAATTCGAGTCCATTCGTAATTCTGTATTGATCTATCTGGGAAAATAAATCGTTGGTGGTTTTTTAGTACACAAATTAAACCTTCTCTGGTCGTGATGTTAACTTATAAAAGAGCATAATTCTCTTTTAAGCCTACTAAGTAATTCTAATCGGCTAATTTACGTTGATTTGTAACGCTTAGTGGTCTTTTTAGTTAAAATTTTATCCACAATTAGTTGAAAAAGGAAAGAAAATTGAGATTTTGACTGAAATTAGCAGGAAAGGAATCAGTTTCCGCCCAATACCTCCTCCAAAATCGCATGACTATGTATCTTAGGTAAGTTCTCAATATGCAATGCATAAAAATCTAATAAATGACCAACCAATAGCTTTCGCTGCACACGCGTCATCTCAACTTCGTGTACTTTTTCAACTGGTGCTTGCAGTAAATTATACAAAATCAAACTCAATTCTTCGTCTAAAAAATAGGTATGTTCAAAACCAAAAGGCACAAATTGACCTTCTTTCAAATCAAAAAAATCATTGTATTCATCAAAGTCACCACCTGGCATAAATCCTAAATGAGCACTCAGATTTATCATAAACCAAAGGTGGACATTGGCAACTGATTCTTTTGTCTCGTCTAAGAAAAGGAAACTATCAAATAGGAATTCAAATAACTCTTGGTTTTCTTCAGATTCTCTAATTGTTCTTTGCGTAATCTCTGCCATAAAAATCCCAACCGACCGACGTGCTATCTCAAAAGGCAAATGCTGAAAAACATGTGCCGCGCGTATTTCTTTTATCCGCGTCAT
>CALDUB010000379.1 GCA_937923465.1 uncultured Saprospiraceae bacterium
GAGATTTTTTCGATAGTTTTCTTTTAAAAATCGTTGCATGGTCTGTATCACGGAACTATTTTTAAGAGGGAAATAGTGGAAAAACATCCTGTCAAAATGTCCAGATAAATAAGGTTACGTACTTAACGCTATAGGTGAAAAATGAAAAAATAAAATGCGAAGAGAAATATTTATATCCGCTTTTAATCAAAGTATCCACTTCCTTTCTGCCGATTGGAAGCATGAATATACAGAGATATTGAGTAGGGAGCATTGGAGTATAATAGGAGAACGAATCTTTTCTTTCGCCTTTAAAAATATTATTTACCATAATCCACTTCCTATTTTTGATGAAGAAATAATTGCGAATTTCCCGGCTCATTATCAGCATTTTGAGAAATTAAAGCTTTTGAAAGAAGAAAAGGAAAAGGCTCAGTTAATTACTAAAATAATTGAAAAAACACCTATTGAATCTTTGCTCGTCATTTTAGGGCAAAGAAAAACTCCTGCAACTCTTACTGATGAGAATGGTATTCCACCAAGAAATGAAGATTTACTAAAAAGTTGTTTTGAAGCCTATAACGGTCAAATATGCAAAGCATCGAGAGCAAGAGAAAAGCATATTTCGAGAAATCCAGATGACACCTTTTGGGGAGAAATAAAAGGAAATCCAGAAGAGAAAGAACAAGCCGCCAAAGCTATCGTCAGAAAAATAATTAAGGAAAAAACTTGGTGGAATGTATTTACGCATTATAAACATGGTGTTGTCTATGAAATACGAGTCGCATCAGGGCAAGGTATCCGTTGGAAGAAAGAGGAATTAGAGTTGATTGGGTTTTTGGAACCGTTTAGATAAGTATTAAACAAGTCTATACTTAAAAGCAAAAATAAATCAAGAATGATAAACGCGTACAATACAAATTTTCAATAAAGTCTGTCATTGATAGTTTTGACGAGATAACCTTAAGCCCTACTTTATAAATTCTATAATTATGAAAATATTCTATTTATCTGTCATTTGGATTTTATTATCTGGATGTAAAATCACCTCAAATACAATAGTACCCATTGAAAAATCAGAAGACTCTATCAAAATAACTCAAGACACAACTATCTATTTAGAAGGAAATTCATTCGGGTTTAAATTTTTCGATTCTTATATTGATGGGGATACGACCTTTGTCATTATTGATGTAGAAGAAACTAAATCTTTTAATGTTTATAATTTATCAACAACTAAAGTGGTCCGCAAAATTAACTATTCACAACTTTTTTCTGACATCAATCGTCAAATTTATATTACAGGTATTGAGTATCATAATCATGATAGCATATTCATATCCAGTCAATATCAATTAAACCTAATTGAGCTAAATGATAATGTCATTACCTATTCCATAAATGAAGAATATTGGGAGAAAGGATATTATATAAAAACATCCCATGAGAGCGCAGTAGAGATAGATGCCATGGAGAATGAAATCATGATGCATTCTAATGCTAAAGGATTAAAAAATCACATTTTAGATGTTGGTCTAAATCTTTCAAAAATAGAAGATATAAATTTATACCCTTTTAGGTATCCGATGCACATGCAAAAGAATAATTACGGCTTACTTACAGGATACAGTAGAGCTATTAATGGACATCAATCTGTATATTCATTTGATGCTGACCCCAATATTTACATTTTTAATCGAAAGACTGGAGAGACCGTAATCAAAGGGGGGAGAAGTGTATTTCAAAATATAGAAATACTTCCATTAACGGGGAAAGACAGGAAAGATGATATTATTCGAATGAGACATTTTACTCTTACTACCGCTTATCCTCGGATAATCTACGACGCGGAAAGAGAATTGTATTACCGATACTTTTTTCAAGGTGTACTCGAGAAAAATGAAGAAGGATTATTTAATAGTCTAAGAGAAAGGACAGATTACTTGATGGTCTTTGATGAGGAATTTGAGCTAATTACAGAGTTTCTAATCAAGGACGGTTTTCTAAGAACTTGTTTTGTCACCTCTGACGGGATAGGCTACTTTGACTATGACGACGATGTTGAACATAATATTATCCGCTTATTAAAAATCAAGAAAAAATGAGAAATATAATTATCCTCTTTTGTGTGTGTACGACAGTCATTGGTTGCTTCAAGAAACCTTTTGACAGAGCTTCTTATGTATTTTTATACTTAGAAAAAATTCAAGGTATAGAAGAAATTCAAGATGCAGAAATAATCGTCCTGCAAGATGCTATTTGCGGAGCTTGCGATATTGAAATTTACTCTGGAACGAAAGATTATTTGACTCATACAGACTCAGAAGTGTACGTTATCCAAATGAAAAGAAATCCAGAAGTTGAAAAAGAACTGCAAGCCAGAACGAATATTAAATTTTTGGACTCTTCCCCAAAAGAATTATCAAAGTATGGTTTGTCTGGTGCGAGAAACTATTTATTCATCGTTAAGAATAACGAGATAGTAAATTGGTTTGGTTTTGATGTCAAAACTGGGCTTCCCTCAGTCATGAAAAAGTCATTGGGTGTGATTTAGAATCTCCCAGATTCTTACCAAAATCCTAATTAACCCTTCCTTAACGCTTCCAAAAAATATCAGTCTTACTTTCGCTTCATACAATCATTAAAACAACATCCAATGAAGCAATTTTTCCTATTAGCAGGCTTACTCTGCCTAACAACAGCAGCATTCTCACAAATCAAAACACCACCACTCAGCCAAAAACAAAAGGTAGAGCAAAAGGTCGGTTTCACCGAAGTGACTATCGAATACTGTCGCCCACTAATGCGCGGACGCGAGATATTTGGAGGCTTAGAAAAGTATGGTGAAGTATGGCGTACAGGCGCGAATCGCAATACGCAAATCACATTCAGCGAGCCAGTAACTGTTGGCGATACAGAACTAAAAGCCGATACCTACACGTTATTCACGCGCCCAAATGCGAAAGAATGGCAGATTTACTTCTACCCTTATGATAATAATTACGGTGTGCCAGAAGACTTCTCAGCAGATAAGGCTGTGGCAACGATTACCGTTCCTGTTTTTGAATTGAATCGTACTTTCGAAACACTCACGATTAATCTCGAAAATGTAACGGAAAATACAGCAGATTTAACGGTGATGTGGGAACGTACTTACATTGCGATTCCTCTGAAATTTACGACAGAAGCGAAGATTTTAAAAGATATTGATAATATTGTAAACAGTCATTCGAATGGTTATTACATGGCTGCAAAATATTATTTAGATACGGAAAGAGACTTGGAAAAAGCAAAAGAATTTATTCAAAAGTCTGTTGATTTGAGAAACCAACCAGGCGGAACACCTGACTTTTGGATTTATCAAAAGCAAGCAGAAATTCTCTTTGCAAATAAAGAAAATAAGGCAGCTTTGAAAATAGCAGAGAAGGCTATGGACATGGCAAAATCGCGCGGGGATGACGATTACTATGTAAAGCAGATAGCGGAATTACTAAAGAAGCTTAAGTAATTTCAAAAGTCAAAAGTCAGAAGTCAGGAATTAGACTAAGCTCCATACACGTGAGCTGCCTGACTCCTGACTCCTCGTCTCTGACACCTATTAAAAAACCAAACAAACAGGAGTAGCCACCTCGTTAACCACTCCCGTAGCAGACAACTTACCTGTAGTTGTATCGATATTAAAAGCCACGATTGTCCCCGAGTCTTGATGACCGACTAACATCATTTTACCATCTGGCGAAATGTTAAAATCGCGTGGTATCAAACCACCTGTATCTTGTAATCCCAAAAATGCTAATTGCCCTGTTTCAGAACCTATTTCGTATATGGCGATTGTCTGGTCAGGATTGCCGGCTATACCACGATTTCCAGCGTATAAAAACTTCCCATTCGGATGAATACGAATAGCCGAACAATTTATATCTCCTGTCGTGATTGGACGATTAAATGTAGAAGTAATTTGAACTCTGGTAAATGGCTCTTCTGCTGTAGTGTATTTAAAAATTTCAATTGATTTATTCAATTCTCCCAATACATAAACGTTCTTGTGAGTAGGATGAAAAACTAGGTGGCGAGGTCCTGCACCTTCGGTTAACTTCGTCACAGCTTTTTTCGTTAATTTTCCATTAACTAGTTGATAATGAATGACTTGGTCTTTTCCTAAGTCCGTCACAAAAACAGATTTGTCATCAATCGCTGAAGTGATATAGTGTGCGTGTGCACCGTCTTGGCGACCACCTGGAGGATTTGCCAACTCATGTTTAATCATACTTGATGCTTCTCCCAAACTTCCGTCTGTTTGGATTGGGAAAGCTGCGATTGTTCCCATATAACTTGCGACCAAAACATATTTTCCTGTCGCATCTACACTCACATGACAAGGCGCATCACCCATTGCATTGACCACGTTTAATGCTTTCTCAAAACGTCCATTCTCGTCCAACTGATAAGCGGAAACGGTACCGACATAAGCGTCTGTTCCGTCTGCCAATTCGTTCACCGCATATAGATATTTACCATTAGGATGAACGGTTAAATAAGAAGGATTGATGCTGTTTTCGATTGTATCTAACCCCGTTAATTTACCCGTTTCAGTATCCATTTCCATGATGTAAATACCTTCTGCTTTACCGTCAACGTGTCCTTCTTTACGAGTGTAAGTTCCGATGTAGAGTAGGGGAGAGTTGTTGCTTTCAGTTGTCATAGTTTCAGTTGTTGCTTTTTCAGTGGATGTGTCACAAGACGTGAAGCACATCAATGAGGAAAGGAGAGTAAGGAAAAGGAATGAGCGCATTTTAGTATGATTACTTAACGATTTGGTTGGGTGTCGGACACTTAATGATAAAGGAGCTCAAAAATTAAGAATTTATCTGGAACTTAAGCAGAAGGAAGTGTCTGACACCTGTTCTATGAAAACAAAAATAGGTGTCAGACACTTATTTTTGATTAATTATTTAGTACTCTTCTATTTTTCTGCATTAAGAGAATTTAAGTGTCCGACACCGGCAGTCCGTTACATTTTATGAATAAATATTGATAGCAAAAGTAGTATATTAATCTGATAATAACCTTTTACATTATATTCTGTTTATTGATTTATGATAGACCAAATTCTAAATAACCTCACTCTCGCTAGCCTATGCATCGCAGCATTAGTTTATACCGTCTGGATTATTCATTTAATCATTAAGGACTCGAGTATCATTGATTTGATTTGGGGCGCAGGCTTTGGAATTGTTGCAGCCTTATTGTATTGGGAAGTACCTGTTAAAACGGATTATACGCAGTTTTTGGCAGTCTTTCCTATTTTATGGGCATTGCGTTATACTATTTTTATTTTTCGCCGAAATTTTGGCAATGGAGAGGATGACCGCTACACCAAAATGCGCGAAAATGCTAAAGAGGCAGGCTACTCTTGGACTTTTTATTCCTTTATGATTTATACTTTTCAAGCTCTTTCGATGTTGCTTGTTTCTGTACCTTTGATTATTGGTTTGGCTGCGCCAGAAAGCGTGGAAATAGGTTTGGTTTCAGTTATTGGAGGACTAATCTGGGTAGTCGGATTTCTTTTTGAGACTATCGCCGATATCCAATTAGACGCTTTTAAGCAAAAACATAAAGACTACAATGGAGATTACGAAAATAAGCCACTTCTGACCACAGGTCTATGGAAATATTCTCGACATCCCAATTATTTTGGCAATGCTTGTATGTGGTGGGGCATTGCTTTGATTGCTTCAATTACACCTTATGGTTGGATTGGATTTTTGGGCGCGGCATATATGAATTATGCATTGGTGAGTCTCACTGGAAAGGCAAATAATGAGTCGAAAATGATAGGGCGAAAAGCATATCGAGACTATATCGAACGAACTTCGGGCTTTGTACCGATGCCGCCAAAGAGTTAAAGCATACCTTTATTCTTGCTTGATTTTAAGTATAGCTTTTTCTTCAAGAAGCTTCAATAAATCAGCATTAAATAACTCAACCCCAGCATGACTTAAATGGTCAATATCATAAAAATGCAAAGAGTCATCTAAGGTCGAAATTTCGTTAAAATTATAGTACTGCCCTAAATCATTCATCATAGAATCATACTCCATATTATTCGTGAAAGACTGATAATAAGCAGGTGTGACAGGCGCTTGGACTAGAAGAAACGGATAATTGTTTTCTTTTATAAATTCTAAATTATCTTTGAAATCATCGAGGCTATTTTGATTAGGTTCTAATGTCTTTTTTTCGTGTGTTTTATATTTAAAATGCAATTTGTCACTTTGTACATAACCATTCTTTTTATAATGTTCTGGATATCGATTTGGGTCTTCCCAATTGGGTTCTGTCTTACCTGTCAATTCCTTAAATGTGCTGTAAATCAATGTATTATAAACTTCTGGGTTATTGATTTTT
>CALDUB010000380.1 GCA_937923465.1 uncultured Saprospiraceae bacterium
CAGTTATCTCCGATGATTATTGATATCGAAGTAAAAGAACCAGCCCCTGAAGCATCTTCATAAATCCTCATACCATAAACGCCTGGGCATAAATTATCTAACATCAAATTGACTCCTGCCGTTAACAAAATAGGACCATCATAAACTTCAATATAGTTACCGCCTCCAACAGCATTAAATTCAATAACCCCATTACACATTCCACAATCTGTTGTAGATGTGATAGTGGACGGATTTTCTATAGAAGAACCACTAGTCGGGGCAGTCCGAATCAAGGTAATCTCTTCTCCCGTCCCGTCCATTATTGTAAAGATATAATCTCCTGGACCAGAATTTAAAGGAGTTGTTCCATTTGTAAAAATGCTTCCTATTTGTGAAAAAGGAAAGTCAAATGAAGTTCCCGTATAATCTGTGATTGTTAAAGTATAAGGTTCTGTTCCTCCTTCTATTTGCGCCCACCAGACATCTGATAATAAAAAACCTGCATTGAAATTAAAGAAATCAGAGGACGGTATTTCACCACATAGATTATCCGTCAAGGTGATAGTTTGCAAATCACAAGTTATTCCATTTTCATCAATCATCGTGACCATGTAGTCTCCTGGGCATAAGTCACTTCTCGTATCTGCGATAACACCGTCTTCCCATTCAATCATTTCAGTTGGAGCTACAAATGTAATAGTACCATTGCATGAGCTACAATCAGTAGGTGAAGAAATCACATAAGGAAAAGATATATCCACGGCACAATCACTTGTCAATTCTGGGCTATAAACACAAAGTTCTTCTAGTCCATTTGCATCTGAGACAGTGATGATATTACCAAACACACCTGGAACATAATCTAATAAAAAGAAATCAAATCCAGTAGGACCGTCAAATGTATAGTCTGTTGAACTCGAACCTAAATTTACATTGACATCAATCGGATAAGTTCCCCCTTCTATAAAAAGAGCAATATCTCCACCAATTCCAGGTTGACAATTAATACTTAATGGAATCGGGACTCCAGTTACTTCTACACTCCCTTCGCCTATTTCATTCCATGTTACGGAAGCTGTGTTTCCGTTAATTTCGAAGTCTTCTGAGCCTTGGATATTCCACTGTGTGTCTCCTGTCGCACTGATAGAGTAGTTAACGGTTTGTCCTTGACAGACTTTCTCGCAGTCTGTTTCTTCGTCGGAGCAGAAATTATCGGAGCTGAGAGTGAGGGAAGATGTGTTCTCCTCCAACATATCAATATTGAGGAAATTTGAAAATCCATTAACGGATGTGTTAAGGTTATACACAAATCCAGTTTCAGGACTTACCCAGCATAATTCATAAACACTATCTTCTGACACCTCAAATGGGCCATTAAACCAATTAACAGGAGTTCCTGCATCGATACCTTCTCCACTGACAGAATATAGAGCACATTCTCCAGGACACAGGGAGGTAGGTCCTACAATCACATGTTCTTGAGCATACAAAAAAGGAAAAGATAAAAAGGAAAAGATAAAAAGGGCAATCAGTTTTTTCATGGAAATAGAGTTAGAAGAATAATAAACGGGTTGTCTATTATTCTAAAGGTGTGTCAAAAGAGTTTTAATTATCCCATAAAATACTCTGCAAGATATGAAATCGTAATTGTATATTTTGTTTTTCCTTTAAAAATATCCAAATACAATAAAGCATTTTCCTCTCAAATAGCATCTGTTAATATTTTAATGTATTTTTGTAACCATATCGACAACAAAAGTTAAATTTAAAGAGAAAATGACAGCAACAGAAAGGAGAAAACAAAATATCTTAGAGCAATTAGTAGAAGTGGAAGATGAGCACATTTTACAGCAAATCGAATATCTTTTAAATCCTAAAGTTGATTTTTGGGATACACTTTCAGATAAAGAAAAAGAAAGTATCCGACGTGGAGAAAAAGATTTAGATGCTGGACGAAAAGTGCCTTTTGAGCGTTTTTTAGCAGAAGTTGAAGCAAAACGTTCTAAAAAATGAAAGTAACTCTATCACAAGAAGCATACGAACAGCTACATGAACTCATTGATTATTTGGAAAAAAATTGGTCTGACAGAGTTGTCGATAATTTTTTAGCAAAATTAACCAAATCAATGGATACTATGTCCATTATGCCCTTTGGCTATCCCGAGTCGGTAAGTTACAAAGGGCTGCGAAGATGTGTCGTAACACCACAAACGTCGATATTTTACAGAGTAAACAATGAAGAAATTGAGATAATGGCTATAATTGATAATCGCAGCGATTTCTTTTGATTGATTATTATAAAAGCAGCTTCTTACCCCTTCCATTCAACCCTTTCCCTTCCCATGCGTTTATTATCCGACACTATGGAAATGTGGGGCTGCAAAAAAAATAAGCCCCAATATTTCCTATCTATAGTCGAAAATATGGAAATGAAAAAACAAGCAGAAGCACTCATGCCGACCCCGTGGGGCAATTTTACGATGTCGGCATACTCAGACGATTCAAAGGATAAAATGCCACATATCGCACTCGTACATGAGTCTGCGGATAGGTCTGCGCCAGTATTGGTGCGTATTCACTCCGAATGCCTGACTGGTGATTTATTTTCCTCTAATCGTTGTGATTGTGGGGAACAATTGGAACGGGCATTGGAGTTGGCTGCGGAGAAAGGTGGTGCAGTGATTTACTTGCGTCAAGAAGGTCGAGGTATTGGTATTATCAATAAACTAAAGGCTTACAATCTGCAAGATGAGGGCTATAATACGGCGGATGCAAATGCGCATTTAGGCTTGCCTGTGGATGATAGACATTATGGACTGGCAGAGGAAATATTGCTTGACTTAGGTATTAATTCTATTCACATTTTGACGAATAATCCATTGAAAATCAAGGCAATGGAGATTTCTAAGGTAAATGTAGTGAGCCGTGTTCCGCTGATTATCAAGGCGAAGAAAGAAAATGAATTTTATCTACGGACGAAGTCTGAGATAATGGGGCATCTTTTTTAAGACGGTGGACGATTTACGGTTGCTGCGCTTGACGGTGGACGGACTGAGAGCGACTTGTACGGTACCGCCCGCTATGCATACGAGAAAGGGGATAAAATCTGTAAACAGATTTTATCCCCTTTTTTCTTTTGCATGAATTTTGACCAAGCATAAATCCCGTCCAAATCACACACCGTCAAGCGAAGCGACCGTCCACCGTAAGAAACCGTCTACCGTTATTTTTCCACCATTTCGATAGTGAAGTTTCCACCTTCAAAAGACATTTCTAGTCTCGAGCGGTTTTTCAACCATTCGATAACCTTCTCTCCTAAAAATTCCTTGCGCCAAGTATTTTCTAAGATTGGTTCAAAGAACTCTGGGTCTTGTTTCATATCGCGAATAATGCGACGTGGCATCACGAGATTGACAGACATATCTGCTTGCAAAGATTTTTTGTGAATGATAAGGTGCAACATCTCTGTCATGATGTTTTCTTCCAAATCCTCTTCATTTTCTTCAGGAATATGCTTTAATATCTCTCTTTCTTCCTCCGTTGCAGGTGCTTCATACATACGAAAGAAATTATCGGCAAAACGATTTGCAATACGCTCTGGAATACGGCGATTGCCTGCTAATGCAGCAGGTCCTGCTCCCATTGCTTTCGTGATTGGCGCGATGAGTTTCTTTTGCAAAATCATATCGCGGCTATAATTTTTACGCTCTGCCTCGCTATTACGCCATGCAAAAAGACGCACTAAAAAGACCTGCTCTTTAAAACGTACATTGCGGATTAGATTACTATTCAAAGCCTCTTTGTGAGGTTGTTGGTAGTAATATTCTGGTCGTTCCATGAGTTTACACTCATCAAATATCCAATCTACACGTCCGTTTTCACGTCCTTTAGCCGTTAACTTATCGTGCAGTTCCTTTAAGAAAATAACATCATCTAAGGCGTAGTCAATTTGCTTTGGGCTCATTGGTCTACGTTCCCAGTCTGTCACGGCAAAACCCTTTTTCAAGCGTACGCCAGCTTCTCCTTCTACTAACTTGCGAAAGGCAACAGGATATTTATATCCTACAAAACCACCTGCAATTTGAGCATCAAATGTATTCTTAGGAATAGTGCCAAATAGGATATTCAGCAAACGGTAATCATTTTCTCCTGCGTGTGTTATTTTCAGAACACGCTCATCTTCAATGATTTTCAAAAATGGGTCAATATTATTTTGCAACTTAATCGTGTCTATCAAATACAAACCATGCTCAGTAGCAACTTGTATTAAACACAACAAAGTGGTAAATCTTCTTTCTCCAATAAATTCTGTATCAAAACAAAACCACTCCACGTCCTTATTCTCCTCGTAAAAGGCGTCTAATGCGCTTTGTGTCTCAATTAATTCGTAATCTGGTAGTTCTCTTTGACTCATCTACTCATCAAAATTTCTTCAGACTGTATACTTAGATAAAAATGGTTAACTGAAACTAACATATTTTTTCCGATAGCTATCGGAGGAATTACTCTTCAAAAAATAATCGAATAATTGTTATATTGAATTATTTTTTGAAGGGAAATAGCGCAAATATTTAAATTTTAGCCAACTCGTTCTATCTGAGTAGTAAGTCTACTTTCTGTTACTGTTGCAAAATAGCGGTTTATTTAGGGTTGTCACTTGTTTAAGGGGCGGAAGGTACGTTTTTTTGGGTGGATTGGGAGTGTTTTGCCCCCTACCCCCCCTATTGGGGGTTAGGGAGTCCTCTCCTCCCTACTTCTTAAAAGACGCAGCCAAAATCCATTCTTTTCCACCATGCGAATAATCATAAAATCCTTCGCCTGATTTGCGTCCCAATTTACCTGCAGTCACCATATTTACCAATAAAGGACAGGGTGCATATTTAGGATTGCCAAAGCCGTCTTGCATCACACGCAAGATAGATAGACAAACATCTAAACCGATAAAATCAGCTAATTGGAGTGGTCCCATTGGGTGTGCCATTCCTAATTTCATGACGGTATCAATCTCTTCTACACCCGCTACGCCTTCATATAAAGACAAAATTGCCTCGTTTATCATCGGCATCAAAATACGGTTGGCAATAAAGCCAGGATAATCATTCACCTCTGTCGGTACCTTGCCTAATTTACGAGACATCTCCATGATTGTTTCCGTAACAGCGTCCGAAGTTGCATATCCACGGATAACTTCTACCAATTTCATAACTGGTACAGGATTCATAAAATGCATGCCAATTACCTGCTCGGGGCGGCTTGTTACCGCTGCGATTTTAGTAATCGAAATTGAAGAGGTATTCGTCGCTAAAATGGCGTCTTTTGGCGCAAGTTCGTCCATGTTCTTGAAAATTTTCATTTTCAAATCCACATTTTCTGTTGCTGCCTCTACGACTAAATCTGCATGCTTAGCGCCTTCTTCTAGTTTCGTAAAAGTGGTGATATTGGATAAAGTAGTGGCTTTATCATCCTCTGTGATACGTTCCTTCTTCACCATTCTATCCAAATTCTTAGCGATAGTCGCCAATGCTTTTTCTAATGATGCTGCTGATATATCTACAAGTGAAACTTTATAGCCTTTTTGTGCGAAAACATGCGCAATTCCATTGCCCATTGTTCCTGCTCCGATGACGGTGATGTTTGTCATTTAATCTTTGATTGTGGTGGTAATACTTTATTTTATTGGTTACTTTTCAAACTTGATTGAGGGTTACAGGGTTATTGGTTGAGAGGTTGCGTACAAGTAAGAACGGCACCTCTCAACTCTCAACCTCTCAACTATTAATCTCTTTACGACAATTAGGCAAAAGCCAAAAGCTTAAAATACCCTAGCTTACATTTGCCCATCTCTATAAAGGTGACGGAATTGCTGCCAAAGATTATCCTTTGGTGGCTCTGCAGTAATGATGATTTCTTCCTTTTTGACAGGATGAATGAACTTCAAGCTACGTGCATGCAAGAATATCGTGGCATCAGCGTGAAAATCAGGTGCGCCATACTTCACATCACAGCGAATTGGGCAGCCGATTTTAGCCAATTGAACACGGATTTGGTGCGGGCGTCCTGTATGTGGTGTTACTTCTAAGAGAGGTAAAGAACCAATTTGAGCTAGCAATTTGTAGTCCAATGTTGATTCCTTAGCATCTTTGGAGCGATTACTTGGCGCATCAAGGGCTTTAGCCATATTCTTAGCTGAATCCTTTTTAATCCAATGCGTCAACGTGCCTGACTCTGGGTCAG
>CALDUB010000381.1 GCA_937923465.1 uncultured Saprospiraceae bacterium
CGCTATTTTCCTCTTAAAAATAGTTCCCCCGAAGTGTCGGGGCAGGCTGTGATGCAGACCGCCGAGCAAAGCATCGGCACACGGCATGCAACGATTTTTAAAAGAAAACTATCGAAAAAATCTCTCTGTCAAATTTATCCACATAAATAGTGTCACGTACTTACCTTCTTTTCCAAACCCTTTTTTAGAAAAAATATCAAAATATTATTAAAAAAAATATTACATACGTTTGATTATCAATAAATTAAACTATTTTTGACTTATCTAAAATATCAAAAAAATGGAAAAAAGTAAATTAATATTGGTGCTAAATACACTCTCTGCTGAAGAAATGCGGTGGTTGAGTAAGTTTGTCGCTTCGCCGTATTATAATTCAAATGTACACGTTGTTAGGTTATTTGAATACTTGAAGAAATTGTACCCTGTATTTTCAGATAAAAAGCTAAAAGAGAAAGTTGTTTTTGCGGAGGTATTCGGAAGAGAAAAATTTGATATCAAGCGCTTGCGAGTCGTATCGTCTCGACTATTTGCCGTCATCGAGCAGTTTTTGGTGGCAGAAAATATGAAACGTGATTCTTTTGAATTTCAACAAATATTGACGGAAGAATATGGACATCGAAATCTGTATGCATTTTTTGAAAAAGGCATTAAAAAAATCAATGAGAATTTAGACGAACAAGCCTATCAGGATTCTTCTTATTTCCATAGAAAAATGCTCGTAAATCGGCGATATTATGAGCATCCGACTACTAACCGCCAAAATGCAGCAGGATTACAAGCCTTGACTGATTGTATGGACGCATTAGATGGCTACTTGTTATTGAGTAAATTAGAATTAAGTCTAGGTGTACAGAGTCGTCAAGCTAATCTTAAGCAAAATTATACCATCAGGCTATTGAAAGAAATAGAGCAAGAGAGTCAGTTTTCATTTTCTAATGTTCCTGCGGTTATTTTGTACCGAAATGTGCTAATTTTACAAAGGGAAGATGATGATGATTTATTTGAAGAGACAAGAACGATACTACAAGAAAAGTCTGAGGCATTGAGTCAAACGGATAAACGAAATATTATCCTTTTATTGACTAATTATTGTACAAAAAGGGAGAGTACTGGCGGTGTTGGTTTTGCGCGTAGGCGTTTTGATTTACGACGTTTTGCCTTAGATAATGACTGTATAATTGAGTCTGGAGAAATCCCAGAAAATACATTCTGGAACATGGTAGTAGAAGGCGCAAAATTAGGAGAATATGGCTGGGCGGATAACTTCATTACTAACTATCAAAAATATCTTAATGATGTCATCAAAATTGATATTGTGATTAGATGTCAAGCCTTGTTAAATTTTTACAAGAGAAATTACCTCACTGTAATTGGATTGTTAAATCAATACAATCCTTCTGCTTTTCATCAAAAACTAAGTATGCGTATACTACTGATACGTACTTACTTTATGTTATTTTTAGAGGACAAAAATTATGAAGATGTTTTACTTTCTCAGTTGGATGCTTTTGAAAAATTTATTCGACGAGAAAAAATGATTGTTACTAATAGGAAAAAAGGGTACTTAAAATTCATTTCTTTGGTAAAAAGATTGACCTTAGAAAAAGATTCTAAAGTCAATCTTTTACAATTACAAAGTGAAGTTACATCCTCTACTTTTATACAATTAAGATATTGGTTACTGGAAATTATCAAGTCACTTCTTGCCGGACGTAACTTAAATAATGATTAACCGTCCAGCATATCATCAATAATGATTGGGTCAACATCATCTCCCCCTTTTACATTTTTTTGCTTTTCAGGGGTGATTTCGACCTTTTTGAAGATAGAAAAAGGGTTAGTTTGCTTTGTTGTTGTTTTCAATGTAATTTTCATAAGGCACTATTTTTTTAGAAGTTAGCTGTCCTAAAAGACAGCCACGTTATTTCTAAATTGTTTCCAGACGGTTAAGTAAGTTGACATATTTATTTAATACCGCTGTTATTGAAACAAATATATGTGATAGAATCCCCCTAGCGCGACACTTGGTCATGAGCGGTCAAATACATGTCATGAACGTACTAGTATGGTATGTTATGTGTGAAAAAAATTAAAAAACTATAAAGAATTGCTTACTTTTGCAATCTACACTTATGACTAAATATATTTATCCGATGATGCTTATATTTGGTCATTTTTTTTGCCTCGTAAACAAAACTACATGAAAAACATACTACTACTTTTTTTATTTTTCACCTCCTTTTCCTTATTCGCACAAATTAACTCCGACTCTGTACTCCGCATCAATAAGGAACTATCCTCTGAAAAAGAACAATTACTTTTCTTAAATGAGCAATGTCAACAACTGAATAAAAACCTTGATAAAGGAGGGGATGTTTTATTCGAACAAAGACAGCAATTATCTGAGAAGATAGATGATTTTAATCAGCAAGCAGAATATGCTAATTCTGCTTTTGATTATTTTAGAAATACTTATAACATTACAAAATCAGATAGTATACTAAGACCTTATCTTGACCAAATTGAGAAAATTACAGATTCTAAATTGCAGGGCTTGACCTTATATTCAGGAGCAATAATGTATGAAAATGAAAGAGAAAACGAACAGGCTCTAGTTTATGCTAATAAGGCGCTGATAAAATACGAAGAAGCGGGTTTAGAAAGAAGTAAAGAATACGCTGCTATCAAAAATTTCATTGGTAAATTCCTGACGAATATAAATAGATTTGGAGAGTCTAATATTTATCTCAATGAAGCGCAGGCAATCTACCTGACTAACAACGACAGCTTAGGTTTAATGGGGCTTTACACTGATTTTGCTATCCTTTTTAGCCAAATCGGTTTGTTTGATAAAGCTACTGATTATCTAGAGAAACGGCGAAAATACATGTCAACAGTCAATGACATTGACAAAGCTTACGATTGGGTAAATGTGGGGAGGAATTTAATTATTCAGGAACGTTATGAAGATGCTTTAAATAATTACCATAAAACGCTGGGTCTAAGTGCATTTCCTCCCGAGTTTGAGTTCATTAATATGTATACTTATAATGGCATTATTGAATGTCTCTACTTTACGAATCAAAGAGACTCGATTCCATACTATTTTACAAAATTAGACGCCGAATTTGAAAAACTCAATAGGCAAAAAACATTTGAATTTCTTTATCTGCAATCCAATTTCCTATACCTACTTCACGAGGAAAAATACGCCAAAGCAGAGCAAATTGGCTTGAAACTTTACAATAATTCGGTAAAAACCAATGACGGTGCAGAAATAGAAATGCATGCCTTATTTTTATCGGAATTATACCGCCAACAAAAGGATTATAAGAATGCTCTGAAATATACTGACATCTATACAACAAAAAGGGACTCAACCAAAGAATTTAATAAAATAAGTGCCCTATTGCTGTATCAAACTCAGTATGAAACAAAAGAAAAGGAGAACGCAATCCTAAAATTAGAAAGTGAGAAAAAGATAGAACAAACCAAAAGTAAGTTCTTTAGTATCGCTGCTTTTGTCATGCTTTCTATTTTACTTATCATTTTATACCTCTTCCGACAAATACAAAAAGCAAGAACGAAGTTAGAAAAAAGTAATATACAACTTCAAGACCTAAATGCTACCAAAGATAAGTTTTTCGGCATTATCGCTCATGATATTCGCAGTCCGATAACAGCTCTCGACGGCGTGAGCGAACAGATGACTTATTATTTAGAAAAAAATGACACGAATAAACTCAATCGCCTTGCAGACCGCATAGATACTACCGCTAAACGCTTGACTTCTCTTTTGGATAACTTATTAAACTGGGCACTTTTACAAACGGGAATGATTCCTTACAATCCTAAATCGGTTAATATTCAATCTGTTGCACAAGAAAATATTAACCTTTTCTTACCCGTAGCTGAGGCAAAAAACATCATACTTAACAATGAAATATCGGCGGCATCTCCCGTCTTTTCAGATGAAAACGCGCTGCAGACTATCATCCGAAACCTACTCAATAATGCCATTAAATTCACGCCACAAGGTGGAGAAGTCAGCATCAGTACAGAAGAAAAAGGAAATAAAATATTCATCAAGATAAACGATACTGGAACAGGAATCGCAGCAGATAAATTAGAAAAACTCTTCTCTCTCGAAAAGAAATCTTCTAAAGGAACAGCTGGTGAGAAAGGTTCTGGTTTGGGTTTGATGTTATGTAAAGAATTGGTCGAATTGAATAAAGGCACGATTCAAGCTATTAGTGAGTTAGGTAAAGGAAGTAGTTTTGTGTTCTCGTTACCGCGGACTTAAGAGTCAGGGGCGAGGAGTCAGGTGTCAGGTAGCTTTTAAGAGTGCCTGTTTCTTTTTTAAAATAAGGATGAATGAATGTTTCGGTTTTAATAGTTGAGGACGAAGAATTATATGCCGATAAGCTAGAAATGCTATTGGATAAATGTGGTTATCTGCACCAAGCAACGGTGGATAACAGTACGGCTGCATTGGTACAAATAAAGCAGTCTCCTCCCGATTTGATACTCATGGATGTAAACATCGAGGGCGAATACGATGGAATTGAACTGGCGGATATGATTCATAAAGAAATCGACATTCCTATCTTGTTTATTACTTCTTTGCAAGACGATATGACTTTTAGGCGTGCGAGCCGGACTAATCCTGTTGGCTTTTTAGAGAAGCCATTTACTATGACGCAAATGCAACGCTCTATCGAGTTGGTTATCAGCAAATTAGACAAGTCTGATAAAACAATTACTAAAAGTGAAGAAACACCAAATGAGGTATTTTCTAAAGACTATTTCTTTATCAAAAATCGAAATAAATTAGAAAAAGTGCGCTTTTCGGAGATTGTTTATTTGGAAGCAGATGGACGGTATTGTCAGGTCTTTACAGAAGAAAAAAAATATCTATTGCGGATGAGTTTACAGCGTTTGCGCGAAAGATTGGGTGTAGATAAGTTTGTGCAGACGCATCGGAGTTTTGTAGTAAATTTAGAGAAGGTGAGTTCTGTAGACTTGGAAGATATGGTTGTTCATTTAGGAACGTTTCAGGTGGCTTTGAGTAAGCGAAATCGGGAAGACTTTTTGCGGATATTGGAGAAGATTTAACGATGAACTATGATTTAACTATGAACCATGAACGGTTTAACCATGAACCTCGTCTCAGTAGTGTGTTTTGATGAGACGGAGTTCATAGTTAATTCGTTCATAGTTCATAGTTTTTTACTGTCTTACTATCTTTTTCGTTTCGCGCGTTCCGTTTACCCACAATTCTACAAACAAAACACCCTTTGGTAGATTGGTTGTATTTAGAGTGAAATCATGGTTTCCACCTGCTAATTTACCAGCGAAAACAGACTCAACCAATTGTCCTGCGACATCATAAACGGTAATCGAAGTTTCACTTCCTTCCTTCAAATACAAGCCAATAGAAGCTACATCAGAAACCAAAGTCGGACGTACTGACCAAGTTGCCGTCTCTGGAAAAATCGTCTGTACAGCTGTTGAAAGCGCCTCTCCTTCTGTGACGACATAAGTCGTATTTACCTCTAAATCAGTGTATTCCATGACCTCTCCAGCAGGAAAACGCACTGTGATACTTTCAATCATATCTGCCGTTCCCAAGCCAAAATGCATGACCATACTACTCGCCGAAGAATAAGACATTCCAGAGGTCACATCGTCTATATGCAATACGCCACCTGCCATGACTTCTACACGTGTACCGATACCTGCCGTATTGCTAGTCGTTCCTTTTACTCTAACTTTGACGTAGTTGTTGTCATTTTGGGTGTCATTGCGAAAGAGTTGATTCGCGTCATTATTACCGCTATTCGCCAAGAAAATATCTTCGCGTCCGTCATTATTGAAGTCTGCACAGGCTACTCCATATCCACCTAACATACTTTCCATAGGCGTTCCTTCTGCCAATTCTTCAAAGATATGGTCGCCCATATTATGATACAAACGATTTGGGTTAGGAGAAAAATAGCTATCATTTGCCATGTAAATATCACGCAAACCATCATTGTCAATATCCGTAAATGCCAAACCCCAGCCCATACCAGGGTCCGTCGTCATCGACTCCGCTGATACATCCGTGAATGTCTTATCGCCATTATTGATAAACAAAGAATTGGAGGAAAGATTGGTGATGTAAATATCCATCCAACCGTCATTATTGATGTCCGCTACATCTACGCCCATGCCTTGCCCTGCATAGTTTGTACCTGACGCCTCGCCTACATCCGTAAAGTAGCCATTTCCGTCATTTTCGAAAAGAATATATTCTTGATTACCGTCGTGGGTGAGATACATGTCTTGGTCGCCGTCATTGTCATAATCGAAGGTCGTCGACCCCATTGCGATTTGATTGTCATTGACGCCGCGCGCGATAGTCTCGTCTGTGAATGTGCCGTCTCCATTGTTCATCCACAGTTCGTTGTCTGTATAAATATTGGCGACGTACAAGTCTACATAGCTGTCATTATTGACATCAACCACCATTGCTGCTTTGCTGGCGCGGACATAAGCATTTAAGCCAGATTCTGCACTAATGTCTGTAAATGTGCCTCCGTCATTTCGATATAACAAGTTAGACTCGTCTCGACAAATAACGAATAAATCTAAATCTCCGTCATTGTCCATATCGCCCCACATGCCTTGGTGTGGTGTGCCAATATAGGGCAATCCTACTTCTTCGGTTACATCCGCAAATGAGCCGTTTGCGCGGCATTTTAATAAAACATGGCTGTGATTATCCAATCCTTTGTGGCGTGCGATGTAGATATCGTCATCGCCATCATTATCATAATCGCCAAGAGAGACGCCGTAGCTACGCCCTGTGAGGTCAAAACCGACTTCTGCTGCGGCTTCGGTAAACTGGATTTGTGCTTGTAAATTGATACAAGT
>CALDUB010000382.1 GCA_937923465.1 uncultured Saprospiraceae bacterium
GATTCTTGAAAAATACGATTAACCTTTTCTTTTCCCTTTAGCATAAAATATTTCTCTACTTTTGTGTGTTTGAAAGAAATGTATAAAAGTTAAGTTTGAAAGTCAGAGTGGACTGATAACTAAGAACGGACAACTGTCAACTATAATTCAATGATTCTAAAATCAGAAAATCTTATCAAAACCTACGGACAACGTACTGTCGTTAAAGGTGTATCACTGGAAGTTAATCAGGGAGAAATCGTTGGTTTACTTGGACCAAATGGTGCAGGAAAGACAACGACTTTTTATATGACAGTAGGATTTATTCAACCAAATAGCGGTAATGTTTTCTTAGACGACGAGGACATTACATCCTTGCCGATGTACAAACGCGCGCAACGAGGAATTGGTTATTTACCACAAGAACCGTCAGTTTTTAGAAAGTTGAGCGTGGAAGATAACATCATGGCGGTGTTGGAAATGACGAAATTGAACAAGGAAGAACGTAAGCATAAATTGGAAGAACTCATTTTAGAATTTAGACTGGCTAAAGTGCGTAAGAGTAAAGGAGATACTTTATCAGGAGGAGAACGCCGTCGTACCGAGATAGCGCGCGCTTTAGCGACTTCGCCGAGTTTCATTCTTTTGGATGAGCCTTTTGCGGGAATTGACCCGATTGCGGTAGAAGATATTCAGTATATCGTTGCGCGTTTAAAGACAAAAAATATCGGTATTCTCATTACCGACCACAATGTACAAGAAACGCTTTCTATTACCGACCGAGCATATTTAATGTTTGAAGGGAATATTTTGAAAGCGGGAACCGCCGAAGAATTAGCAGCGGATGAAATGGTACGTAAGGTATATCTCGGGAAGAATTTTGTATTGAAACGTAAGGTTATAAATTTAGATGAAGAGGAATAAGAGAGAACTTGTGAGAGTGGTTGGATTTGTTAGAATTGTTTGTAAACAACTCTAACAACTCTAACAAGCATCAAACATTTTTCAAGAAGGAAACCTTATAAAACCAACAACAATCTTGTAATGTGTCCTTTAAAAATCTACGAATAGTTATGTTCGTCAGATTTGTTAAAGAACGTTTTCTTAAATTTGCAAATGAAGGAAAATATCCTGCAAAGAACTCTATCGGCAATCAAGGGCCGTTGGCAACAATTCAATGGAAAGTACCCACGTCTTTCTTGGACGGTCTTAGGACTTTCTGCGAGTGCATTTCTACTCGTCTTCGCCATGATTTTATTTGTATTTTTGACTTACCGAGGTACCTTCGGTGAGTTACCTACCTATGGCGAATTAGAAAATATTCAAAATAATACGGCTTCCGAGCTTTACTCCGAAGACGGTGTTCTACTGGGTAAATACTATATTGAAAATCGTGTCAATGCTGATTTTGATGAGCTTTCTCCCTTTCTTATTAATGCTTTGGTTGCAACGGAAGATGCTCGATTTTTCAAACACTCTGGTGTTGATTTTCGCGCACTAATGCGTGTGGCTTTTAAAACTGTTTTACTACAACAAGACCAAGCAGGTGGAGGAAGTACGATTAGCCAACAATTAGCTAAAAATCTTTTTGGACGACGAGGGCAAGGAGCTTTAGATATGGCATCGACTAAGTTTAAAGAGATGTTTATCGCACGGCGTCTAGAGAAGATTTACACCAAGGAGGAATTATTAAAACTCTATCTGAATACCGTTCCTTTTGGGGATAACATATATGGAGTGAAAGTAGCCTCGCGGAGATTTTTTAACACTTCTCCTGCCGATTTATCAGTTGAAGATGCTGCGACCTTAGTCGGAATGTTAAAGGCAAATAGCCGTTTTAATCCAGTCAGAAATCCAGAACGTGCTGTCGGAAGACGCAACACAGTTTTGGCGCAAATGGTAAAATATGACTACTTGCCAGCTGCAGACCTAGACAGTTTACAAAAGCTACCGATTGAAGTTAAGTTTAGAAATGAAGGACACAACAAAGGGACTGCAACTTATTTTCGCGAGCATTTAAGAGGAGAATTAAAGGAAATATTAAAAGAGATAGAAGGTCCAAATGGTAAGCCTTACAATGTCTACAAAGACGGTTTGAAAATCTATACGACCATTCAATCCGACTTTCAGCGTATGGCAGAGGAAGCGGTAAAAGAGCATTTGCAAAAACTACAAAAGGATTTTGATAAAGATAAATCATTAGCTGGCGCAACAGATTTGATTAACAACATCAAGAAAAAATCAAAACGCTATGAACGATTGAAAGAGTCAGGAAAAAGCGAAAAAGAAATCACGACCAATTTTAATACGCCCGTTAAAATGACGGTATTCAGTTGGAATGAGAATGGGGAGGAAGTACGCGAAATGTCTCCGATGGATAGTATTAAATATTACCTTTCTGTTCTCAATGCAGGTTTTATGGTGATGCAGCCGCAGACAGGAAAAGTACAAGCATGGGTTGGAGGGATAGACCAAAAATATTTCCAATACGACCACATCAAAGCCAAGCGTCAAGTTGGTTCTACTTTCAAGCCATTTGTCTATGCAGAAGGTCTGCGTCAGGGGTATTCTCCTTGTGATTATTTGTATAATCGTTTGGTGACGTACACGGATTATCAAGATTGGACGCCTCGTAACTCTGACGGAAAGTACGGCGGTTTATATTCAATGAAAGGTGCATTAAGTAATTCTGTCAATGCGGCTACCGTTGAGATGATAATGAAGGTAAGTGTGGATAGTGTCCGTCTTTTTGCGCAGCAACTGGGCATCAAAAATGATATTCCTGAAGTTCCGTCAATTGCTCTTGGTACAGCAGATTTGTCTTTACAAGAGATGGTCAATGCATACGCTACTTTTGCAAACAAAGGCGTTCGCCCGACAGGTTATTATTTGACGAAAATAGAAAACAGTCGAGGGGAAGTTATTTATGAAGCGGAAATTCCAGAAGCAGAAGAATTTCCACGCATTTTGGAAGAAGAAGACAATGCGATGCTGACAAATATGCTACAGGCTGTTGTCGATAGCGGTACGGCGCGTCGCATTCGTTACATTTATAAAATGGACAATGATATTGCGGGTAAAACGGGAACGACACAAGACCAATCTGACGGTTGGTTTATGGGATATACGCCTACATTTGTGGCGGGCTCGTGGGTAGGGGCGGAGTATCCTGTTGTCCATTGGAAGTCTTTGGGAAAAGGTCAAGGCGCAAATACGGCATTGCCAATTTGGGGCATTTTTGCAAAGAAATTATATGCACATTCTGAATACTCAAAACTGCAACGCGCTACTTTTTATCCCTTATCAATTGACCAAGAATTTGAGTCAGATTGTCCCGCTTATTTAGAAAACGAAGATATGTTACCCGTCGCAGAAGGGGAGGAGGAGACTTTAGAAGACTTAATTATCAATGACGTCTTGAAAAAGATTTTCAAACGAGATAAAAACGGCGATAGAGTAAGTGTCCCTACCCGCGAACAACAACAGAGTACGCCTAATAAAAGTAAAGGACAAACAAGAACAAAGACTAAAACAGAGTCTGAAAAATCTCGTGCGATTAGAGAACGAAATGCGGAATTAGAGAGAAAGCGGAAACGTAAAGAAAAGCGTAAAAAAGCGTTTAAGAAGATATTTGGGAACTCACAGTAGTTTACGGTGGACGGTAGACGGGCGCTTTGCTTGACGGTGGACGGCGCGTGATTTGTAGGCATAAATAAAACCATTAATTAAGTGTTAGAACAAATAGAAAATATAGATTGGGGGAATTTAAAACATGCATACGGGTCTGCTTTGGATGTTCCAAATAATATAAGAAATTTGGCAAGTCTAGATGAAAAAATAAGAGACAAAGCTTTATACAATTTATATGGAAATATTTTTCATCAAGGAACCAGATATGAAGCTACACCATATGCTATTCCATTTTTATATGAATTAATAGAAACTGAATCAGTAAAAGATAAGCACAAAATAATTTCTTTACTTGTAAATTTAGCTTTGGGATATGAAGAAAAATATTTGCCAGATGGAGTAAATCCAGAAAATTTCAGAAAAGAATTATTGGAAAGTGAAGCAAATATGACTGATGCACAAAGAGAGAATTGTGAGAAATATGGTCACAGTATTTCAGCTTTAATAGATTGCTATGATTACATGAAAAATGGAATTCCAACGTTACTAAATTGCTTAAGAAGTAAAGATGTAAGAATTCAAAAAGCTGCATTATATGCTATATCTTGGTTTCCAGAAGAATCGGAAAAATCCATTCCTGAAATTATAAAAGTATTGAGCAATTTTGAAGAAGAGATAGAGATTGCAAATGGAGTTTTAGCAATTGGACTTTTGAATAAACAATCAAAAAATAAAATTGATTTATCTCCTATCAATTACTGCTTAAAGTCCGATTCAGAATTGATAAGGACGTGTTCTGCAATAGCTTTAGCAAAAAATCCAATTGAAAAAGAGATTTTGGAAATATTAATTGAAGGAATTAAATCAGGTAAAAATCTCAATTTTGTAGAGGGAATACTATTTAATGAAGGAAGAATATCTGGTTATGCAAGTACAACACTTTCGAAATATGGAAAAGCTGAAACGGAAAAGATTATTCCTGTATTATGTCAAGTTTTAGAAACTGTAAATTCTTATCAAGCGTTGGACATAACATTTGCGATATTATCAATCATAAATGACAAGAGAACAATTTCAATTAAAGATGAAAAATTGGAAGATCTTAATTTATTAGAATTAAAAGTTTTAGATTCAATTTATAAACATGGTGGTTGGACTTTGGGAACGGGTGATTTTGTAAATTACTTTGAATTATTAAGGTCAGCAGGAATACCCGATTCAAAAGATGAGTTGGATAAATATTTGAATAAAAAATAAAGCCAAACGAGAACAAGGTATACAACTGCAGTTAGCTCTAGGCGAGTTGACTTCGTATATACGGGACCTTCTAAATAAAACAGGAAAGGGAAAGCAAATATTTGCTTTCCCTTTCCTATTTTGTCTAAGTCATACTGGCACCGTCCA
Source organism: uncultured Saprospiraceae bacterium (assembly GCA_937923465.1). Classification (GTDB taxonomy): domain Bacteria; phylum Bacteroidota; class Bacteroidia; order Chitinophagales; family Saprospiraceae; genus JAHDCG01. The sequence continues at coordinate 5,014 of CALDUB010000382.1, forward strand.
TCGTCAAGCAAAGCGACCGTAAGCCGTCCACCGTCCCCCTATCCGTACTCTTTTTTCATACGGTCTAAATCACGTTTTTGGTCTTTTTGTTTGATGCTATCTCGTTTGTCGTAAGATTTTTTACCTTGAGCGAGAGCAATTTCTATCTTCGCAAATCCACGTTCTGTGATATACAAACGATAAGGAACTATTGCAAATCCACGCTCTTTGACGCGCTTCTCTAATTTTTTTAACTCTTGCTTTTTTAGCAATAACTTTCGAGTACGACGAGGCTCGTGATTTTCTTGATTTCCGTATTCGTATTCTTTGATGTACAAACTTCTGATAGACAACTCTCCGTCTGTAAACGTACAATAAGCATCATTCAAGTTCGTATGTCCATTGCGAATGGACTTTATTTCCGTTCCCTTTAGCTGAATACCCGCTTCGTAAGTATCAAGAAACTGATACTCATAACGTGCCTTTTTATTGACCGCCTCGTTGGTTATTTTTGCCCCGTTGCTATTATTTTTTGCCATTCTCTAACTAACTATGAACGATTTTTGATAACTATGAACCATGAACTGTCTAACGATGAACACTCTAAGTAACGCGAGATAAATAGATTCAGAATCTGGGTAGAGAGAATTTGTTCCTAGTTTGGGCTTTGAAAACCGCGTATAGCCTAGCTAAGTAAGGATTTTCAAAGTACAAAATGGGAGCAAAAAATCCTGTCCAGATTCTGAATTTATTTTTTTTTTGCGTTACTAAACTATGAATGCCCATACAAATAAAGCAATAATCGTTCAATTTGTTCCATTAAATTGAATTTTTGTGCAATTTGATGTAGTTATGGCTACTAGGAGCAACTAATATTAGATTGAAAACCCGACTTACAACGAAAAAAAGCGACATCAGAAATATATCCTGATGTCGCTTTTGTGAAGTGATAGTCCAAGTCAAAATAGATTTTCAACGATAGACTGTCAGCTTTCAATTATTATCCTTGAGAAGCATCAAATGCGCCAAAATCAAATAATAAAGAGAAACGTAAAGTATTATCCAAAGGGTTACGTTGATTAGATAATGGTACAAGGTAAGAGAAATTCAAACCGAAGATATTGTACTTCAAACCTAAACCAACAGTTGCGTAGTTACGCGCACCTTTTGTATCGTGCTCACCGTAGTATCCTGCACGTACAGCGAATTGTTTGTCATACCAGTATTCCATACCAAAAGAGTACGTAATCTCGCGCAATTCCTCTGAAAAGCCGCCTTGTGCATCACCGAAAGAAGAGAATGCACCTGCAATACTACCTTGTTCTTTCCAATCTGGAATACCATTGTCAGCTGTACCACCAGTAGAACCGTTGTCACATTCGTAACCGTCTTCACCAGGGATACCTAAACAAGGAGTAGGAACCATTAATTTATTGATTTCACCGACGATAGCGAAGCTATTGTAGTCGTTGATATTCATATTCAAACCGACACCAAATCCTAAGTTTGCAGGAATGAAGTCACGTTCGTTACTGGCAGCGTTTGTATAAGTAATTTTTGAACCGACATTAGTAAATGCCAATCCCATCGTCAATTCACTATCCATTGCGCCTAAAGTTACTGGAGCAACATAAGTAAAAGAGATATCTGCAGCAAAAGCAGTACCCGCTGTAATATCTGTTCCGTTTACGTTTTGACCAGAAGCCAAGTTAGAGTAGATATATTTTAGACCGATACCCGCAGAAAACTTTTCAGATAATTTACGAGCATAAGAAGCTTTAACTTCAAATTCGTTTGGACGACCATTACCGAGCGGTTGACCATTTTCATCCGTAAATGCAATATCACCTAAAGAGAAATAGCGTAATCCTACAGCTACCGTTTGAAATTCGTCTAACTGAGAATAACCTGTGAGGTATGCTAAGTAAACGTCATTTAAACCCAAAGCACGTAACCAAGGAGTATAAGTAGCCGAAATACCAATTTCTTTGTCTGCAAAAACTAATTTTGAGTCATTGAAGTGCATTGCATTTGCATCTGCTGAAGTTGCAATACCTGCATCTCCCATAGCGCCTGCACGTGCATCAGAAACTATTCTCAAAAAAGGAACAGCAGAAATTACTGTATTTGGACAAGGACCAGCGTTATCGGCAGACCTCCATTCACCAGATGCATTTTTAAAACATTGTGCATTAAGGTTTAGACCAGTTAAAAGAAAAGTAAGGCAAAGCGTGCTAAAGAGTAAATTCTTCATGAGATAGGCTTATATTTTTAGTTCATCCGAGAGAAACGGGCTATCATTTCCGTTGTTTTCATTAAATCTTTATCCTTAGGATTCGATTAGTGAGCAATAACTTTAAGTCTTGATATATTACTCTTTTCGGAGAACCGTGTTTAAAATGAGTCGCAAATATAGCGTTTGTTTGTCTAATGACTACAAAAAAAAATTATACATTAAACGAGGGGCGCATTCGCGTTTATCTTGTAGACAATAATTAAGCGCAATTTTAAAAGTTTTATTGCCCTTCACATTATCTTAACGAAAAAAAACGTTGTGCAGATGACAAATATTTTATAAATGTAGCATAAAATGTTTGCTGTTAAAAAGATAAGCTTCGAAATAACTATTTCGAAGCTTATCTTGATATTGCATTTTTTTTGCCAAAGATGGCAAATCGTATAAGTAAATAAGATTATTTGTCTTTAATCCTCTTATTTAACCACTTCAAACTTTTCAGCTGGTAATTTTTCACCCTTTACAGTTAATTCATAAAAGTAAAAACCTGTAGTCCATTTTGCAGTTTCAATGCGGTGATTGACGCCAGATACTTTTTCTCTCAATACTTCTTTTCCAAGAATATCGAAGACTACGATGTTACCATTATCTACAGATTCAGAAAAATTAATATTAGTAAATGCTGTTGCAGGATTCGGAGAAATAGAATAGCTGAACATCTCATTTCCTAATTCGATAGTGCGACTGACGACACTTGAGATAATAACTTCCATATCATCGAAGTAAAAACCGTCGCCGCGTACACCTCCGTCAGCTATCAGCGAAAAACGGAATTTGACACTATTGTCGCCAGTTGATAAATACGGAAACAGATCAATTTGTTCTTCTACCCAAGTTGATTGAACTCCGTCGTAAACAGGTTCTCCCGAAGCTGCATTTTGGTCAGGTACACCACTGTTTGTGTATCTACCACACATAGGAATAAAATTACCGTCGTTCACAGAGATTTCAACTTGAGTGTAGTCATAATCATTCTCAATATCCCATTTTGCTTGATATCTCAAGTAAGCAACACTACCTTCTTCCAACTCAATATTCTCGTTAAGCGTGATAAATGACTGTGAGTTATTGAAATAATTTCCACTTGGAGTATCAGTGATACTTGAAGGCGCACTAACGAACTCTTCTGTACTTGTGCCCCAAAGACCTGGCGACCAATTATCTATACTCGTAGCATCATCCGCGAAAATAACATCGCTAAGCAAGTAAGTTTTTGTGATAGTGTCTTCTCTCGTGAACGCTCCATTATTGACTCCTAAAACAAAAACAATCTCATCACCACTCACGATACTTTCATCTAAGTTGTAATTAAAAGAACCTTCTACGGATTCATTCTGCTCTAAAGAAAATACTTGTGGCGCGTCATTTACGGTTACATTATTTGATATAGCAGTTAAAGAAACTGTTAAATCTCCAGGCATAAAACCTAAACGAGTGACGACGAAATCAAAATCACTTACTGTTTCTTCCACAAAAACAGGACTTAAATCTTTTGCATTACCATAGTTTAATACCAAGTTAGCTGTTGCTAAATTTAGGTACATACAAGACTTATTGTATGGGTCAATGTTACCTTGATTTGGCCAAAATCCCGTTGCGTTTGGTCCAACCTCTGGCGTATAAGCATAAATGACAGGCTTTGTAGTTTGCTCACCATACATCCAATCATCAGAATCTCCATTGACATTATAGCCAACTGTTTCTATCCCTGTACCATATACAAAATCGTTTTGTTTAGTCATCTCAACTGCCATAGACTTAAACAATTCGTCATCTGGAGTAGGAGAGTCGTCATATCCCCAAGGGTGAATCAAAAGATTGCCGTAGGCGTGGTAGTTATGAGCGATTTTAAATTCGTGCGCTTCGCAAAAATCCTTCATGGCTACGGTCTCAGGTTCAGAGAAAGGAGCCGTTCCACGATAAGTTTGTCCATTAGGATTTGGAGAAGAACCTGTATCATTGATACCCCATTCGTAACCATAATTTCTATTCAAATCAACACCAAAAGTTCCGTCGCCATTAATTCTACGGTTTTTACGCCAAAAGCCACCACCTGTAGGGTCTGTTAGTTCATTGTAAAGATATCCGTCTACATTTAAACAAGGTACAAAGTACATTTCCACATTATCCACCAAATACTGAACCTCTGGGTCTGTCTCGTAGTTTTCCAACATGTACCATAAGAAGTATATCATTTGCGCCATACTATTCGGCTCGCGCGCGTGGTGCAATGCAGTGTATAAAACTTCAGGTTCTGTGTCTTCGTCTACAGTTGGGTTGTCAGAGAGGCGTAGCCAGAAAATATCATTACCCTCATTAGTTTGTGTACTAAGAGGCGCACGTGTAGAAATAAGATTAGGATATTGCGCCGCCATGTCATCCAATACAGCCAACATTTCTGAGTAAGTCAGATATCCTCCCTGACTACCATAAGTATAGTTTGCAGGAGTTTCGTATTGCTCATAAGGAGAAACAGTGTCTTCAAAACAATCTTCCTCGTCACGTACTTGTGCCGTTTCGTTATTTTGTTGTGCTAAGAAATTTGCTTTCAAATCAGCAATTAAAATTTCCGTTTGGAAGCCTGCTGCACGAATAACTTCTAATTCACTTTGTGAAAATTCAGAAACGAAATGTTTTGCAGGAGCATATTGACCATGTGAGATGTCAAATCCCAAACGCGCCAATTGGAAGGCAGATTTTTCAGGCGAAAGTCTAACTTTTGCACGAGAATAAATTTCTTGCTGTGCTTGCATACTAAAGGCTGCAAAAAGGCAGAATAGAAGGATGATGTTCTTCATTATATTTTTTAGTTGGAAAATTATGTTTTTAAATCGAGTGCTATCAAAGAGCCTCACCTAGTGACATCAAGTCGCCAAGTGAGGCTCTTTGGCAATACAAAAATAACCTTATCATCGAAACAAGGTTGTCAGATGAAAGGCAAAGCCAATTGAAAAGGTTATTTTTTTATGATTTTGGCAATGCTCCGACGTTTATCCTCTGATTTTACTTCAATAAAATAGATTCCAGAAGGTAGTTCTGAACCGTCGATTGTTTGGTATTCATTTCCTTGGAAAGGAATATTTTGTAAAATTTGCCCGTAAGTGTTTTTGACAGAAATGATTCCTTTTTGAAAACCTTGCGGGATTTCGATAGAAGTAAAAGCAGAAAATGGATTAGGAGAAACGTTTAAAGTTGCCTCCTCTAAGTCCGAAACTGCTGAAAGATTATCAGGAACTAACTCAATGATATATTCTCCTGTTTCTCCTTCCCCAAGAGAAAAATTAATAACTTTTTCTTCGTAGCCAGCTAAGTTTGCCGATACAATGAAATCATTAGCTAAAGTACCATAACGAAATTCAGCCTGAGGACTTAAAGGTAGATTAGTGAAATTAGAAACTAACTCCACAATAGCATTTGGCAAGATTTCACCTGAAATACTATCTTTTACGATACCACTAAAACGAGCGGCACGCGTATCATTAAATGTCCAAATATATAATCCTTCCGTACGGTCACCGCCAATTATTTTGCCCGAAGGAAAATAAGGACAAGCAGACCAAAGTCCACTAAATCCGCCACTTGGACCAGAGTAAGTATCATAGTAGCCCACTTCTACAGGTAGAGTTGGGTCGGCAATATCATAAATGCGTAAGCCTTCGGTATTGTGAGAGCAAAATGCCCAATCGCCTCTGATATAAGGATTGTGTAATAAACTAGCTTCATTTGCCAAGATGCGGGCAACAGGCGTTGGGTCTGTCACGTCCTCCACATTAATAATCGAAGAAGCAACGCCGTCTTGTTCGTCAGCAACAAATAAATATTTGTTGTCTTCTGTCAGCCAAGAAGAGTGCGTATTATTTCCAGGGTCAGGAATAGATGCAATGAGCGTTGGATTTGTCTTATCTGAAATGTCAACGACATCGATTTTATCTTCATAAAAAGCCGCCGCGTATAAAAAATCGCCTTTCACGTGACCGTCATGAATGTAATAACCCGGAGCGTAAACTCCAACTTCTACAGGATTAGCAGGGTCAGAAACGTCGATGATATGCGTGCCGTCATCTGTATCCGCGCCGTGTACATACACATAAGGTGCTTCGCTGTAAATGTCGCGTTGGATGATGTGTCCCATCTGGAAAGTCTCATTGTATGACGTGACCAAAGAGATACTATTGGGCAAGTCACTCAAGTCTACGACTTGCATAGAATGCCCTGTGTCTTGTACATCGGTGGTGATGTATGCGTGTTGTCCAAGAACGGTGATTTCTCGCCAATTAGTAGCAGGACCAGGGATAAAACCGAGTTCTTCAATATTACTAGCATCGTCAATCGAGTAGACTGCCATACCCGTTTTTGCTCCGATAAGAGCATATTCGCTACCGTCAGGTGCGACATAAGACCAAGAACCAGAATAACGTTCGTCCCCTCGGTTAAACTGACCGAAGAGCTCAACATTGAGCGCGTCTTGGGCAGAGAGTAGGAGTGTGAAGGAAAGGAAAATGAGTGTAAAAAGGTTCTTCATCTGTGTTATTGGTTATTGTGTGGTTATTATGCTTTTGGAAAAGTAACCAACAGTATAATAACCAGTAACTAATAGACTTGTTACTCTTATAAAATACACCTTCTGAAAATGTCTTTTTCCGCCATTTTCCTCCAAAAAATAATTCAATAGAGGGACTATTCAATTATTTTTTGAAGAAAACTATCGAAAAAATCCAAATTTCAGAAAGCAATTTTATAAAAGTAACAAGTCTAATTAAATTTTTTCAAAAGCTTGTGCAGGTAGCCAGCCTTCTTCCCCGTTTGCCAATTTGACTTTATACCAGTTATTGATATTATCAAAAATGGTCACTTTTACACCTTCAGACAAATCTCTGATGACAGGGCTATTTTGTTCTGATGCTGCGTGTAACTCTGTTTTATCTTGCATTATGATGCCCGCTTTACTATCTACCTCCAGTTCAGCTTTGCCAGCGGCGAGGAAGAAGAAAATTAAAGATAAACAGAATAGGCCGATTCCTGCGAAAAATCCTTGTTTACGTTGTTTGCGGTCTTGTCCGATTTGCCATAAAATTAAGCCCGCTGTTGCCGCAAAAAAGAATAAGAGGAACAAAAAGGACCACAAATTAGAACTAGCCGACATTTTAAGGCTATTCCATGTCGCGCTTAAAAAGAACGGAGGATTAGTCACGATATCGTCTTCTATGCGCTCTTGAGCCAAGCGCAGATTTTGAAGAACATCAGCATCCCCTGACTCCAAAGCCAAGGAGCGCTCATAATGTAAAATAGCTTCTGCTACCTGATTTGATTGCAGGTGTGCATTTCCTAGATTATACTCTACTTCAGCGCTCTGGATGCCCGTTTTTAATAATTCTTGATAAGTGCTAATAGCTTTCTGATAATCCTTAGAAGCCAAGTGTTCGTTAGCTTTTACGAATAGGTAATTATTATCTTGAGCGGAAATGTCCACAAAAGAAAAGAGCATTAGGAATAAAAGAAATAAGAATTTCTGAGAAGATGAATTCATTACTTTTCAGTTTCAGTTTTTGTTGAAATTTCGTCAGGCGGTAAAGCAAAAGGAATTTTGACCTTTGGAGTAAATAAAGCATCAATATCGCCAGGGCGTTTTTCGATTTGCCAATCAAAGCCTTCTAATTTTAGTTCCTCGTGTTTGGCGAGTCGCATGGGTTCGAGACGTCCTTTGGGTTTTTGGTAGAAGGTAATTGTCTTTACCTCATTGTCTCCAAATAAGACCAACATCTCACTACAAGCTGTTTTATTAACGCCAATATAAGCATCTTCTTCATCCAAGGCGTAATAAACTGCTTCCGCATTTCCTTCAACAAACATTGTGCGTATTTCGCTACTATCGAATTTGACTAAAATTTCTTTGCCTTTGATTTGGTTGAAAAACTCTTCATCGGGCGAATTGAGCATCAATGCATTTTTCTTTAAAAAGATTTGGTCGATTTGTCCATTTGCCAATTCAATATTAATGCTGTCCGCTACAAACTGAGTCGTATCAGACCAAATAATTGGATTGTCATAAAAATGGAAAATACTATCCGCATCACTATAAATCAAAGAATCACAAACTGCTTGCAAGTTACTTTTAAAAATCCGCACATCGTGATAAGCTAAGAGCATGCGAGAAGTATCCGCTGTCATGGTATCTGCCCGCAAGGTATCTGCCGCAAATCGAGCCAAGGCAAAAGTATCGCGCATTGCAAAGAGCGTATCAGAAGTCATAAAGAGCGTATCTCCGTCTATCTGAGAAATAAGCAAAGGACGATTGTTACGTCCCCCAGATGCTTTAAGAAAATCTTCCTTTCGATTGTATTCAGCGCGTTCACAGATAATAGTCAAATCAGTAGAAGTATCTCGCCAAATCACATCACCAATCGCAATACCTACTCCACGGTCACTATCATAATCAACGCCATTAGCTTCTAAAATCTGAGGAGGGTCACTAATAAAGGAGCGTCCAACCGTCGCAAAGGTTTCATTTTTACTATCGTAACTTATGCTATCCGAAACAATGAATTGCTTGTCATCTTTGTAAGAAGCATTTCCTTGCAAATCTACAACCTCCGTACTTTCGTTATAGCGAATAATATCTCCTTTTGCCTCTTTGTCTTCATCAATAAAAACGGCATTTCCTGTCAAAGTCACTTCCTCTGTTTCTCCATTATAGCGAATAATATCTCCTGTTGCGATTTGTCCTTTCGACTCTTTGACAAATTGGGCATTTTGACGAAACTCAGCCACTTTATTACGTGCATCATAAAAACCCGCTTCACAATAAATTCGTGCGCCATTCTGGTTAATCAAAGTTGGTCCGAGGAATGTCGCAATTTGGGTATCCGTATTAAAAGCCAAAGTATCCGCTTTTAATTCAAAATCTGGATTAAAAATAGTGACACTATCTTTAAAAAAAGCCTCATTGGTATCGACATAATATTCCCCTCTGCGGCTGCGCAATTGAGTCGTGTCATTAGTCAATAATGCGCCCGTTGTATATTTAGCTACTTTAGTTTCTAAATCATAATTAAGAGAATCCGTAAATAGCTTTTGGTCTTTATTCACCAAGACGACATTATAATACAAATTAGCCACGCGCTTCTCTCCGTCATAAGCCAAAGAGTCGGAAAAGACACTCAAAGAATCTGACTGTTGAATAATTACATTTCCCTCTGCTGTCAAAATACTTTGATTAATAATCCTTGCGGTGTCACAATACATATAAACGCTGTCTTGTCGTAGTTCCACATTCCCCGTTAACTTTTGCAGAGTAGAGTCTGTTTGAAAATACTCCAATAAATCAGAGTAATCCACCAGAATAGGAGACTGTTTAGAAGTATCGACAGGCGTTTCCGTTTGCGCAAAAGAGATTTGAGCAATACAGAAAAGAGAAATAATAAGAAGAAAGCGTAGGAACATTTATTTTTTATACTACAAACGTTAAAAATGTACTGTTTGTGCAGTTGCAAAGGTAGCATTAAATGAAAATTAACGGAATTGAGCTTTTATTAGTTTTTAATTTTCACGAAAAATGGACGTAAAAACTAAAGAAAAGCTTCTTTTTGAATAATAATGTCATTTTTTATGAAAAAATATTAAAAAAGACTTTACAAACATAATAAAATGACATATCTTTGCGCTGCTTTTGAAAAAAGGCAATGGTTTTAGACCTATGGTGTAATCGGTAACACACCAGTTTTTGGTTCTGGCATTCTAGGTTCGAGTCCTAGTAGGTCTACTTTATCCGACAAGGCTTTACGTATTAAATGCGTAAAGCCTTTGTTTTTCAAGGAGTTACACATATACAACTAACACATAAATCGGGTTAAATACTCTAAAAACAACCCTTTTGTTCCGCCTATGTTCCGCCCACGTAGGAAAAATGTATTAGTTATGTATGTACCAACAACTCTCAAGGTCATCATCAGACCTGACAAACTTAACGCTAAAGGATTAGCGCCTATCCTCTTACGATTCACTCAAAATCGTAAAAAATACACAATTGCATTAAAAAAAAGGGTTAAACCCGAAAATTGGCTGAATGCCAATGGTATGTACGTGCGAGAAACTGGAAAAGACGCTCCTAAAAATGGAAAAGTCATTAATGTTTTTATTCGCTCCTTTGTGGCGCGTGCTGAAAATATTCTTTTAGAGGCACAAATGCAAAACCAATCCGTTTCCTTTACAGAGTTTAAAGCAAAAATTGTCAATAGCAATAATCAGGATTTCTTGAAGTTCTTTGACGAAGAAATTAAACGCCGTACTCAAGCGAATTTTGCAGAAACGTCTATCACTACTTATCAATCAGAGTATAACAAGTTAAAACTCTATCGAAATAGAATTGACTTTGTAGATTTAACCCCTGCATTTTTAGAGGCTTATCAAGATTATCTC
>CALDUB010000383.1 GCA_937923465.1 uncultured Saprospiraceae bacterium
GACAAAAGAAAGGAATAAAGTGAGAAATTTAAAAAGACATTAGAAAAGTATAATTTTGATACAATTTCATCCTTTAGTGAATCTTCTGAATATCCATACGTAACTTTATTTCACGGCTCAGGAGGATTAGAGTTTTGGGTAGTTATTGATTATGAAGGAGGAGTATCAGGTATTGATAAAGAAATTGGAACAATCGTAGAAGAACCAATATTTTGGTTGGATGATGACAAATATCCAGATAATCTTAAAGATGAGGTAATGAAATGGAATTGGGAATTGAAAGAAAGAATCGTATTTATATGGCTTTCATCAATTTGGCAAGAAATCAATGGGTATGACTATGGAATCGTAACAAAAACGCTTGAAAACAATAGTGTCAGACAATTTATATTCAACGACTTAGCTTGGGATAGCTCGTCTGAATATACAAACTATAACAACAAAAATAAGAGATTAGAGAGGCATTTTGATAATGATTTATCTATTGCACAAATAAACGAAAGGGTCAAAAAGTTTAATTAGAAGTGCAAATTACAATAATCCAACTCTCATAGCATCCAAGCAAAAGCAGAATAACTAATAACAAGTAACGAATAACCAACTACCCCATTCTCCTCAAATAATCCTCATAAACATACTCTCGCACAATTTCCAAAACCCCATTCTCCCTCAATATACAGATATTAGGATGTTTCACCCCATTAAACATAGTCGTTTTCACGGTCGTGTAATGCATCATGTCTTCCAAGATTAATCGGTCCCCAATTTGCAATTCCTTTTCAAAAGAATACTCTGTCATAAAGTCACCAGAAAGGCAACTCACGCCCCCAATTCTATAAGTTGGGTTCCCTTCCACAGGCTCACTTCCTCCTCTAATCGTTGGACGATAAGGCATTTCCAAAGTATCAGGCATATGTGCGGTAAAAGAGACATCTAAAATTGCGGTTTTGATGCCTCTACTGTCGTGAATATCAAGGATAGTGGACTCTAAAAATCCAGTTTGCCAAAGTGCGGCACTACCTGGTTCTAAGATAATTTCTAAATCATACTTTGCCTTAAAGTCTTTTAATATTTTCACCAAATGGTCTGTATCATAATCTGCGCGCGTCATCAGGTGACCACCGCCCATATTCAGCCATTTTATTTTCGGTAAGAAATGACCAAACTTTGCCTCAACCGCCGCTAAAGTCTTTTCCAAATCAAAGGAACTACTCTCACACAAAGTATGGAAGTGCAAGCCCTCAATTCCTTCAGGCAGTTCTTCTGAAAAGGCTTCAATAGTCTCTCCTAGTCGAGAACCTGCCGCCGCTGGATTATACAAATCTGTCTCTACTGTAGAGTATTCAGGATTAAAGCGAATACCACAAGAAATCGGCTCTCTATACGCCTCAATTTGGGGACGAAAACGTTCATATTGTCCAATAGAATTGAAAACCAAATGGCTACTCAATGACATCATTTCTTCAAATTCCGCAGGAATATAAGCCACATTATAAGTGTGCGCCTTGACTCCCATTTCTTCATTAATCAAGCGGGCTTCAAAGAGAGAACTCGCCGTCGCTCCGTGTAAATATTGCTTGATAAATGGAAAAACTGGATAGAAAGAAAAAGCTTTTAAAGCCAAGATAATATGTATATCTGCCCGCTGTGCGACATCCTGCATCAACTCCAAATTCTTGCGGAGTTTCGCAGCTTCAAGCACGTAAGACGGGGAAGGAATGTGATGCATAGGGAGAGTTTTAATGTTGTATGGTTACAAAGTTGGTAACTACTCAGATTGGTATCGGTCACTTTGCCTAAAAAAGAGTGATACAATTAAGATTTAGCGTAAGAATGGACAAAAGTTAGTGCCCGATACCTGTTTTAAGCTATGAGTAAGGTATCGGGCACTGATTTTTGTTTGAGATACTGTTAATTCTCCAAGTTGCATCTTAGATTTAACTAAAGTGACCGATACCTGAGTATTTACCAAAGTTGTATAGCCTCAGAGTCGCATAACTATACAACTCTAAAACTATACAACTTTTCAACTCTGACTAGACTTCTAGGTCTAAATCAAACCGTTCGTGCCATTCCAGACCTTGTTCGCCTAGTTCTACCAAAAACGGGTCTGGATTGAACTCTTCTACATTGAAAACACCAGGTTTTAACCATTGTCCAGTCAACATCATTTTGGCTCCAAGCATAGCGGGTACGCCCGTTGTGTAACTTACACCTTGTGTACCTGTTTCATCAAATGCTTTTTTGTGACTACAGTTATTCCAGATGTAATAAGTGCGCTCCTTGCCGTCTTTGATGCCCTTAATACGGCAACCAATGGAGGTTTCGCCCACATAATTATCGCCGAGACTACCCGGGTCAGGAAGGACAGTTTTCAAAAATTCCAACGGAATAATTTCAACACCTTTGTGCATCACAGGAGCAATGCCAGCCATACCGATATTCTGAATAACGCGGAGATGTGTCAAGTATTCTTGCCCGAAAGTCATCCAAAAACGCGCACGTTTGATGGTTGGATAATTCTTTACCAAACTCTCCAATTCCTCATGATACAAAACATAAGAATCACGCTTCCCGATATTTGGATAATCTAGAACTTGCTTGATTTCAAAAGGTTTTGTTTCCACCCATGCACCATTTTCCCAGTAACGTCCATTTTGAGTAATCTCACGGATGTTGATTTCAGGATTGAAGTTGGTCGCAAAAGCTTTTCCGTGGTCTCCCCCGTTACAGTCCACGATATCCAGATAATGGATTTCGTCAAAGTGATGTTTGGCAGCTCGCGCTGTGAAAATACTCGTTACGCCAGGGTCAAATCCACAGCCTAAAAGAGCCGTCAAGCCTGCTTCTTTAAAGCGGTCTTGATATGCCCATTGCCAAGAATATTCAAATTTGGCTTCGTCCTTAGGTTCATAATTTGCAGTATCCATATAATGTACACCCGCTTCCAAACAAGCATCCATAATGGTCAAATCTTGATAAGGCAGAGCCACATGAATAACCATTTTCGGTTGAAAAGAACGAATAAGAGCAACTAAGGCTGGTACATCTTCTGCGTCAATGGCAGCTGTGGTTATTTTATCATAACCTAAGTCTTTTTTTATACTTGCTGCAATTTTATCGCATTTTGATACGGTACGACTGGCCAGCATAATTTCTGAAAAAACATCAGGATTCATCGCGCATTTGTAAGTCACTACTTGACCTACTCCGCCAGCACCGATGATGAGGACTTTTGACATAGAAAAAAGGTTGTAAAAGTTTTAAAGTTGTATGGTTGTAAAGTTTAATGAGCCATTCTATTTTGAGAAAGGTATATCAAATGCTTCCTTCCATTTTCGAGACAAATGTAGCAAAATTGTCCATTGCTTTTTTGTATAAAGTGGTAATTTTTTTAGAGAAAATTTCAAAAAGCCAGAAAACCTTACAACCTTTACAACTCTTCAACTTTCACAACCTTTTCGAATGACTAAACAAGAAAAAATAGACGCATTTAATCCAAGCGGAATCGGGCTTGATAATGGTAATTTTATCGGTCTCCCCTTCAACGAAGAAGAGTCTGAAATCATACTTTTTCCAGTTCCTTGGGATGTAACTGTTTCTTTCTCGGAGGGTACGGCTACTGGTCCTCAGAATATTCTAGAAGCTTCTGCACAGTTAGATTTAGGTGATTTATTCGCTCCTGATGCTTGGAAAAGAGGCATCTTCTTTAAGGAACACAATGCATATTGGGCAAGGCGGAGTACGGAATTGCGCATTCTTGCAAAGGAGTACATTGCTTTTTTAGAAGGCGGTGGCAATGTAACGGATAAGCCTAAAATGCAACGCATTTTGGATGAAATCAACTACACTTCTGAAAATTTGAAGCGTTGGGTTAAGGATGAAACGAAAAAACTACTAACAGTTGGTAAAAAAGTCGGACTGATTGGGGGCGACCATAGTACGCCTTTGGGATATTTGGAAGCCTTGGCGGAGCATCATGGGGAGTTTGGTATTTTGCAGATAGATGCACACATGGATTTACGAGATGCTTATGAAGGTTTTACTTTTTCTCATGCTTCTATTTTTAATAATGCATTGAAAATCAAGGAAGTAACAGGATTGACGCAGGTGGGTATTCGAGATTTTTGTGAGGAAGAGTTGGATGCTGTGAAGTCAGAAAATGGGCGCGTTGTCGTTCATTTTGATGAGAATATAAAGACTCAATTGTATGGTGGGGTGACTTTTGCTGCCGTGTGTGAGCAGATAGTGGAGAGTTTGCCGCAGCGGGTTTATGTTAGTTTTGATATTGACGGTTTGCGACCTGAGTTGTGTCCGAATACGGGGACGCCTGTGCCTGGTGGCTTGGATTTTCAGCAAGCTTGCTATCTTTTGCGACAGGTGCGGATGAGTGGTCGGGAGATTATTGGTTTTGATTTGTGTGAAGTGGCTGGTCTTGGTCAGGATTGGGACGGGAATGTTGGGGCGCGGGTTTTGTATCGACTTTGTGGGGTGCTTTCTTAGATTCCTCTTCTCTCGTCCACGGATTTCATCCGTGGTTATTCATGTTTGACTACTCCGTAGTCGGGTCTAAATTTTTTGTTTTATGAGAATTTTATTTTGCTTTTTTAGTTTTGCTTTGCTTCTTTCTTGTTCTGATAAGAATGTTGCTGATGTGGAAGGAACTACGACCATGACGGATATTTCTATTAGTCGGGACTCTGCTGATTGGTGGAAAAATGCGAATATTTATGAGGTGAATGTGCGTCAGTATACGCCTGAAGGGACTTTTTCTGCTTTTAGGAAGCATTTGCCGCGTTTGAAGGAAATGGGCGTAGATATTTTGTGGTTTATGCCTGTGCATCCGATTAGTGAGACGAAGAAAAAAGGAACTTTGGGTTCTTATTATGCAATCTCAGATTATCGAGGGATTAATCCAAGTTTTGGAGCTTTGGTTGAGTTTAAAGACATCGTTGATGAGGCGCATGGCATGGGGATGAAAGTGGTTATGGATTGGGTGGCGAATCATACGGGTTATGACCATGTTTGGATAGAGGAACATCCTGATTTTTATAATCGCGATGCGGGAGGGAATATTTTAGTGCCTGCTGATAATGAAGGTAAGTTGACGGATTGGACGGATGTCGCAGATTTGAATTATGACAATCCAGAAATGCGTCAAACGATGATTGAGGACATGAAATTTTGGGTACGCGAGTCGGATATTGACGGTTTTCGTTGTGATGTGGCTTTCTTTACGCCAGATGATTTTTGGCCCGTGGTTCGGGAGGAATTAGAGGCAATTAAACCTGTTTTTATGTTGGCAGAGTCGGAGAATGCACCGCATAGAAATATGAATGCTTTTCATGCGACTTATGGTTGGAGTTTCTTTCATATGTTAAATGACATTGCGCAGGGTAAGAAAGATGCGAATGCGATTATGGAATGGCAGGAAAAGGATGCGGCGGCGTTTAATCAGGGATTTCAGATGTCATTTATCACTAATCATGACGAAAATTCTTGGAATGGAACGATTGATGAACGTATGGGAGAAGCGAGTGATGCTATGGCTGTTTTGGCTTTTACTTTGACGGGTATGCCTTTGATTTATAGTGGTCAAGAAGCGGGATTAGACCACCGTTTGCAGTTTTTTGAGAAGGACTCTATTGATTGGTCAAATTTGAAAAAGGCGGAATTTT
>CALDUB010000384.1 GCA_937923465.1 uncultured Saprospiraceae bacterium
ACGATAGCCGTCGATAAGCTCCGTTTTCACACGTCCTCCTACCCTATCTGATGCTTCTAAAATTTTAAAATCTATTCCTTTTTGATGCAAATAATTTGCTGCGGTCAAGCCTGCTAAGCCACCACCGATGATGATTACTTCGTTCATTTTGTGACTATTTTCTTTTATGTTTTTTGTCTTGTGAATGCACAAAACAAAACCGAAAAATCGGTGTTTGGTTTACTATATGGAAAATGAATTTAACAGAGCGGAGCGATTAATGGCTTTGCGTCCACAGATTCCTGTGATTATTGAGGAAAGTGCGGTCAGTGTCGCAGAGCGATTTCAAAATACGACTTTGCGTCAAATCTGTAAGTTGCAACATGAGTTGTTGGAGCAGATTTTTGCAAATTATATTGTGAAGCGAAAGGGGGCTTATTTTAAATTGGGTGACCAGCAACGCTTGGATTATATTAAGCATTCGGTGGATAAGGATTTGCGATTTCGAGGTCTTCTAGTGGGGATTATTGCGGGGCATTTCACTTTGGAGGAATGGAAGATTTATCTTTCGAATGAGAATGAGCATCGGAAGCGGTTGACTAATCTGGTGGTGCAGCGGTTGCAGAGTATGTACTTTGTGTGACTTTGCTGGCGTGATATGATTGGAACGCGGATTAAACGGATTTACGCGGATAAGGGGCGGATTTTTCTGTTCTGACTTAAACAACATTACTTTATAACAAGTAAAACACGATATTATTATTATTTTTGACAATGTTATTTAGCTTTGTTTTTGATTTACCCTCTAAAACAAACTACTATGCTGCTACATGAAGATTTAACAGGAGCAATAATTGGCTGTTACTATGACGTTTTTAATACTTTAGGCTTTGGATTTTTAGAAAGTGTATATGAAAAGGCAATGATGCATGAATTAAAATTACAAGGTATTCAAGCAATTAGGCAATCTCAAATTAATGTTTTTTATAAAGGAGAAAATGTAGGTCTATATTTTGCTGATATTCTGGTCGAAGGCAAGGTAATTCTTGAATTAAAAGCTACACAAATCCAAAATGAACACAGATATCAACTTTACAATTACTTAAAAGCCACAGAGATTGAAGTAGGTTATCTAATGAGCTTTGGTAAAAAAGCAGAGCATAAAAGAATTATTCTCTCGAATGAAAATAAATAAAAGGACGCCTTACGAAAATCATATTCGTAAGGCGTCTTTTTATCAATTAATCTGAGAAACGTGAACAAGTTAGAGCAGAAAAATCCGCCCCTCATCCGCGTAAATCCTCTTAATCCGTGTTCCAATAACATCACAAGAGCAGTAGTCCTTAATACCCCCCATGATACCTCCGCATAAACCACTCAAAAGTCAAAAGCGCCAACAGAACAAAGAAAATCCACTTCAGATTAATCACCGAGCGCGTCTTATTCGTCTGATACAAAATAGGCTTAATATCCTTAGCCGTCAAAGCAGCACCAAGTTCAGCCAACTGATTAGGATAGTACAGCGCACCGCCATACTCCTCACTCAACATACGCAAAGTACCGTGGTCTGCCGTCGTCTGGAATGCCTCCAATTGAACAGGCTGCACGCTAAACTGCCCATTGTAAGTCAAGTTCTCGCCATTATTGAATACTTTACCTGTAAAATTATAATTGCCGACAGGGAGGATACCTGAGTTTAGTTTATAAGACTTCCCAGATTTATTAAAAGTGAAATTATAATCCCGTCCTTCGCCGTCTTTAATCGTTAAACTCGCATCTGGTTCGTTGATGAGTTCGTAGTTATTATTGTACAATTCTGCATCAAAATAAATCGCCTCATTTTCATTGAAAATATTCTTTGCGACATTAACACGAAACTTCCTTTTATCTTCTTTTAAAGTTAAATACTGGACTGTCTTTGCAATGACTTCTTCTGTGATGTCGTGATTTTGATACTGTAGGTAATCAAACAAACGCCATTTCCATAAGCCCTCTCCCGACAATACTCCAGTCTTTGTACCACGGTCATCGCCAATGATTAGAAGTGGGTACTCTGTATCAACTTTACCAATACGTTGCTTGAGTAGAACAGAACCTTCGCCACCTGTTTTAAACTCCCCAAATGGCACAGTCAGAGGCGCAAAATTGCGGAGATTGTTACGCACATTGTCATCTAGCGTAAAGAGGCTGAATGTAGACTCAATCGTCGCTTGTACTTCGTTACTTTGACTATTATTTCCGCTGATACTCAGTAAATTTTGGTATTTATTCAACGCTGGCAAAGCAGTTTGTACACCGACAATAAATAAACGCGGCGTTTTGCGCTCATTCAATTGATTCATGATACTCGAAATATCGTATTTCGCAGAAGGCAATTGATGCAAAATCACAAAATCATAGCTCGCCAAGTTCCCTTTAAAACCAGAAATGTAATCCGTTGTAACTTGGTAGTTTTTATTAGACTGAATGCTCTGCTTTATCGCAGAAACATCTGGGTGCGGAGAGTTTGCCAAAAGTAAAATCTTCTGTCTCGCATCCAATACATCCACGAATATATCTTTAGAGTTATTCTCTGTTGTCACTTCTCCTTGCACCGCATTAACCGAAATACGATAGCGTTGTACGCCTGCATTATCTGCGTCAATGACGATTTCTTTAGTTGTAAAAAAATCATTTTTATTGATAGTAATTGGAATTTGCTGAATGCGCTGAGATTTGCCGCCTACTATTTTTGAGACCGTTAGATTTGTAGCTTGCGCAGTACAGTTTATCGCAGAGATATCTGTTTGAATACTGAACTTATCACCTAGATATGCTATTTTATTATGAAAAACACGCTTGAGGACAATGTCTTTCTGTGCCGTTGTATCTCCTAATGCGACAGTGTAAATAGGAGTCGTTAATTTAGTCGAAGCATAAATTGGATTACTACCTTCATTGTAAATCCCGTCTGTAGCCAAGACAACTGCCCCCAAGTTTTGATTGCTATACAAATCATATAACGAACCCAACATTTCAGAAACATTACTCACTTTGTCATTAAATTCAAAGTCTAACCCTTCCCGCACATCACTACCAAAAGAATAGCTTTTCACTTCATACTTCTGAGATAAATCATCCCGCATCTTGTTAAACTCGGCACTATACGCCTGACGCTGCATAGAATCCATAGTCACGCCGACCGACTCCGATACATCTTGCGCCAAAATAACCACGGGCTTTTTCGTTTCCGAAATCACAGATTTGAGTAAGGGAGAAAGTAACAATGTGGCAATAGAAGTCACTGCTAAGAAACGTGCCGCACCCAAAAG
>CALDUB010000385.1 GCA_937923465.1 uncultured Saprospiraceae bacterium
TTTTCCTTTAAAACATTTCGGACAAGATTGCTGCGTTAAAGGCGTATTGGCAGCTGCTTTTTTCTTAGCTTTAGAAGCGCGTGTTGCTTTTGCTCCAAATTTTTCACCGCCTTTGCTGCCTCCTTTTTTGTAAGATGGCTGTGGTGTAGAACTCACAAAACGAGTGGTCGTACGGTCTTGTTTGACCTCTTCTACAACCTTTGAAACCATGCCTTTCATTTCAGCAATGAAAGTCGCGGCGGAGTAATTGCCAGCCTCAATTTCGCGCAATTGTTTCTCCCATTGTCCCGTCAATTCGGCTGACTTTACCAAGTCATTTTTGATAGTATCAATAAGAGAAATACCCGTTTCCGTTGGTAAGATTTGCTTCCTATTTCGCACCGTATATTTACGTCGAAACAGCGTCTCAATAATATTCGCACGCGTAGAAGGACGACCAATACCGTTCTCTTTCATCAAATCTCTCAATTCATCATCATCCACTTTTTTACCCGCCGTTTCCATGGCACGTAGGAGAGAGGCTTCCGTATAATTCTTTGGCGGTTGCGTCATTTTCTCCATTAACTTGGGGGCATGCGGACCTGTTTCGCCTACTTTAAAATCTGGTAGAACTTTCTCCTCATTCTCCTTCTCTTTTTCTGTTTTTTCTCTCTTGTCATCATCTGCAATAGCAGCTTTTTTACTCTTATTCGGAAAGACAACTTCACGCCAACCTTCTTTCAGAATCACCTTTCCGTTCGTCTTAAACACCACTTCATTACTCTCTCCCAAAACCGTTGTTTTCGCCACCTCACAATCAGGATAAAACACCCCAATAAAACGCCTCGCAATGGCATCATAAACATTCCACTCCGCACCAGCCAGATTTTTCTCCATTCCTGTTGGAATAATAGCATGGTGGTCGGTTACTTTTTTATCATTAAACACCTTGGCTGATTTACGAATTTTCTTTCCTAAAAGCGTCTGCGTGTATTGTGAATACTGCTGCATTTTTCCTAAAATACCAGGGACTTTAGGATAGACATCATTAGGTAAAAAAGTCGTATCCACCCGCGGATAAGTCACTACTTTTTGTTCGTATAATTTCTGAACAATCTTTAAAGTATTATCTGCCGAATAACTAAATCTCTTATTGCAATGTACCTGCAAACTCGTCAAGTCAAATAGCTTTGGTGCGTATTCTTTTCCGTTTTTCTTCTCGACTTTCGTAATCGTAAAAGGCTGGTCTTGAACCTGTTGTAGTAATTTTTCGCCGTCTTCTTTTGCCTGTAATTTACCTTTGATATATTGAAAACCTGTATCTCTGTAACTTGTATGCAATTCCCAATATGGCTCAGGTTTAAAATTTACTATCTCATAATGACGCGTGACCAACATGGCGAGAGTAGGGGTCTGTACACGTCCAACAGAGAGGACTTGTTTGTAGCCGCCATACTTCAATGTGTACAGTCGCGTCGCATTCATACCCAATAGCCAATCGCCAATGGCACGAGAGAAACCAGCGTAGTATAAGTTATCGTAGTTAGAAGCATTTTTAAGGTTTTGAAAGCCCTCTCGTATTGCTTCTGAGGTCAAAGATGAAATCCATAAACGCAGTACTTTCCCTTTATAACCTGCTTCGTTTAGTACCCACCGTTGGATTAATTCTCCCTCTTGCCCCGCATCCCCACAGTTGATGACAACATCTGCTTTTTTGAATAATTTTTTGACAGTTTGAAACTGCTTTTTGACCCCTTTATCCTTTTTGACTTTTGTCTCAAATTTGGGTGGTAACATCGGCAAAGTATGCATCTGCCACCTCTTCCAATCATCAGAATAGTCATCAGGCGCCTTTAACTCGCAAAGGTGCCCAAAAGTCCAAGTTACCTGATAGCCGTTACCCTCAAAGTAGCCGTCATGACGAGACTTTGCGCCGAGAATGTAAGCGATTTCTTTCGCCACGGAAGGTTTTTCTGCAATACAAACTTTCATGGTACCTGTAGCTTTAGCTGCCAAGGTGGAGGCAAGGTTAATGGACCGTTTATTGATTTGTTTTATAATCTAATTTTTCACCACTTTTCTAACACCACTTTTTCCCTCAGAAAGAACTCTCAAAAAGTACATGCCCTTAGGCAAGTCAGACATTGAAATTTGACTTTCAAAAGTATTTTTTTCGTCCTCAAAAACAAGTCTCCCCATTTCATCTCTCAACTCAATTTTATTCATCATAAAATCAGAAGAAACCATTATTAAATCACGCGTAGGATTCGGAAAGGATTGAAAATCAATATGTTGAGTACTGTTGTTAGTAGAAGTTACATTATTCGTTGTCCACTGTTTTGTCTCAAATTTCAATAATCTAGCAGGCAAAACAGAAAACTGTTCTGCTCCGATAAATCCACGTCCTGCACCACTAAAAACGATACCTTCTGTCTGACTATTATTCAAAGAATTACCAAGACTCACGCGACGTTTATTCCCGCCCAAAATATTGCCAGCAGGATAGTCGAAAAACAGCCATAAAATATTTGTTCCCGCAGTCGTATAGCCCAAAAGAACAATAGTTCCCTCTTCATCTATATCGGCACCTGTAATCAAACAATTCGCAGGAAACTCTTCAATCATTGGTGCTTCGTAAGTTCCTGGTTCTGCTGGAATAACATAGTGACGTGTTTGAAAATCAACCCAATTTTTACTAAATAAATGAAGATTACCATCTAGATAAAAGAATGCTTCGCAATCATAATTATTCGCATTATTCATCAAGGTAAAATCTGTCTGGTCTGCGTAGCTAAATTCAATCAAATCTGCATTAATCACCGACTCATTTTCAAGGTCAGCTTTACTCACTCTAAATATGCGTAAATCTGTGCGATTGCCGTCATTATTTCCAAAATCACCGATGAAAATATGCGTCTCACTTTGCGCCAACTCTTCCCAATCATGATTGTCTGCTGTGGCAATAATAACTTCTTTTGTAATCTCTGCTGTCAAAGTATCAATGCGATACAATTTATCCTCTCCAGCCGCATCTGTATGTGTCCAAAGCGTATTATTGAAAAAAGCTAAACCTGAATTTTCTTCTAATTCATCAGGCATTATAGCCACCTGAGTCAAAGGGTAATCTGTACCAGGATAAAGGCAAGAACCATCATTAGTGAGCGCATTTTCATCGAAATTGCTGGCTTGTGGGTCAGTACATCCCAATTGTGCACGGACAGTAGACAGGTTTCCTAAAAGTAATAATAAGAATAGAATTCTGAGTATCATGTGTAGTTTTTATCAGCTTCCAAAAATGGGAGGATTAAGGCGAAGATAGCTGTTTTTGATTAAAATAGAAGTCTTTTTTTGAGATTGCTTGGGGGAATTATTTCACGCCTAATCAAAAACAGGCGAAACTCAATATCTAAAATTTTTGGTTCTCCGTCAAATCGTGTGAATGTGACATGAAAAAAATAAAAAACGAAGTATTTATCTGATTTTAGCGTTTCATTTTTTTCCTGTCACACGATTTGACGGAGAACGAAATTTTTCAAAACCTAAAAAAAGGTGGAAGAACATATTTGCTCTTCCACCTTTTTATCTGAAAATAGATATTTATTCCATCTACTCCAAATTAAACTTAATCGGTAGATTAAAATAAACAGGAACAGCCTCACCGTCTTGCTCGCCAGGCATCCAATCAGGCATCATTTTTACTACACGCATACATTCCGCCTCGATTGGTGCGCAGATACCTCTTATCGTTTCAAACTCACCAAGAGAGCCATCTTTTTTAACTACAAAGCGGATGACAGCTGTGCCTTCCACACTTAATTCTCGTGCTTTTGGCGGGTATTTGATATTTGTATAAATAAACTGGAGCATGTTCGCCTGTGCACAAGCCATTCTTTCTTTGTCCTCCATATTGGGGTCGCATCCCGCAAATTCTGGCATTTTTTCCAGCACTTTTTCAGGCTTTGGGGCGAATATTGACTCTGTACCTTCGGTTACCATTTTTGTATTCACGACATCATCGTATAAGAATTTTCCGCTTTCATACAATTCGCCATTCTTAAAAACTTGATAAGGACCATTTTTCTTATTCTCTTCATAAGTATAAGTTGCAGATATTGCACCAAGAGTGTCATAACTTGTCCAAACACCCTCTTTCTCTCCCAAAATATAATTCCCTTTTTCTCTAATTGTTTCTGTACCCCTGTTGTAATGCTTCCATTCTCCAACCTTCTCATTTTTGCTAAAAAGACCTTCAAATTGTAATTTCCCGTCATCGTCATAAGAAGCATAATTTCCATTCAAAATAGTCAATTGACTATCGGAATATTCCATCCGAGATGTCATTGTTTTTTTTTCAGGATAGTAAATCTTCAAGATATATTTTCTATCCTGTGTTTGTTCTACAGTGTAGTTATACCAAGAGGTTACGAGTTTCGCATTAGGTTCTAAGTGCTGCTGAAAATCTTCAGCATACACAATGCTGCTATTGCCATAAGGAAGCATGCTTAATGACTTACAACTGAATAAGGATGTCCCTAATAGGAAAAAAAGTAAAATGTGTTTAATTTGAAATTGCATTTATTATGTTTTGATAAGTAAGTGACGTTATTTATTTGGATAAAATTTGAAGGCAAGATTTTTTCGATAGTTTTCTTTTAAAAATCGTTGCATACCGTGTTCCGATGCTCTGCTCGGAAGTCTGCACTACGGAACTATTTTTAAGAGGAAAATA
>CALDUB010000386.1 GCA_937923465.1 uncultured Saprospiraceae bacterium
AGTTTTGAAAGTTCGGGATTTCTTTTTTTCACTTATTCCCCTTGCTTTTATATAAAGCAATAAAAGTAACTACTCAGGTCGGTATCGGTCACTTTGGCTAAAAAAGAGTTGTAAAATCAAATTTTAGCAAAAAAACAAACAGAAGTTAGTGCCCGATACCTTTTTTTAGCCCTGAAAAGGTATCGGGCACTAATTTTTGTTGAGGTTTGGTCGAATTCTTCAATCTGCATCGTTGATTTGACTAAAGTGACCGATACCTGAGTTGTTACCAATAAAACGTAAGTAAAACCTACATTTTTGCAATAAAATGGAGGTGTAGTAGTATTGTCGTAGAGTAAAATGAGTGAAAAGTGTCTATGAAAGTTGATATTTGGATTATCAAAAAAAACGGTATTAATGCCATTCAAAAATCGGCATCTTAACAATAGAGATTATTCTAAAATATTTTGTAAGCATATAAACATGCCTTTTTCCGTCACTTTTCGTTAAAAATACTCGCGATAGCTAGGCTATGTCTGCGTTTTTTGCCTCAATTGACGGAAAAATTCAAAGCTTATATCATACAACACATTTCAGAATAATCTCTAATCAAGTATATAAATGAATAAATTAATTTTACTAGCATTTGGTGTGATTTTCTGCTTTACAGCAATAAATGCACAAAAATTAGAAAATGAGGCTAAAGTCGAGGCACTCCTTGCCAAGATGACACTCGAAGAAAAAATTGGACAAATGAACCAATACTCTGGTTTCTTTGATGCAACAGGACCAGCTCCAAAAGACGAAAATAATAAGCTCAAATATGAGCATATTAAAACAGGAATGGTCGGTTCAATGTTGAATGTACGTGGTGTAAAACAAGTACGCGAAATGCAAAAATTGGCAGTCGAAGGCTCTCGCTTAGGTATTCCAATTATTTTTGCATTAGATGTTATTCATGGACATAAAACAATCTCTCCAATTCCATTAGCAGAGGCTGCAAGTTGGGATTTAGAAGCGATTAAGCAATCCGCTAAAACAGCTGCTATCGAGGCATCTGCAGAAGGTTTGAACTGGACTTTCGCGCCAATGGTTGACATCTCTCGTGATCCTCGTTGGGGACGTGTAATGGAAGGTGCAGGAGAAGACCCTTATCTTGGTAGTAAGATTGCTACAGCGCGTGTGACTGGATTTCAAGGAGATGATTTGAGTAAAGAAAATACAATCGCAGCTTGTGCGAAGCACTTTGCAGGCTATGGTTTTATTGAATCTGGAAAGGATTATAATAAAGCTGATGTCGGAACTTCTACCCTGTACAATATTATTTTACCTCCATTCAAAGCAGCAGTAGATGCACATGTTGCGACCTTTATGAATTCATTTAATGAGTTGAATGGAATACCTGCGACAGGTGATAAATTCTTACAGCGTGATATATTAAAAGGAAAATGGAACTACTCAGGTTTTGTTGTTTCGGATTGGGATTCTATTGGTGAAATGGAGGAACATGGTTTTGCTAAAGATGGCAAGCATGCTGCTGAGATTGCTGCAAATGCAGGTTCAGATATGGACATGGAGTCCTATGTTTATCTCAATCATTTGAAAGACTTAGTAGCAGAAGGTAAGGTAGATGTTAAACTTATTGATGATGCAGTACGTCGTATATTACGTACGAAATATGCTTTAGGTTTATTTGATGACCCTTACAGATATTGTGATGAAGCGCGTGAAAAGAAAATGATACGTCATGCTGATCATGAGGCAGCCGCTTTGGATTTGGCTAAAAAGTCAATTGTACTTTTGAAAAATGAGAACAACTTATTGCCATTAGCCAAATCAGGTGAAAAAATCACAGTCATAGGTACTTTAGCAGATGATAAAACCAGTCCTTTAGGAAACTGGAGATTAGCAAGTGATGATGAGACAGCAGTTTCTTTAATCGAGGCATTGAAAGCACGTAAAGGCAATGAAATTACTTTTGTAGCTGGACCCAAATTACTTGAAAAATCACCAATGTTCCATGAAAATTCGGCGGTTAATACAACCGATCGCACAGGCTTTGATGAAGCAGTTGCTGCCGCTAAAAATGCGGAAACTGTAATTATGGTTTTGGGAGAACACGGGATGCAATCAGGCGAAGGTCGTAGCCGTGCTAATATAGATTTACCAGGTTTACAACAAGAACTTTTAGAGGCTGTTTATGCTGTGAATTCTAATGTCATATTAGTATTGTCTAATGGTCGTCCATTGGCGATTACTTGGGCTGCTGAGAATGTTCCCGCTATTCTCGAAACTTGGCAATTAGGTACTCAAAGTGGACACGCAATCGCGGCAGTATTGTATGGTGATTATAATCCAAGTGGTAAATTACCTATGACATTTCCACGTCATGTAGGACAAATTCCAATTTATTACAACTATAAAAGTACAGGTCGTCCAGGACCAAAGTGGGAAGTGTTTTGGTCACGTTATACAGATGAGACAAATGCACCTTTATACCCATTTGGATTTGGTTTGAGCTACACAAGTTTTGATTACAAAGACTTGAAAATTAATGTAAAAGATAAGGAAGTTGAAGTTTCTGTTACTGTAACAAATACAGGGAAAGTAGCAGGAGAAGAAGTCGCACAATTGTACATTCGTGACCGTGTGGCAAGTGTAACGCGTCCAGTAAAAGAACTAAAAGGATTTGAAAAATTTGCATTGAAAGCAGGAGAAAGTAAAACTGTTAATTTCACATTGACAGGAAAAGAATGTGGTTTCTTCAACAATCAAGGTAAGTTTATCATAGAAGCAGGAGATTTTGATGTTATGGTTGGAGGCAGTTCTGCCAAAGGCGTAACAGGCAAATTTACATTGAAATAAATGAATGTACGGTAGAGACGTGGCGGTGCCGCGTCTCTACGGTGCAATTTTTAGAAAAGAATTAAAACTAACCAAAAAGATGAAAAAAATACACCCAATTTTACTCACCCTATTTGCTTTATTATGCACATTCCAAGCGAATAGTCAAAGCTTCCTCACCACAGAAGGGCACAATATCGTCAATGAAGAAGGCGAGACTTTCATCCTCCGCGGAATGGGACTAGGAGGCTGGATGGTACAAGAAGGCTACATGCTACAAACAGCAGGTTTTGCCAATCCACAACACAAAATCCGCGAAAAAATAACAGAACTTATTGGTGAAACCAACACCGAAGAATTTTACGATGCATGGTTAGAAAATAATGTTCAAAAAGTGGACGTAGACTCTTTGAAATCTTGGGGATTTAATTCGATTCGCCTACCAATGCACTACAATTTATTCACCTTGCCTATTGAAGAAGAACCAATTCCAGGTGAAAATACTTGGTTAGAAAAAGGATTTGAACTGACCGATAGTTTGATTTCTTGGTGTGCTCAAAATGAAATGTATGTCGTGTTGGATTTACACGCAGCGCCAGGTGGACAAGGCGGCGATGCTGCTATTTCTGATTATGATGATACCAAACCTTCACTATGGGAAAGCAATGAAAATAAAGCAAAAATGGTTGCTCTCTGGGGCAATTTAGCAGAACGATACGCAGATGAAAAATGGGTAGGCGGTTATGATTTATTGAATGAAACGAACTGGCCTTTGGCGAGTGGTGTATTGCGTGATTTGTATATTCAATGTACAAATGCTATTCGCGAACATGATAATAATCACATTATTTTTATCGAAGGAAACTGGTGGGCGAATGACTTTACGGGTTTGACGCCACCTTGGGATGACAAATTGGTGTACTCTCCACACAAATATTGGTCAACAAATGACCAAGCCTCTATCCAATGGGTTTTGGATTTGCAAGCGGAACACAATGTGCCTTTATACTTAGGTGAAAGTGGCGAGAACTCTAATGTTTGGTTTCGCGATGCGATAAAATTACTAGAAGACAATGGAATAGGTTGGGCATGGTGGCCGATGAAAAAAGTCGAAGCCATTGCTGGACCACTTTCTGTAACCAAAACGCCAGGATACGCACAGTTACTCAATTATTGGTCAAATGGCGGTACGCAACCTAGTGTGACTTTTGCCAAAGAAGCCTTATTAGAATTAGCGGAAAATTATCGTATGGAAAATTGTAAATATCAACCAGATGTGATAGATGCAATGTTTCGTCAAGTGGTTTCTGATGAAACAAAGCCTTATAACACGCAGTCTATTCCAGGAGTGGTTTATGCCACAGATTATGATATGGGACGCAATGGTTTTGCTTATTTTGATACTGATTTGGCGACTTATCACGTTTCTACGGGCAGTTACTCGGCATGGAATAAAGGCTGGGCATACCGTAACGACGGAGTAGATATTGAACCCTGTCAAGATAACGTCAATACGAATGGTTTTAACATTGGTTTTATTGACGAAGGCGAATGGATGCAATATGATATTGATGTGGAAGAAAGCGCGATTTATGATATTGAAATCAGATTTGCGACAG
>CALDUB010000387.1 GCA_937923465.1 uncultured Saprospiraceae bacterium
AATGCTGCCAATGATGCTGCATTTCTCCTGCCATTATGAGCAATGTCCCGTGCTTTAAAGCTACTTCAACCTTCTCTTTGTTGTTATCCTTTCTGCGTAAAATAAATCGCCTTGTCGCGCCAAAATTTACAGAGGCGATGACTGGATTTTGTCCCAATTCCTTTTCATCATCTGCATGCCAGCCCATAGAGTCTATTCCATCTCGATACCAATTTAACAAGACACTATTAAACTCTAAATTTGCTATTTTATTGACTTTCTCCTTTATAAAATTGAGTCCTTTGTTCCATGCTTTGGGTTGCATTGTCAAACCAGAATAAGTATACTCTGTATCGGCGTCACCATACCAGGCAGAATAACGCGGCACATAGATAATCTTACCAAACATTTTGATTTGGTCATGTGTCCATTCGATATTTTTGAATTTTATTTGCGCCAATTTTTCCTTTTCATAGTCTCGCCATTCTGTTGTGCGCCAATCTAATTCATTCTCGTTTTCGAGAAAATAATCCATGCTGCGGTCACTGATTTTCTGGTCGAAAAAGTGTTCTGCATAAATGAGTTTTCCATTGGGTACACTTACAATATAGACAGCATTTTGAGCGTCAAAAGTATAAGAGTAGCCTTCTCTTTCTGCTATCTTTTGGATAAAGTCTGGTATGTTCTGTTGTTGGAATAAATTCACTTCTTACTAACCCCAATTTTCACAATATTGTTCAAAACAAGAAATCCCGAACTCTCATAACAAAAGTTCGGGATTCTCTATATGTAGATTTATATAATTCTAATCAACAACCACCTTGCGGTAAGCATTCTTATCTCCCATGTTCAATTGAAGATTGTAAACACCTGTTGGTAATTTAGAAACATTTAACTGCTCCATGTTTTCACCAACATTCAAGTTGCTCAATGCTCGTTCCTGAATAGTTCTACCCAATACATCTGTCAAACGAATAATCATCGCTTCAGAAGTTTCTGCCGTAAAACGGATATTTAAAACTTCAGATGTCGGGTTTGGAAAAACTTCTAAGTTGGTAACCTGCGTCAAATTATCAACCCCCGAAAGCGTTACAGAAACTTCAGTACGTTCCGAAATACAAGAAATACTTGGCTTTTCTACTTTCCAGTTATAGAAGTAATAGTAGTATTGGTCGCCATAAAATGAAGTCGTGATAGTCGCCAAATCACCAATTTCATAAGGATAATCTACACCGCCATTATTACGAAACAGGTTATTCTCAACACAACGTAATGAATAGTCCGTGCCTTCTTCTGGTATTTCAAAATTTAAAGTAATCGTCTGCAAACCCGTCACCAAATCAAAAGTCGCACTTTCTAACATTTGACCTGAACCGTCAAACAATTGAATAGTACGAATACCTTCTGGTGCATTACTTGGTACTTCAACATCAACCTCTACGATAGTAAACGGCTCGTAAGTGTCGAAATAGCTATAAGCTCCTGTCGAAGGTAATCCACCTCCACCAGATGTCGTCAACTTACCACCAACCGCATTACCACCGCCATAAACGTAGGTCGCATCGACATAGTAATCTGTCGCCATACCATTAATATCTGTATTAAAAACAGAACCAGAACCTAATAATGTACCTTCTGTCGGTGCATCATACCAGTTAAGATTTTGCCCCGTAGCTGACAACTCAACTGTACCATCAAAATTAGCAACTGCGTCCTCGGCTGTTGGTGCTGGTGCAGAGTTAACCATCACCACAATTGGCTCAGAGTATAGAAGTTCATCAGAACATAAATTAGCTGTTCCAACCGAATAAGCTCCTGCTGTACTAACTTCGATACTTTGTGTTTCTTCGCTATTTGTCCACGTATAACTTGCTCCAATAGAGGAAGTTAAGGTTACAGACTCTCCTTCACACAAGACAAGTTCTCCGTCAATAGCAATCGTTGGTGCAGACTGACTCACATAAGAAATTCCAATCGAATTAGATACAGAAGCACATCCTTCTGCGTCAAATAAAGCAACGCTATAAGTACCAGGCGTGCTTACTGTGATAGAAGAACCCGTTTCGCCATTTGACCAAATATAAGAGTCAAAAGCATCAGGTGCATTGATAGTGACGACATCACCTGGACAGATAGTATTTTCACCATCCAATACAATTACAGAAGGGTCTAAAACACATTCTGCTTCTAATAATAAGTGCGTTGTATTAATTGTTGGATTGTCAACTGAAGTGATAATCCCAGAAGGCCATCTTATGATAATTTGGTCAATTTCAGTTGCTTCGCCAAGACCAAAGTGAGTCGTTAAACTGCTCATTGGAGAGAAAGACTCTCCCGAACGTACTTCACGAACTTGGATACCCCAATCACCGTGAATTTCGACACGTGCGCCAATACCATTGCGATTAGAAACGATACCTTGTGTATTGATTTTAACCCAGTTGTTACCACCTTCTGCGTTATTCATCTGAATAGTGTTGCCAGAGACAATGTCTAACCAACCGTCATTATTGAAGTCACCAATACCGCCGTCATCAAATCCAAAATCAATTCCAGTAAAAGTAAAATCTCCATTATTAATGTAAATTTCCTTACTTAATTCAGAAAGAATATCAACGAAACCATCATTATTAAAATCAGCTGAAGCATTTTCCCATGCGCCCAAATCATTACCAGGAATACCTGTTTCTCCGATAATATCCGTAAACGTGCCGTCTCCATTATTACGCATAAAACGGTTAGCAAAATCATGATTTACGATGAATGCATCAAAGTCACCGTCATTGTCATAATCCTCAAAAGTCGTCGCCCAAGACTGTGCATTGTCTGCCATTCCAATTGCTGCGCCAACCTCCGTATAAGTTCCGTCACCGTTGTTACGGTACATCGCGTTTGTACGCTCTATATCTCCCGACGAACTTCCTTGACGACACTTAGTCAAGTACATATCTGTGTTACCGTCGTTATCATAATCCACCCAAATACTCGCATAGTTACCTGCTAAAGGCACTGTTTCAATCAAGGTTTGGTCTTCCACCATATTTCCCGTTCCGTCATTACGGTATGGGTGAGATTGGTCCACATCATGACAAACAAAAGCATCCAAATCACCGTCATTATCAATGTCATTCATCGTTGTACGCTGAGAAAAGATATAGTCAGGAATCGCTTGCTCCACATAACTAGCGCCATTGTCTTGCGCCATAATAAACGACACACGATTACCGTCACCCAATAACAAATCATTAAATCCATCATCATTCAAATCTCCCGCACAGATAGACCAAGAAGGTACTGCTTGCAGATTCATACTAAACATTTCAGAAACAAACGTGCCGTCTGCTTGCTGAAAATCAATACGCACCCCTGCACTAGAAACACGGACGATATCATCCAGATAATCGCCATTCATATCAACGGCACAATCTTCGATACCGTTTCCACTACCCAACAAATTGCTCATCGCGGTAAACGATACTTGTGCTGGCAGATTAAACGCAAAAAGGGTTAAACAGAATGAAAATAATTTAAGGTAAGTCTTTTGCATGCTTTATTAATTAATTATTGGTTGTTAGTTTATATTAGACTTTGAACAGAAGATATTAGACGTTAGACTTAAACAAATATAAAATATTACCAATCGTTTTTGTTTTGATAATCAGTAATATAAGTAAGTTATTGTCACTGCATTTGGTATGATTTATCTAACGTCTAACATCTTTCGTCTAAAGTCCAAAGTTTACACTTGATATTAAAAATTAGATGAAGTTTAATACACCCAAATCTTTTGCGCTTCTTCCCCACTCTTTCCTTCCAAAAGTACAACAAGAATTTCGCCTAATACGCCCGTATTCAATTCTTGCTTTCCTTCTGACATTTTTTGCTGCAAAATTTGCTTTCCTGACAAATTAAAGACAGTTATTATTTGGTCTTCGAGCAATTCAAGAGATAAAACACCATTCCCTGAGGCATATATTTCAGTTAAATTTTGTGTGACTACTCTAGTTGAACTCAAACCTAATACATGAACAGTATCTTGTTTTATCAAAAATGGCGTACGGTCTGCCGCATCAAATTGACCTCTAAAAAGCTCAATTTCGGGTGTACTTTCGTCAAACATTTCTTGCATCCACTTTGGCGGCGTTGATTGATAAAAGAAACGTGCTGTGATAATTAGATTATCCGTATTTCCATTCAAAGGCACATGATAATGTACAATATCGGTACCGCTACCTTGCACGCCTGACTCTATATTAAAATCGGGGTCGGTCACCGCATTTCCATAAATACTCACCGTATCATAAGTAAAATGCTCCGTCAAAAATCCTTCTGGAACTAAGCGGTTGTCTTTTAATGCAATATTCCCGCGTGACAATACTGTCGAAACTTCATTATTGACATCACCAAAAACAAACTCGTAAATCTGCGCTTGGTCTTCACTTATAATTGTCTGATAATGCGGTTCAAAGTCTTCATTTTGAGCGTATAATTCATAATTTTCATCATCATAATTTCCTGATGCAAAAAGCACTTCTCCGTCTTCATTCTC
>CALDUB010000388.1 GCA_937923465.1 uncultured Saprospiraceae bacterium
CCACGCATTTCTGCCCCTTCTTCTGCTTGGTCGATTTCTAAGATTTCAGGATTATCCTTCGTAAAGAAATCCATACCGCTTTCGTATCCTGTCAATAGAAAATCTGTAATAGCAACCCAATATTCTTTTTCATCGACAATCACTTGATTATCCCCTTTCCAAGTCATATTTTCTTGGTCATAAACAAAGTTATCCAATTGCAAAAAACCTCCGTTTCCTTTGTTCTTCTGACCTTGATTTAGCATTTTTTTCAACAAACTTCCTTTCATCTTAACCTCAGACATTCCTCCTCCAAATGGCAAGGCACGAAAGATATCAATGGCATAAATCTGCCCTTTTAACTGGTCATCAATGCGCGTAGAACCTCCATTTGTAAAACTTCCAACAATATCATTTTTGGCAGCAGCAGACATCGCTTTTGTCATTATTGTTCCATAGTTTGTCTGAAAATTACGGACGCTACTTTCTCTCGCATCTAGAGGTTCTGTAGCGACATAAATTTTCTGATAAGGCGTTGGATAAATCTGTGTGATTAGTTCATCTTGTATTTTCATCCATTTATCAACCAATGCGTCAACCGCTGGGTCTTCGGGTATGGCATCCGTTATTTTCACTAAGTCTGACTTTATATCTACTTTCTTTCCTTCTGCTGTATTGGTAATTGTCACGCGGTGAATGTAAGCAGATTTTGCATTGGCATCTGCCTTGGTAATAACGGTATTCCCTGCTGGCACACTCATATTATCGTGGTCATGTCCACCCATAAAAAGTGGCACATTTACAGGCATTTTTTTCGCTAATGCTACATCTTGGTCAATCTCCAAGTGTGTCAATCCAATCACAACATCACAAGTTTTTTCTAATATTTGCGCCTCTTCTATTGCTCTTTGATAGTAATCTTGGTAATAAACATAATCCTTTGGATTAGAGTCGATTGTAGTTCCAAACAATCCAATCTTAGCTGTCGTACCGTCTTTATCTCCTACCTCTAAAATGAAATTATCGACGGCTTCTACTTTAACGCCATCCTTGACTTTATGGAATTTAATCTGTTGATTATCAACGACTTCACGCACACTTGTCCCTAGCCATACAAAATCACTTTCGTTCATTCGAGCTTGTAATTCGTGTTGCTTAATATCAAATTCATGATTGCCAAAAGTGACAAAATCAACCCCGATTGCATTCATAGCCTGCACCATTTGTTCTCCTTTAATACGCTTTCCGTCAACTTTTAATTGTCCGATGAGCGAAGGATTCAAAAAGTCACCTGCCAATACACAGAATGTATTCGGATTCTCTCTTTCCAATTTTTTCATCAGAGTAGCGACACGCGCCATACCTCCTATTTTGCCTCCGTCGCTGGGCGCAATTTCATAGACATCATTGAGTTGTAGAAAGACAACTTCTATTTTGCCGTCGTCTGTTGGTAATTTGTTGGTCGGTGGCGTACATGTTTGGAACAAGAAACAAGCACATAGGAGAAGAAATAATTTCGTTTTCATTTCGGGAAATATTGATTTTATTGATAATATTCTCACACAAAAGTAACTTGTTTTTTTAATTCCCGTCAAATGAATGAAAAATTTCCTTAATTTGCCGCAAAATAGACTGTACCTATGAATGAACTACCTAATGAGAGTGAAAAATTTATGACTTGGATACGTTCTGAGTATGATTATACTATGCGTAATTCTGGCGATTTAGCACTACTAAAGAAGAATAGCAATCCAGCTTACAAGGAAGCAATTTGGAGAAACTTCAATGTCATTTCGCACGCTGATTATACAGAAGTTTTCGAAGCTCCTGACAAGTGGTTTACAGGTAGTCTACTCAACTATTCTGAACATATATTCCGTCAATATAGAGACGACAAACCAGCTATTTTTTATGCGCCGTCTCGTGGCGAAAGCATTGCAATTCCTTGGCAAGAGTTACTGACTCAAACGACCTCTTTTGCAGATTATCTGCGCTATCTTAAGATAAAACCAGGTGACGTCGTCGTCGGTGTAACAGAGAAAATGCCAGAGCAAATCATGGCATTCCTAGCATGTAATGCGGTAGGCGCAGTCTGGACAAATCTCTCTCCAAAAACAGAAGAGAAGGACTTAATTAATGCTTTCCAACAAATAGAACCAAAGCTTTTAATTGCAAATGAGAGTTATACTTTTGAAGGAAGACAAGTAAATAACGTACTAAAAATCAACAAGTTAGCAAAAGAACTTCCGCTCATCAAAGAAATCATTGTGCTACCTTCTCTCCCACCTCTGGGCGATACGCAGCTCATTGAAAAAGGGAAGTATTGGAATTCAACTTTTTCAATGGCAGCTCCTTCTTTGAGCTTTGAGGCGCTACCTTATGACCATCCGCTTTTCATTACTTTTAAGAAAGAGAAAGGCAAATTACCTACTCCTGTGAGACACCAACAAGGAGAGTTACTTTTAGACCGTTTCGCGGCTTTAAATATCGACCAAAATCTAACTTCTAATGATATCGTGACGCCTTATTATGGGATTGCCGCGCCTTTATTAATTGGAGCGACTTTGGCGCTATTGGCTGGTGAGGAGAGGCATCCTGATTTTAAGAAATTGGGGGTTAAGAAAGTGGCGGCTCGATGACCTTAATTGTTTTTATTATTTTTAGAAGTTAGTCCAGCTTGCAGATTTTCGCTGCGCTCAACTCTACAATCTTCATTAGCGATTTCGCAGGATTGTTGAGTTGACCAGAGGGAAAATCTGCAAGCCTAATTTTGAAACCTACCGTCCAATCACCAACTTCCCATTCCCAATCACAAAATCACTCAACAATATCTCATAAAAATACATTCCATTCAGCAAGTCATACATCTCAATATTCTGTTTATCTAAACCTGATTGCAATTCCTTCTCAAATGCCAATCGCCCTGCTTGGTCATATACTCTGAAATGACTGTCCCGAGGTAGATTTTGTTCCATTTGCAAAAGAACTAAACCGTCGGAAGGATTTGGGTAAATGGAAGACTCTATAGTTAAATGCTGCTGTTCGACAACATCGGTTGTTAATATTTGGACAGTGTCACACCAAGTATCACTTCCGTTTTCATTGCTGACGGTTAGACAGACTTCGTAAGCTCCACCTGAACTGTATATCTTATTTTGATGTTGCCCGTTCGTTTCTGCACTATCGCCAAATGTCCAATACCAACTCGTCGGTGCGCCAGTGGAAAGGTCTC
Organism: uncultured Saprospiraceae bacterium; assembly: GCA_937923465.1. GTDB lineage: Bacteria > Bacteroidota > Bacteroidia > Chitinophagales > Saprospiraceae > JAHDCG01. The sequence goes on from CALDUB010000388.1 coordinate 3,212, forward strand.
TATAATGAACGGTATCAGTGAAAACATCGAAGCGAAAGTTAGCTACAGGGAGATTGTCGATGCCGAGGGTGTCGCAGGGGCTGTTGTCGATTGGACCGAGGCGGTAGTTTGGGAAGTACGGGAGATTAGCATAATTCTTATTCGGTATAGTGAATGCGTTATTTTCAATTTTTGACATCTCTTCAGGAAAGTCAGGGTCGTGAATAACATGGTAAACATCATTTCGAAAATAAGTCACCATATATATCTTCCCGTCTGGACCGAGTTGAGATAAAAAAGGAACTGGAGATACTGCTGGAGTTGTATATTCTGTTGCAAAAATATCATCTGCCCAGAGGTCATATTG
>CALDUB010000389.1 GCA_937923465.1 uncultured Saprospiraceae bacterium
ATTTTTCGAGTCTTTCTTTTCGCGGATAACTGCGTTAAAAAAATGAACTATAGCTACGGCTATGCTTAATTTTTTTGCCTTATTCTCCACAAAAATAAAGGACGAAAAAAGTTTAACAAACTTCATTTACAGTGTATTAAAACTATTCAACTTTAAAACTTTTTATTTCGTGAGCTTACGGAAAACATCCTCCACACTAAACACCTCTTTTTGCATACCCAATAGCGTCAAACGATTGTCGACAGCAAAGCGGAAAACCTCTGCGCGGACATCACTATCTGCGGATGCGAAAATTTGGTAAGTCTTGTCTTTCAGAAGAATTACTTTCTTTACTCCCTTAATAGTCTCCAATTTCTTTGAATTGGTTGTTTCTGCAAACTCAACAGTCACCACACTTTCCCCCGCAACACGCTGCTGTAGCGTATCAATAGTATCATCTGCCACCAGATTACCTTTGTTAATAATCAAAACTCTATCGCACAAAGCTTGCACTTCTTGCATGATATGCGTCGAGAAAATAACAGTTCTTTGTTCCCCGATTTGTTTGATTAGACTACGGATTTCGACCAATTGATTAGGGTCAAGACCAGAAGTTGGTTCATCTAATATCAAAACTTCAGGGTCGTGCATCATCGCTTGTGACAAACCAACACGTTGACGATAACCCTTTGACAATGCGCCAATTGGTTTGTTTTGTTCCCGAGTCAATCCCGTCATTTCCACCATTTCAGCCACGCGACTTTTCTTATTTTTGATGCCATGCAGACCTGCCACAAAGTCCAAGTACTCGCGCACATACATATCTTTATACAGCGGATTGTGCTCTGGTAAATAACCAATGCGACGACGAACTTCCATAGACTCAGTCTCCGTATCAAAACCACAGACCTCTGCTGTTCCCTCAGACTGAGGAATAAAGCCAGTTAGGATTTTCATCGTCGTTGTTTTTCCTGCGCCATTCGGACCTAGGAAACCCAATATTTCGCCTTTTTTCGCCTCAAAAGAGATGCTATTTACGGCACGTTGGTCACCGTATATTTTTGAGAGATTGCTGACTTTTACTGACATTTTTATTGGTTATTATGTTATTGGTTATTGTGCTATTTATTATTCACTACTTTTTCATCATTCCTCAATTCTCTAAAAATAACTAACCGAACCGCAAATCTAACCATTTTTCTCATTCCCAAAAAACATCTATGACATCTGAAAATGGTAACTTTGCGAATTAATAACGCAAATGTCGCATTCGTTTACATACGAACAGCATTCACTCATGCAGAAATCTAATTAAGTTTTTGTTAAAAATGTCTATGTTCGCACAATCTTGCGTCATAAAGGAAAACATTAAAGACCATCATACAGTTTTTCTTGTGTCTTGCGACTGCGAGCAAATAGATTTTATTCCAGAATGTATTACATTCATTCTGGAATAAAATCTAAAAACTAACGATAAACGGTTGTAAATAGAGACTAGAATTTACAACTCTCAACAAAAAAATTATGTCAAAGAAAATAAATTTCTTCCTTCTATTAGCGATTGTAACTGTTTTTGCAGCCTGCAATAATGCCAATAAACCAACCGAAGATGTTAAAGAACAAAAAGAAGAAGTGCCAACAATGAACGCTAAAGAAATGGCAGTTTCTGATGTTCAAGAAGAGAATGAATTGAGTGGAAATATGGATAAGAGAACATCTATGGCTGCAAAAAAAGCATCTGATGAAGCTTCTAATAAAGCAGCTAATAGTGCAGGTTTAAAAGATTTAAGTTCGGCTACTCTTAATAACGGAAGTAATGCTTCGACTCCAATGACGGATGCGGATAGACTACGCCAAAGAGCAGCTGCGCAAAGAGCGGGAGGAGGTAATCTAATTGATGCGACTCCTGCAGCGGGCAAATTGGAGAAGGAAAAAGCGAAAGCTAAATCAACGGTAAAAAATACAAAAGTATCGACACCAACTGTAAATACACCAACAACTGAAATGCCAGCAAAAATGGTAGGCGCACCGACACACGATGATTGGAATGCTTTATTGGTGCAAAATGTTAGCAATACGGGTAAGGTAAACTACCAAGGATTTAGAGGTGCGCAAACTAAATTTAATGCTTACTTGGACGAATTGAAAAATAACCCTCCTGTAGCAACTTGGTCACGTAACGAGAAAATGGCTTACTGGATTAATGCATACAATGCATTTACGGTAAAGAAAATCATTGATAATTATCCATTGGGTAGTATTCAAGAATTGTCAGGTGGTAAAGTATGGGATGATAAATGGATTAATATCGGTAAGAAAACATACTCTTTAAATGAAATCGAGAATGGTATTTTACGTCCAACATACAAAGATGCACGCATTCATTTTGCAGTAAACTGTGCTGCTAAATCTTGTCCTTCTTTACACAATCGTGCTTTTACAGCAGGTAATTTGGAAAGTTTGTTGGAGAAACAAACTAAGAAGTTTGTTAACAATGCAGATTTCAATACTATCACGGCAGATAAAGTGACCGTTTCAAAGATATTTGATTGGTATGGTTCTGATTTTGGTGATTTGAAAGAGTTTTTGAACAAGTACTCAACTACACCGATTAATGCTGATGCAGTAGTTGACTATACAGAGTATAACTGGTCATTAAACGAATAGAGACGGCATTTTTTACGTCTCTTATCTTGGTATCCCAAGATTAGGAGACGTAGAATAACAAACATAAAGAGAGACGTGGCAATGCCACGTCTCTACCATGCCCATTTTAAAAATTCAGGTAAAACCTCGCTCCAGGTATCAGGATTATGTTCGCCTCCTTCTACTTCTCGATACACAATATCTGCATTCGAATATCCTTTTCTTTTCAATAAATTTATCAAATCCGTCGTATCATCAATGCTATCAATAATGCCATTATTATTGCGGTCGTCGATTTCATCGTTTGTACCCGTTTGAAACCAAAATTTTAGATTTGGCTTATTTTGTGCTGCCTCCACATAATCATGCACAACTCTATCCGCATCTGGGTCTTCCTCTATAAATGCTTTACTGCGCCACCATAAGGCACCCGAAAAGACACCTACTCTCCCAAAAATATGAGGATGATTCCAAGCTATATCAAAAGCCGATAATCCACCCAAAGAAAATCCCGCAATTGCCCAATCTTCTGCCTTTTCACTAACACGGTATTTATTTTTTATTTCCGATAAATACTCCTCCGTCAAAAAGTCTTGATAAGCGCGAGATTGATTTCCTCTACCGGCATAATCTAGAGTTGATTGGGTTCCATATTCTTGCATTCTATCATTAGGATGAAAGGCAAAAACGATGAGTTCTCTAAGCTGTTTTTTTGTATATAATTTTTCCAAAGTAGACACCAGTTTTACCGCTTCCATATCCTGTCCGTCGTTAAAAAACAGAACAGGATATTTGCGTTTTTTGCGTCCAAAATAAGAGGGCGGAAAATAAATGTCGATACATACGTTTTTTGATAGTTTGCGCGAGAAAAAGTAATTTGAAGTCGTTTTTACAGAATTTTGTTCTGAATGAATATTTTTTTTGAATAATATTCGGAATATTTTTTGGAATACGTTTTTTATAAAAGTCATATAATCTGGTAGAATTGAATGATTTTTGTGAATTTTCAAAGAATAATTCTGTCCAACACAATGAAAACATGTGAATCTATTGCAGAGCTCAAATTGGATAATTTCTAACTAATCGAAAGCTATAGTTTAACACTTTTTTATTTGGTGAAAAGCCTATACATTTGTGTGCGTAAGTTAGTTATTGGTTATTAATTATTGGTTATTATTTCAGCTTGTTCTTGTTTGAAGTAATAATTTTAATAGGAAAAAAATCTCTTTACAGAAGATTTAGTCGCATTAAAATTTGACTTAAAAAAGTAGTATTTTTTATCAAAATTTAATTTCAAGAATAACCACTAACATATAACCAAGAACAAGTAACCAAGAACTAATAACCAAATCATGCGAGAGCAACATATTAATTTTTATTCTCACGTTTTACAGCGCGATATTCCGATGTTAAAATTCGGTGACCGTGGCTATCCAATCGTTATTTTTCCGACGACATTAGGCAGTTATTATGAGTGCAAAGATTTCCATTTAATCAATAGTGTAAAATGGTTTGTCGAGCAAGGTATGGTGCAAATTTACTGCGTTGACTCTATCAACAAAGAAAGTTGGTATAATAAAAATACGCATCCTTTGCAACGCGTAGCAAATCACAACTTTTACGACCGCTTTTTGCACGAGGAGTTCATCCCTCAATTGCGTGAGATTAGCGGGACTGGAAAAGTTGCTGTAGGCGGACCAAGTTTTGGTGGATTTATGGCTGCAAACTATGCATTCCGTCACCCAGAGGCAGTCAGTCACTTGTTTAGTATGAGTGGCTCGTTTGATATCAAATCATTTGTAGACGGTCATTACAACGAGGATGTATATTTCAATAACCCAATGGATTTCATGCCAAGCAATGACAACCCAGAGTTGTACAACATGAAAATCATTTTGGGTACCTCACATAAAGACATCTGTTTAGATAGTAATCTACAAATGTCAGGTATTTTGAATTCTAAAGGCATCAATCATTGGTTAGACATCAGAGGTCACGAGCCACATGACTGGCCATTGTGGCGGGATATGTTCCCACATTATTTGTCATTGATGAATAATTAGCCAGCAGAAATGCGATGTTAATCTCAAAAACCAATAAAGAATACAGTTTTACCCTTCATGCTGGTCGTATCGTAGAATAACGAACAACCGACAACCAACAAAAGAATGAAAAAAATAGGCATCTTATACGGACAAGAACGCACATTCCCTGAGGCACTTGTTAAGCGCATCAATAGCAAAAAAGTAAAAGGCATCAGCGCAGAACCAGTAATGGTTGGCGAAGTTATGCAAAATCAAGCGACAGATTACGCTGTCATCATTGACCGTATTTCTCAAGACGCTCCTTTTTACCGTGCATACCTCAAAAATGCAGCAGCAACAGGAACAATCGTTTTGAACAACCCATTTTGGTGGTCTGCTGACGAGAAATACTTTAACAATGTATTAGCCGAGCAAATCGGAATAGCAGTGCCAAAGACGGTTCTTTTGCCTTCTCACACGCACCCAGACGACACAACTTCAGCAAGTTTTACTAATCTAAAATATCCTTTAGATTGGAATGCAATGTTGGAATACTTAGGTGATTTTCCGTTGTGGATGAAGCCGCACGCAGGTGGTGGTTGGAAATCTGTTTACAAAGTAGAAAGTCTACAAGAGATTTGGGATGCTTACAATGAGACAGAGCAATTGGTGATGATGTTGCAAGAAGGTATCGAATTTACGAGCTACTTTCGCTGCTACTGTATCGGTCGCAAGCATGTTCGTGTGATGCACTACGAGCCACGCAACCCGCACCACTTACGCTACTCAGCGAATTTTGATGTATCTGATGAGCTATTAAAAGAAATCGAAGAAGGTGTTTTGGCATTAAACAAAGCATTGGGTTATGATTTCAATACTGTAGAGTTTGCCGTACGTGATGGTATTCCAATAGCGATTGACTTTTGTAATCCAGCACCAGATGCAGACTACGCAAGTGTCGGTCCTGAAAACTTTGAATGGGTAGTAGAAACGATGGCAAATTACGCTATCGAACGCGCCCAAGGTCATGACGGAACACCTCAAATCGAATGGGGAACTTTCGTACAGCCAGA
>CALDUB010000390.1 GCA_937923465.1 uncultured Saprospiraceae bacterium
TAGTATTGAAATAATATGTTTCATTATCCAGTCTGTTTTGAAACGGGATGTCTGTCTCGATTTATTTCTAGCTAAAATGAACTCCCATTATTTTTTTTGCCGAAATTTTAAGCTTGCAAATTTTCTGATCAATGTTCTGAATGTTGTACACGTTTCCTTGATATCTTTTTATATGGAATAATATATTCTACAAGTTTTTCTTAAACTTAGTAGGTGTTACTCCAAACTCTTTTTTAAATGCACTCGTAAAGTGTGATAAACTCGAAAATCCTACGGAGTACACAACCTCTCCAACCGACTTTTCGGGATTACTTTTAAAAATATGTGCAGCTTTCTTTAATCGGAAAGTCCGAATATATTCTTTTGCATTGATGCCCGTAATGGCCTTAAATTTTCGATAAAATTGAATGTACGAAAAGTGAGTTTGCTGGGCAATCATCTCTACACTCAAGTCGCTCGATTGATAATTTTTCTCAATTATATCAATCACCTTTTGTAAAAACACCTCTTTCTTATTTTCTGTATTGACAGGAACAGATGGCTCCATTCTTGTTTTTGTTTTTTGATATTCTTTCTCTTTTCGCTTAGTATTTAATAGGTTGTTGACTTGAAATTCTAACAATTCTGGAGAAAAAGGTTTAGAAATATATACATCTCCTCCCTGTTCAAAACCCGTCTTCTTACTCTCAAAATCATTTAAAGCCGTTAATATAATAAGTGGAATATGGCTTGTTCGAATGTCACTTTTGAGTTTGCCACTCAATTCAAAACCTGACATATTGGGCATCATGACGTCTGAGATAATCAAATCGGGTTTGTTTTGTATTGCAGCTTTATAACCTTCCACTCCGTCTCCTGCTACTAATACAGTAAACGTTTCCTCAAAAATATTAGTGATGAGTTCCTGAATGTCTGGGTTGTCTTCAACGATTAACAGTGTTTGCTTTTGGTCTGATGAAAGTACTTGTGGAAGCTCTTTTTCTGAGGGTGGGATAATAGCAGGTAAAGGAACAATTGTCGCTACTTCCTCCTCTGGCATAATGGCTTCTTCGCCATTGCCAATTGGTAGCGTAATCTGAAAAGAAGTACCTTCTCTCTGCGAACTTTTAACTTCAATTTGCCCATTGTGCAGGTCAAGTAATTTTTTGACCAATGAAAGTCCTATACCACTTGTTCCGAAAAGGCTTTTGATAGGATTGCTTGAGAAATAGCGTTCAAAGATGTTTGCAATCTCTTTTTTACTCATTCCTTTTCCTGTATCTATTACTTTGATACGAGCTGTTTCATTATCTATTTTTTCTAAATTAACTTCCACCTTTCCCTTTTCTGGAGTGTATTTAAATGCATTAGAAAGGAGGTTATATAAGACGCGTTCAATGATATTAGGATCAAACCAACCTTTAAGGGATTCTTTTGGTGTGATAATGCAAAATTCGATATTTCGATCTTCTGCGTAATTTTGAAATGCAGCAGCAGTCTTGAATATGAATTCTCCAAGGTCATTTTTTACTACCGTGAGTTTCATTTTTCCCTCACCAACTTTTCTAAAATCAATCAAACTGTTGGTTAAGTCAAGTAGTTTTCGTCCATTTTCGTTGATATCTATCATTTTGCGCTTGAGGTTGCGCGGTAGTTCTTTATCTTGTAAAATATGCTCTAATGGGCTGATAATCAGGGTCAATGGAGTACGCAATTCGTGACTCATGTCAGTAAAGAATTCTAATTTCGCCTTGTTAAGTTCTTTGATGCGTTCAATTTCACGTTCCTCTTCTGTCACTCGGCGACGCAAACCGATCATATCCATAGCGTAACGGTAGCCGAAAAATCCAATTAGTAAAAGAGCGATAAAATAAAGAAGATATGCCCATGCCGTTTTGTATAAAGGATTTTTAATGGTTAATTCTACAGTTTGAATTTCTTCACTTGGGAGTCCGTCACCGTTAAAGCTTTGTAAATTAAAGGTGTATTCTCCAGCTTGCAAATCGGAGTAGCTCGCAAAATTTTGGATATTGTCAACCATAGTCCATTCTGCATCAACACCTTCCAGTTTATAACGAAAAGAATTCTTTTTGGGAGCGGCGTAATGCATTGCTGCAAATTCAAAAGTGATCTGATTGAGATTATATGGTAGCGTAATCTGCTTGGTCTTGTAAATTGGTTTTTTTAGAATAATCTGACCACGAAATTCTTGATTAGGATAAACTGACTTATTCATCACTTTCAAATCCGTTATGACGGGATGAGGAGGATAAGGATTTTCGAGTATACTCAGTGGGTCAAAAATCGTCAAACCATTGAGACCACCCATAAGTAGTGTTCCATTTTGTAGTTGGAGAGCAGAGTTTTTTCTGAAATTATTGGCGGACAAACCGTCCTCCATGTTAAAGACTTTGATCGCATGAGTTTCTGGATTCATTTTTACGATACCGCCGTCCGTACTTAACCATAGAAAACCATTTTTGTCTTCCGAGATAGAATAAATGGCATTGTCAGGTAGCCCATCACGTTTAGTAATGCGTTCAAAACCTTGTACGTTTTTTTCTCCGTCAAAAACGATTTTATTCAATCCACCTCCAAAAGTTCCGACCCATATATTGGCAGTTTCTTGGTCCTTATACAACGAAAAAATATTGTTACTACTTATGCTTTGTATGTTGCGTACATCATGTCGGAATATTTCAAAAACTGAGTTGTCATCTTCCTTTAGTAAGTACAGACCGTTTCGTGTACCGAACCATATACCTGTATCGGGGTCATGTAACATTACATTTATGATGTCGGTCGGAGATTGTAATTCGGCTTGTGTTTGCTCTGCATATGATGTGTAAGTGAAATTTCCTGTTAGTAAATCTCGTGTAGAATTTTGTGTTGTTATTTTACTGAGTTTATTGGATTCTGCCACCCATATTTCCTTACCGATCTGTAATAGGTAGTTTATTTGCTTGCCTCCCAAAAGTTGGTGCAAAAGATGGTTTTCTGGTAATGAAATAAAATCGTCGGTATCTAAGTCATAGATCCGCATTCCCTCGTTTGTACCGATTAGAATCAGGCGATCTGGAGTTTCGTAAAAAAACTGAATATGTTCATTTTCTAGAGTCTTGCGAAACTCCATTTTGTAAATGTCTGCAAAAGAAAATTCAGACTTAGAAATATTCATACCCTCCTGAAAAGTACCGACCCAAAGTCGATTCTTGCTATCTTTCAAAATACCGCTAATAAGATTACTCGATAGACTGTTTGGATTAAAATACTGAGCACTTAAATTGAAAAAAGGTTTGCGACTGAGATCAATCTTATCAACTCCACCATGCGCCGTTGCCAACCAAATTACGCCTGATTGGTCAGACATTAGATCATTAACCACATTACTACTGATGCTGTATGGGTTTTCTGGTTGAGGTCGATAGTTTTCTATTGTTCCTGTTGGTTTATGCAGGCGGTACAGACCTTTTTTAAATGTTCCAATAAATAAATGCTCTTTTGTATCTTCTAAAAAAGAGGTGATACTTGTACCTTCTAGACGGATCTCTTCAGACGAGAAACGGAGTGGTGCAGTGCCATTATAACTATATTTTCCGTTCCTTGTATTAATTTCTAAAAATCGTAGACCGTCTTCCGTTCCGACCCAAATCAACCCTTCGCTGTCGGCAAAGAAATTTTTAATTCTTAGGTTTTGTTCGGTTGAGTATTTAAAATGTTTGAGTAGTATTATTTCCCCGTTTGTTCGTTTTTGGAGATGAAAAATCCCTTGATTTGTAGCGGTTAATATTGTGCCATCGGCTAATTCTAATATATCCTTAAATTGAGTGCTTTCAGAAAAAATCTGTTTCCCCGTTTGCATTTGAGTAACTTTTTTGATGTTGAATCTCAAAGAGGTCTCCGCTTTTTGTTGCACGATATACAATCCCTCGGAGGTAGCAAGCCAATAATTACCGCTTTTGGTTTGAATTATTTCATGAAAGAAAACAGATTTCTTTGATAGCAGTTTATTAAATTCATCGACCCATACAAAAGCATCTCGGTCTGGTTCGTAGAGACACAAGCCGTTTTGTGTACCGACCCACAAAATATCTTGGTCGTCCTCAAAAATATCTGTTACTAAATTACTAAGTAGCGTGGTACTGTCACCAGGATGTGGGACGTATGATTTGAAGACACTACCATCATTCTTTATCAATCCATTGGAGGTACCGAGCCATATAAATCCTGTTCTATCCTGAATTATCGAAAAAACTGAGTTTTGATTAAGCCCTTCTTTATTACTGATTTTTTCAAAAATTAATGGCGGGTCTCCAGTTGCAAAACTATTTGATGTAATGACACAAAACAGAAGACAGCAAAGTATCGCTTTTTCAAAGGTGTACTCTCCGAATAAGTAAAATAGTCTGGCATTAAGTCTTTTAACTGCTCTCATATTTTCCCCTTGATTGAGCGGTGCTTTTTGATGTATTGTGATGGACTCATATCCATGATAAACCTAAACTGTTTATTGAAATTTGAAATATTATTAAAACCTGATTCGTAACAAGCCGAACTAACGTTGATTTTGTTGTCAATCAATAATTTGCAAGCATAACCGATACGAATTTCAATTATATATCGAGAAAAGGTCTTGCGATGTATTCGTTTAAAATAGCGACTGAATGCCGTTGGGTTCATGCTAGCTATTGCTGCTACATCTGATAGTAAAATTTGCTTAGTGAAATTTTTAAATATAAATTCATGGGTTTTATCTGAATATTCTTCCGGTTTTCGTTCTAAATATCCTTCACTCGATAGTAATTTGATATGGCTTTGCTTTGCCAGCTTATTCAGCAATGTTAACAGTATAATCAGTCGCTGAAATTCATCTTTTTCATTCGCTATCTCTTCCATCATTTTCGCTGCCGAAAAATCTAAGTCAATAAAGCGAATACCTCTTCGAGCATTTTTGAATAATTCAGTCAGCGATTCTGCTCCTGCTAATTCAAAAAACTGTTTACCTATAAAGTCTTCTTTAAAATGAATGCACAATGCATCTGCCATTAAATCTGAATCGGATTCAAAATAATCTTTATCGTTTAACCACATGTGTGGTAGGTTTTCTCCGAGTAAGACAATCTCTCCTGGCTCAAATTTTTCAATATTGTCACCAACAAACCGTGTTCCTGTACCTTCCGTTATATACACTAACTCCAACTCGGGGTGATAGTGTCGGATTTTTAAAAAATTCGGATACCGATTTCTTTTAATCGAAAAGGCTTGTCGTTGTTCGTTGCTCCGATTAAGTAATTGTGGTTTCATAGTCGTTGCGGTTATTTTAACCCAAATTAATATTAACACCCTATTAGAGGCAATAATAGTATCAGAACAAGAAAATTACTAAAACTTTTCTTTACTTGCCTTTATATTCATGACAATAATCAATTAGGGCAAAGATAGTATCGGTTTAAGTGAATACGGTGGTAGGTAGCCCATTACTGATGTCTTATTTTTGCTGAATACCACCTTCAGTGAAAATTTTCTACTGAAAAGGAACAATCTATAAAACAATGCAAAAAAATATAACTATTACCGGTGTCGAAGTGAAGGATGTTAGATTCCCTACTAGTAAATCTCTCGACGGTTCTGATGCGATGAATCCAGATCCTGATTACTCAGCTGCTTATGTAATTTTAAAAACTAATAGTCCTGATTTAGAGGGACACGGTCTTACTTTTACGATTGGTAGAGGAAATGAATTATGTGCGGCAGCAATTAATTCTTTGTCACACTTAGTTGTGGGTAAAAGATTGGAGGATATAAAAGCGGACCCTGCTAGATTTTGGAAAGAAATCACAGGAGACAGTCAACTCCGTTGGTTAGGTCCTGAGAAAGGTGTAATCCACCTTGCGACCGGTGCCGTTGTCAATGCAGTTTGGGATTTATTCGCCAAGTCAGAGGGCAAGCCATTATGGAAGCTCTTGGCTGATATGACTCCAGAAGAGTTGGTTGCTTGTGTAGATTTCACATATATCACAGATGCGATCACACCAGCTGAGGCTTTGGCTATGTTGAAAGAGAAAGAGTCTGGCAAGAAGGAACGTATTGCACAGTTAAAAGAAAAAGGATATCCAGCGTATACGACTTCGGCCGGTTGGTTGGGGTATTCTGACGATAAAATGCGTCGATTGTGTCAGGAAGCGAAAGCAGAAGGGTTTACTCATTTAAAAATGAAAGTAGGTTCTAGTCTAGAGGATGATATGCGACGTGCTGCTATTATTCGAGAGGAAATCGGTGATGATTTATACTTAATGATGGATGCTAATCAAAAATGGGATGTCGGAGAAGCTATAGAAAATATGGCGCAATTGGCAAAATTTAACCCTTATTGGATTGAAGAACCTACAAGTCCAGATGATGTATTAGGTCATGCCAAAATAGCAAAAGCTGTCGCTCCAATTAAGGTAGCAACAGGAGAGCATTGCCAAAACCGCGTTGTTTTTAAGCAGCTCTTACAAGCAGAGGCAATTGAGATTTGTCAAATAGATAGTTGTAGGGTAGGTGGAGTCAATGAGATTTTAGCTATTCTATTGATGGCCGCTAAATTTGGTGTACCTGTTTGTCCACATGCCGGCGGCGTAGGATTATGTGAGTATGTACAGCACTTATCGATGATTGACTTTATTGCAATCAGTGGTTCTTTGGATGGTCGCATCATTGAGTTTGTAGACCATTTACACGAGCATTTTCATGATCCTGTTGTTATTAAAAATGGACATTATATGCCACCAGTTATGCCTGGATACAGTATCACGATGAAAAGTGAATCTTTGGAGGCGTATAGCTTTCCAGATGGCGAAATTTGGAAAAAAGAATTGGCAGCCGTATAGTTAGCTGATTATAATCAGCGGAATATTTCTGAAATACTTAAAGACTTATTGATATCGAAATTTATTTGGTGTAGGAAGAAACACTTTTCATTAACAGTTTAGGAGATGAGCAATATGAACAACAGCTTAAAACTTATCATCGGATTGATTTGTCTTTCCGTAATTAGTTGTAGTTCCTCTAAAATAGGAATAAATGAAAAGGAATCAACTGTAGAAAATAATCGACCAAACATCATCTACATACTAGCCGATGATCTCGGTATTGGTGATTTGACTATTTATAATGAAGATGGTAAAATACTTACACCAAATCTTGACCAATTTGGAAGAGAAGGTATGAAATTTAACGATGCACATACTTCTTCCTCCGTTTGTACACCGACTCGATATGGTATTTTGACAGGAAGATACAATTGGCGAACACCCTTGAAAGAGTTTGTTTTATGGGGGAACTCTCCAGTTTTGATTGAAAAAGACAGATTAAGTGTTGCCCAATTACTAAAAAATAAGGGCTACACAACCGCTAATATTGGAAAGTGGCATTTGGGTCTTAATTGGACGCTGAAAAGTGGTGCTTCTGATATGGATGCTTACACTAAAAGAACCGACCGTTTTGGTCTAGCTCAGATAGACTACAGCAAGCCACTACAATCAGGAGCAATAGACGCGGGATTTGATTATTCTTTTATGATTCCAGCTTCTTTAAATATGCCGCCATTTGTGTATTTGGAGAATGATAAACCTACCCAAATTCCTACGAAAAAAACAGAACGAAAAAGGAAGGGTTATCCTTTCTCTAGTTGGATAAAAGGAGATATAGCAGATGATTTTGTACATGACCAAGTGTTGCCGACTTTTGTAGATAAGTCAATAGAATTTATCAAAGAGAATGCAAACAACACCGAACCTTTCTTTTTGTACGTTCCCTTGCCTTCTCCGCATAATCCTGTGTTACCTATTGCTCCATGGAAAGGAACAAGTAAGATTAATGACTATGCCGACTTTGTAATAATGACAGATGCACTGATGGGTAGAATATTCGAAACGCTTAAAGCACAAGGTATCGAAGATAATACGATGGTCATTTTTACAAGTGATAACGGTTGTGCTTCTACCGCAGATGTTCCTTTACTTAAAAAGAATGGTCATAACCCCAGTTATATTTACTCCGGCCTTAAAGGTAGCTACTTGGAAGGAGGACATCGAGTACCGTTTTTAGTAAAATGGCCTGGTGTAGTGCCAGCTAATACTGAGAGTGATGTTACTATTTGTACTACAGACTTCATGGCGACCTGTGCAGACCTTCTCAATTATTCACTTAAAGAAAATGAAGGAGAAGACAGTTACAGCATGCTTCCATTGTTGACAGGTAAGGGCAGATATGACAGAACATCCACTGTTCATCATTCCAAAACTGGAGTTTTTGCGATCCGACAAGGCGATTGGAAACTTGTCTTATTGCCTAACTCGGGTGTCGCTGGTAGCGGAAAACCTGCAAAAGTCAAACAGGTATTGCCTGATTATCTCTTATTCAACTTAGAAAAAGATGTAATGGAAAAGAATAATGTGGCACAAGAACATCCTGAAAAATTAGAAGAACTTAAAAATATATTAATTCAACAAATCAAACAAGGGCGAAGTACACCAGGAAATCCGCAGCAAAATGCTGCAATTGATTTTGATTGGGTGCAGACTGCATTT